>VGZJ01000344.1 GCA_016872595.1 Planctomycetota bacterium
CGCCCCGTCGTCACACGGTGATGATGAAGAACGTCGCCGGACTCCACAACCGGATGTACGGGTAACGACCACACAGGATCGTCTGGCCGAAGTGCGACTGAACCAACACCTATTGCGCAACGAGTCTAATGAGCGCCATTCGCTTTCCGTCGTGCGCAGGAACAGTTATGGCCGCCCGTTTGCTCGCGCTCGTCGTACTGCTGGTGTCGGTGGGGTGCGACGCGAAGCCCGAACCGCGCCCGGCCGAGCGCACTGTTGCCATTACGCCGCCCGCGCCAACGCCGCGCACCGGGCGGCTGATCATTCCCGACGCGCCGGAACCGCCACGGCCCCCCGCGCCGCCGGAACCGGAGCCGCCGCAGATCGCGATTGCGCCCGCGCCGCGCGAATCCGTGCCCGCGCCGAAGGTCGAAGCGCCGAAGGTGACCGAGTTGCCGAAGGGCGTCAAGGTCGGTGACGTGCGGCACGAACCGGGCGCGCCGAAGCCGGATGCCGTCGTGCTGGTCACGGCCGCGCTCGCGCCGGGCACCAAGTCCGCGGTGCTGAAGGTGCAGAGCGTCGCGCCGGGCAAGTACGTCCGCAAAATGGACCCCGCGTACGAGAAGGACTGGGCCGACCTGCCCATGCGCGACGACGGCAAGGACGGCGACGCGACCGCCAACGACGGCGTGTTCAGCGTGCGCGTGCCGGCCTCGTACCAGAAGCACCGGCACCTGATCCGCTATCGCGTCGTCGCGACCGGCAAAGACGACAAGCCGGTTCGGTTCCCCGCGGCGGAGGAGCCGTCGCCGAACTTCGCGTGGTGGTGCGACGGCGGCCCGGCCGCGTGGACCGGCTCGCGCGAACCGGGCAAAGCCCCCAACGTCACCTACTCCGCGGAGTTCCTCGGCACGCTGCAAGCGCTGCAACTCATCGCCCGCGCCGATGACGTGGCGAACAGCCAGTGGAACCCCGGCGTTCACAAGCAGCGGCAGCAGGGCACATTGGTGTATCGCGGCGTGGTGTACGACCACATCCAGTACAGCAACCGCGGGCAGGGCAGCGCGCACATCGCGGGGAAGAACAAGTGGGCGGTGAAGTTCGCGGGGCGCACGGTGCCTTTCGTCGATCACGACGGCGTGCCGTTCCCCGGCCCCGTTCACGGCCTCGACCTGAACCCCGGCGGCTCGACGCCGTACCTGCCGATTCTGCGCGGCATTTCTGGCCTCGACGAAGTGCTCTCGATGCGCAGCTACCGGCTCGCGGGCGTGCCCAGCCCGCCAGCGACGTGGGTGCAATGGCGCGTTGTCACGAGCGCCGACGAGGTGAACGCGAAGGACCAGTACGCGGGCGATCTGTGGGGGTTGTACGTCGCGCTCGGCGACTTCGAGCCGAAGCTGCTCTCCGACAAGAACCTCGGTGACGGCGTAACGATGAGCGCGCAGAGCGGCATCAAACACTTGCCGAAGGGCACGACGGACGCCACCGCGCAGAAGCAGTGGGGCGACTTCCTGAACGGGATGCGGTCGAACCCCAAAGAGGATTGGTGGCGGAAGAACCTCGACCTGCCCGCGTACTACAGCTTCCACGCGCTGAACCGCTTGCTCGGCAACGTCGATCTGCGGCCCGACGGCAACCACGGCTACTACCAGCACCCGGACGGCAAGTGGGCACCGATCCCGTGGGACAACGACATGATCTTCGTGCCGCGGCACCACCAACCCGGCTACATCGAAGCCATCGGCTGCCTGCGCCACCCGGCCATCGGCATCGAGTACCGCAACCGGGCGCGCGAAATCCTCGACCTATTCGCCGCCGACGGCACCGCGCGATGCGGGCAGATCGGCCAGCTTACCGCCGACCTCGGCCGCGCGCTGACCCCGAAGAATCACGAGGTCGATTGGCCGCGATTGGACGAAGCGCGCTGGAACTTCTCCCCGCGGATCAACCCGAAGGGGGCGTACTTCCTGACGACCACGAACGGCGGCTACTTCGGCGGGCAGTTCAAGCGGACCATCGCGACGCCGGACTTCGCCGGGTTCCAGAAGTACATCATCGAGTTCTGCACCGACGTGCGGCCCGGCGGCAAGTACGCCCCCAACGACGGCGACCAGCGCGGCTACGGCTGGGGCTACCTCGCGCACGAAGCAAAGGACGACAAGATTCCGGCGAAGCCGACCGCGACGCGCCCGAAGGCGGACGCCTTCACCTTCGAGGCCTCCGAGTTCGCTTCGCCCGCCAAGCAAAAGGCCGCGGCGCTGGAGTGGCGCGTCGGCCGCGTCGGGGCGCACGGCCGCTACGAGCTGGACGACTACTGGAAGAAGGAAGTGGCCGAAGGCCGCACGGTCGAAATCCCCGCCGCGGTGTTCAAGGAACCGGGCGAGTACCGCGTCCGCGCCCGCTGGCGCGACGACACCAACCGCGCCGGCCACTGGAGCGCGCCGGTGGTGGTCAGCGTGAAGTGAGGTGCGCCGATGACCGAAGCGGAATGGCTGGCGTGCAGAGACCCAGAACCGATGCTTCGGTTCGTGGCCCGTTACACGAGCCGTCGGAAGGAACGGCTGTTCGCTTTGGCGTGCTGCAATCGCATCGATCACCTTCTGGACAATCGATCGCGCGAGCGCATCGCCCAATTGGAAGAAGCAGTCGAAACCCCGTTGCCGGTCGTGGCGACTGAGAGACTGGCCGGCGACGCAATGGCATACGCTGATGGCCTCTCGTACCACGGGGGACCAATTGGGGTTTCGCGCTGGCTCGCGGCCAACGCGGTCTGGGACTTCGCGGAAGCGAATCCTATTGGCACAGCCGACAACGCGACAGATGCGGTCTGCATCTCCAAGATCGAACCCGACGCATTTCAAGAGGGACCAGCATCGCCTTGCCTCGGTGATCCAAGCGAGAGCGCGGCACAAGCCGAATTATTGCGGCACATCGTCGGGAACCCGTTCCGCCCGGTCGCGTTCGCCCCGGAGTGGCGCACGGACACCACGGTTGCCCTCGCCCGGACGATATACGAGTCGCGCGAGTTTAGCGCGATGCCGATTCTGGCGGACGCCTTGCAAGACGCCGGGTGCGACAGCGACGACATCCTCAACCACTGTCGCGAGCCGGGCACGCACGTCCGCGGCTGCTGGGTCGTCGATCTGGTGTTGGGCAAGGAATGAACTTGCATCTGGCGAGCGGCCGGGTTTATCCCGGCCGTCTTCGTTGCGCGGAACACGGCCGGGATGAACCCGGCCGCTCGCAACGCCGCGCGCCCGCGGAGCCGTGGCGCGCACCGCGTCAATACACTGCTTGCGTTGTCCTTCCCTCGCACGCGAGGCGGTTATGCGAGTCGTCGTAATGATCTTCGCGCTCCTCGGCGCGGCCGGTGGCGGGTTGATGGGGCTTGTGGCGTTGGACGCTGTGAAAAAAAGGGAGACCGAAATCGAGGCCGATAAGAGTCGCGCCGGTGGCCGGCGACTGATCGTGAACGAGAAGCGGCTCGCGCGGACCAAACTGGCCCTATATACGATGATCGCCGGCGTCCCTCTGGGCGTGATCGGCGGCGCACTGGCGCTCAAGCGCAAGGGCGTGATCGCCGGGGTCCTGCTGCTCGTCACCTATGCGCTGCCGTTCGTTATCCTCCTCGCCGATGGCGAACTCGACATGTCCGACGAGCGCGCGCGGCCGATCTTCTTCTTCCCCGCCGGGTTCGTGATCGCCGGTCTGCTCGCCTTTTTCGTCAGGCCGGCGCGGAAGAATAAGAACGACGAGGACGAGTCCTACTTCGACGACGACGAGATCGAAGTGGAGGAGGACGGGGACGACCGGCCGCGGAAGCCGACCCGCCGCCCGCGCGACGAGGACGACGAACGCGACGACCGGCCGCGCCGCCGCCGGTAGCGAACACGGCCGGGATAAACCCGCCCGCGCGCTTCCGTTGCGGCAGTTTTCTCCGCCGTTCCCCTTGCTTCTTGGCGCGGCGGGCGCAATAATACCTCCGACAACCACACCAACGATGCACCGGCTCTGGGCCGCCCGCGTCGGGGTGTCGGGTCGCGGTTCGTTCGGCCAATGGCCGCGCGGACGCGCCGCCCGGCTCCCGCGGCGTGGCGCTTCCAGAGCCGGTGCCGCCGTTTGACGGCGCACCTCTGCCAGAGGGCACGAAACATGGTTCTCAAGAAGGCCGACGACAAGAAGAACCCCGGCGCGGCGATCCTCGAACTCGTCGATAAGCTCCACGAAGAGCGCAAGATCCCCAAGGAAACCATCCTCAAGGGCATCGCCTCGGCCATTCAGGTCGCCATCGAGAAGAAGGAACAGGTCGAAGAGGGCGTGTTCGTTTCCATCGACGAAGTGACCGGCACTATCGTCGCCCGGTTCCGCGACAAGGACATGGACCCCGAAGAACTGGGACGCATCGCGGCGCAGTCGGCCAAGCAGATGATCATTCAAAAGATCCGCGAGGCCGAGTCGGACACCGTGTTCAACGAGTTCGCCGGCAAGCGGTACGAACTTGTGGTCGGCACCGTCACCCGCGTGGACGCCGGCACCGCCATCGTCCAACTGAACGCCAAGACCGAAGCGCTCCTGCCGCGGAGCGAGCAGATCCCGGGCGAGACGCACCACGTCGGCGAACGCGTCAAGGCGATCATTCTGGAGGTCCGCAAGCAGGGCCACCGCGTCAAGGTGGTGCTGTCGCGGGCGCACCCGGAGTTCGTGAAGGCACTGTTCGAGGAAGAGATCCCGGAGATCGACGAGCGCATCATCGACATCCGGGCCGTGTCGCGCGAGGCCGGGTACCGCTCGAAGGTCGCCGTCACCAGCATCGACATGAAGGTGGACGCGGTCGGCGCGTGCGTCGGGGTCCGCGGGAGCCGCATCAAGAACGTGATCGAAGAGTTGAACGGCGAGCGCATCGACATCGTGCGCTGGAACGACGCGCTCCAAGTGCTGATCCCCAACGCGCTCCAGCCGGCGCAGATTTCGGACGTGTTCACGTACCCGCGGCTCGGCCGGGCCATCGTGCTCGTGACCGACGACCAACTCTCGCTCGCCATCGGCCGCCGCGGGCAGAACGTGCGGCTCGCGTCCAAGCTCGTCGGCTGGGACATCGAGATTATGACGCACGACGAACTGGCCGAGGCGCTGGAGCGCGCCGAACGCTGGTTCGGGCAACTGCCGAGCGCGTCGGCCGAACTGACCAACAGCCTCATTGAGGAAGGGTTCCTGTCGTACAACGACATTACCATGACCGACGCCGCCGGGCTGGGCGAGTTCACCGGGCTGCCGGAACCGCTGGCCGACGAGGTGGTGATGTACGCGGAAGAGTACGCCGAGGTGATGGAACAGAGCGTCGAGGAGGAGCGGCGGCAGGCGGAAGAGGCCGCGGAAGCGGCCCGCGCCGAGGCCGAAGAAGCCGCCCGACTCGAAGCGGAGGCCGCGGCCTCCGCGGCCGCGGCCGAGGGCGGCGCGCCCGCGGAGGCGACCGCCGAGGGCGGCGCGCCGGAATCCGCCGCCGCGCCCGAACCCGACCCCGCGGTGGCCGTGTCCGGTTCCGGCGAGGCGACCGAGCCACCGGCCGACGCGCCCTCCGACGCGAAGCCGGCCGAATGAGACCTTGGCGATTGCAGATTGGTTGGTAACTGACGATTGCCGATTGGAGGACCTGAACGAGGTTCCGCCCTCTCCCAATCGGCAATCGTCAATCGGCAATCGCCAATTCCCAAGCGCCCTGTTCAGCGGGGGCGGTGCGATTAGAATAGGACTCATTCGGGGCGCTGTCGGTCGATCCGGTATGCCCGTGCGCGGGCCGGTCCGGGGGCTGCTCGGAGCACCCCCACGAGGAGTTTCGCTTGGCGAACCCGCAGACGAAAGACGCGAAAGAGAAGAAGGTCCGGGTGTTCAACTTGGCCAAAGAGTTGAACGTCGAGAACAAGCTCCTGCTCGACTTCTGCAAGGAGCTGGGGTTCGCGGACATCACGAACCAACTGAGCGGCCTGCTCCCCGATCAGGCCGAGTTGCTGAAGGAGCGCGTCAAGAAGGGGGGCAAACCGGCCGCGAGCGCGACGCCCGCGTCCCCGCCCCCCGCCGCGCCGCTGAAGCCGTTCGTCCCGCCGGCCGTTAAGTCGGACAAGCCCGTCGTTCTCCCGAAGGCGACGCCGAAACCGGCCGCGCTGAAGCCGGTCGAGCCGCCGCCCGCGCTCGTCGCGGTCGCGGAGCCGGTCGCGCCGCCCGAGCCCGAGCCGGAACCGGAACCGGAACCGGAACCGGTCGTGGCCGAAGCCGCGCCCGAGTCGGTCGCGCCGCCGGTGGTCGC
>VGZJ01000345.1 GCA_016872595.1 Planctomycetota bacterium
GATCGCCGACCGCCTCATCGAGCTGAAGTGCGACCCGGACCTCCTCCGGAGTCTGTGGGACGGGTCCGACCTACCCTTCCCATATGCGAGGAGGAGATAGACAGGATTCCCTACCTGCGGATCAGTAGCTGCCAGCTTGGAGCATTCATGGCGGACGCATTCGACCTGATCGTGATCGGTGGCGGGCCGGGGGGCTACACCGCGGCCATTCGCGCGGCGCAGCTCGGCCTCAAGGTCGCGTGCGTCGAGAAGCGCGCGAACAAGGCGCTCGGCGGCACCTGCCTCAACGTCGGGTGCATTCCCAGCAAGGCACTGCTCGATTCGAGCGAGATGTACGAGCAAACGCTGCACAAGGCCGCGCGGCACGGCATCAAGGTCGGCAGCGTCGCGCTCGACCTCGACACGATGCTCAAGCGCAAAGAGAAGGTGGTGAGCGAACTGACCGGCGGCGTCGGGTATCTGTTCAAGAAGTACGGCGTCACGCCGGTCTACGGCGCGGGTAAGCTCTTGAAGGGCAACAAAGTCGAAGTGACCGACGCGAACGGCGCGAAGAGCGTGCTGGACACGAAGAACGTGCTGCTCGCGACCGGCAGCGAGAGCACCGAGTTGCCGTTCATGAAGTTCGACGGCAAGCACGTTGTTAGCTCGACAGAGGCGCTGAACTTCAACCCGGTGCCGAAGCACCTCATCGTCGTCGGCGGCGGGTACATCGGCCTCGAACTCGGCTCCGTGTGGAAGCGACTCGGCGCGAAAGTAACCGTGCTGGAGTTCCTGCCGCGCATCCTGACCGTGTGTGACGGCGAGATCGCGGGCGAGGTCCACAAGCTGCTCACGAAGCAGGGCTTCGAGATTCACATCGATACGAAGGTGACGGGCGCGAGCGTGGCCGGCGACAGCGTGACCGTGAAGGCCCAGAGCAAGGACGGCAAGGAGCTGACGTTCAGCGGCGACCGCGTGCTGGTGTCCGTCGGGCGGCGGCCGTACACCGCGGGCCTCGGTCTCGACGACGCGGGCGTGAAGTACGACGCCAAGAGCGGGCGCATCGACACCGACGCGCACTTCCGCACGAACGTGCCCGGCGTGTACGCCATCGGCGACCTGATCGCCGGGCCGATGCTCGCGCACAAGGCCAGCGAGGAGGGCGTGGTGTTCGCCGAAACGCTGGCCGGCATGAAGCCGCACATGAACTACGACGCGATCCCCAGCGTCATCTACATTTGGCCGGAGGTCGCGAGCGTCGGCCTCACAGAAGAGCAACTGAAGGAGAAGGGCGTCGAGTACCGCGTGGGCAAGTTCAAGTTCGCCGCGACCGGCCGGGCGAAGGCGATGGACGAGCAGGACGGGTTCGTGAAGGTGCTGGCCGACGCGAAGACGGATCGCGTGCTGGGCGTCCACATCCTCGGCCCGCGCGCGTCCGACCTGATCGCGGAGTGCGTGACGATCATGGAGTTCAAGGGCAGCGCCGAAGACATCGCCCGCTGCACCCACGGCCACCCGACCCTGAGCGAAGCCGTCGGCGAAGCCGCGCGCATGGCGTGGAGCGGCAAACCGCTGAACTCGTGAGGGCGACGCGATGACGGAAGCGGACTGGTACGCTGCGACGGATGCGAACGTCTTGGCTCGCACCCTTGTCAATCAGCGGAAGCACCGCCTCAGCGAACGCAAGTTCCGTCTCATTGCGTGTGCGGCATGCCGGTCAATCTGGCCCGAAATGACCGACGAACTCGCTCGGGATGCCGTCGTTGTCGTGGAGCGGTTCGCGGACAATCCGGGGACTGCGGATGATGTGCGGGTTGCGGACGAAGCAATCTATGCCCGCACCATTGGCGAAGTCACTCCGCTTGCGACGTTCGCGGCGCACATGGCAACGTGGGGACCGTGGCGGAAACGCGGCAGTCTGGGTGGGACGGTGTCTTGCGCGGTCGGCTATTCCAAGAGGGTCCCTGGTGCGGACGGAAGCTCTTTCCCCACCTTCGTGCTTGCTTGAGTCGGCAGCACCTCCGTTCAGTCTGAACTGGCCACCGGTTCAAGGACAATGCCAATGGGAACGGTTTGAGGGCTATCGATGGCGCTTCTTTCCGCTGTGGTCTGCGCACATGAAATTCTCCAGTCGCACTTCCCGAAGCCTGGGCCGGCCAAGACCCGTAGGGAGTGGTTGTTCTTCGACACGTTCCGTCATCAGGCGGACTTTGGCAGGAGGCTGAGCAGGCGGTTTCAGTGGTTCGTTTCCGTCGAAGATAGCGTGCTCGCCCAGTGCCTGAAGTTACCGGAGTGGGTTGGCGAAATCCGGGACACCCTCCGAGCGGTTGAGTCCAAGTGTGTAACAAGTCGTTCGCAAGAACTCTGGGGAGAGTTTCTGGCACGCACCTGGCTGGAGGATGTCGAACTCTGGGAGGAACCCGGAGTGCCAAACCATTCGGTGTACGCAACGTTGCCCTACGACCCCTACAAGGAGGGCGAAGCCATAACGATCACCCTCACCCTCTGCGCGTTCGATCTGCACTGGCTGGCGGACCTCCGTCAACACGCCGGGCAGCCGGAACAACCGCAACTGATCGAATTCGGTGACGATTGGGTCTGCATCCAGGGCGGCCCGAAGATTCTCGTAACCGACAAGAAGCAACTCGTTCTACTTCAAGTGCTCTTTGAAGCGAAGGGGACCACGCCCCAGAAGTCGCTGCGGAAGGCCGCAGAGAGGTACGGCTGCGAACTCCCGAACAAGTTGTCTCGCCTCCTCTCTGCCATGCCTGAGCACCTTCGCGCCCTCATTCATACCGACAACGCCGGTTATCGATTCGTCCTGCCCAAAGGCCTCTCCGACCCGAAGTAGTTCCGATCCAGGCCCAACCCCATCCCGACGTGGCCCGACGTGCCGGCCTTCGGGCCATGTTCCCCGCCCACCGACTTCATCCTCTGGCACCGCCGGACTGACTGGCACCCCTGGCGCATGGTCCAGCGAGCCGAGAACACCAAGTCGGTCGTCGGCTCGCCGCCCGCCACCCGCTTCTTACCGACTTCCGTGATGGCGGATGCGGCCGGGGAACTCTCCGGCGACTCCTCGTCACACTCGAAACCGGGGAGAACCGGTGAGAGAGTCAACCCATTCTTGCGACGACGTGGCATGCTCATCCTATCGGCCTACCCGGGGGAAAGATTCATCAGCAACCATTGAAGACTATAAGTCACCTAGACCGAAAAACACAAGCTCGGCAAGCGGGTTTCTCCGTAACGTTTCGGGGCCGAGTGAGTCCCGCCCCGACATCAACGTTGGTTAGTACCCAGTGGTACTGAAATTCCCGGCACAGAGTCTCCGGTCATCCTGCCAACGAGACAGCGGTTTGGAGCAAAACAGAGCGAATGCCGCCACCGTTGAGGGGTGGGGTTGCTTCGTTTGGTGGAGGGGTCAACAGCGATCAAACAGGATAGATTTGTCCAGTATTGACAGGCGATGAGGGTTGTTCTGCGTCCGGAGGGTAAGTCGCTGATTCTGGCGGCACTACAGGAGGTGAAACGAAAAGACCGGCCGATCCCCTCCGCAGCGTCGCCCAAGCACTGCGGGTGAGTCGGCCGGTCGGGTCGGGCTATACCTCCGGCGGCGGAGGCTGTCAAGTCAGTCGGCAGCAGACCTCATCAGGGGATGGGCGGCTGACGCTTCGGCGACACCTCCCTGCTGAGTTCGTCGGCCACCTGCTCCACCGAACCCGCCGCCACCCAGCGGATGTCGTTGCGTCCGCCGTCCACTTCGTAGTAGCCCCGCTCGCACGCCGCTTCGTTCGGAGCCTTCAGTTGGCGGATGTAGAATGTCCGGCGACCGACGGCGAATCGCCAGCGGGTTGCAGAAAGGTCGATCAGTTCGTCGGTCATGTCGCCCTCAGCAGGCGAACGAAGGCCACTGAGAGCGTGCAATCGGCGTGCCCTCCCCTGCGTGCTACTTCCCCTTCCGGCTTGCCTTCGGTGCTGTTGGCGTCTCTACCGGCGTCGGCGGAGTTGACGGCGTGCCCGGTCGCCGGAACTCGTATTCGTACTCACCGTACTCTGCTGCGTGTTCGCCCCTCTCCGTCAGGGCGTAGGTCGCAGCGAATGGGTCGGCTTCAGTGCCCGTCACCCGCTTCAGCAGGCCGTCGTTGACCAGTTTGGCCAGGAACCGCCCGTCCTTCGTCGGCTTGGTCGGGATGTGCCGGAGCGTTTTCCCGTCGAGCGGTTTCCGACTCCGCTTGAGCATCCTGAGTGCTTGCCAGTTGAAGTGAGACACTGAGCGAACGAGCATGGGCGTACCTGCGTCTGTCAGCGGATTCGTGCTGAGGCCGTATTATGTCGGTCGGCTTGATTACAGTCTAGCGAAAAGGTGGGGTAGCTGAGGGCGGAACGCCCGCAAGGGTCTTCCCCCACCCTCTGAGCTTGCTTGAGTCTGGGCGTCGCTACCGCACCTTCTTGACGGCATCGGTCAGGAGCTTCATCCGACTCCCCACATGACTGTAATGGCGGTGCAGTTGCGACGTGTTGGCATGGCCCATCATGGCCGCTACGGTGGTGTCAGGGATGCCCGCCGTCAGTGCGTCCGTAGCGAACGAATGCCTCAGACCGTAGACGATCCGTCTAGGCAGTTCGGCCCGCTCGCACGCCGTCCTCATCGCCGCACCCCATGTCGCCTTGTGCCAGCGGGCACCGATCCGGTTGCGGAACAGGATTCCGGTCGGGTGTTCGTCCGCCAGCGACCGCAGCAGGGCCACAGCAGCGGGCGGCAGCGGCAGCACCCGACGCATCCCCTTCTTGGCCGTCTTGTGCCGCGTCACCTTCGCAGACTTCTCCCGCCAGTCGATGTCATCGGCGGTCAGGCCGGCGCACTCCGACGGGCGACATCCGGTCAGCCAGATGAATTGGAGGAACCGGGCGAACGGCGGCGGCGACACTTGCAGCAGTTGCTTCTTCTGCTGGTCGGTGATGAGTACGTCCGCCGCCCGGCTCGTCATGGCGGGCCGCTTCAGGTAGGCCAGCGGCGTCCGGTCGATCATCCGGCTGCGTTCGGCGAACCGGAACGCCCGCACCGCCGCCGCCAGAAACGCCGAACGGGTTGACTGACTCCAGCCCTCCCTGCGGCTGCACTTCTCGACGGCCGGCACCGTCACCTCACCGACCGTCAGGCCGCCCATGCTCTGCGTCAGGATGCTGAGGAAGAACCGGTAGACCTCCAGCGTCGTCGGCTCGACCCGATCCTTTGAGTCGGACAGGAACTCATCGACCACTTCCCGCACCGTCACTGCCTTCGTCGTCGGTTGGGGAGCGGCGGCCGGAGTGGGAAGCGGAGTTGGCCGGATGCCGGATCGCAGTTGCTCGAATGCGACCCATGCGGCGGCTTCGTTCTCCCGCCCCCTGACCTCCAGTGGGGTCTGCTTGCCGTTGAGCGTTGCGTACCATGCGCCGTCAGACGAGCGAATCCAGGGCTTGGCAGGCCGTCCCATGTCAGTTCCGCCAGCGGAAGCCGATCAGGGAGTATCGTGCGGGTATCGTGCGTGAGATGTGGGGTCGTTTTCGGACAGAAGGCCCGAAAACTAGGGCTTGGCGAAACCACTTTGCCCTTTCGAGGATGAAAGGTGTGGCGGCACGGAACCGCCGGCGCACGCCCCCGACCGCGCGACCAAAACTCGCGCGGCCGTTCGCTGACCGAACAATAGGTCAAGTTCCCCGAAAACGCAAATCCGATACACCCGGAACCACTGCCCGAAGTTTCCCAAACACTCACCGCGGGGACCAGTCGCGGTGCAACTTCCACACGCGCACCCGCAGCCGCGGGTGGTCGCGCCCCGCGACCGGGTCCGTGCCGCCGTACAGGTTCGGCACCGTCTGCGCCGAGAGCCAGTCGTCCCACCACACCTCCGCGACCACATCACCGGCGCGCCGCGGCAATGGCACGTCGAACCCCGGATACGGGCGGAAGAAGCCGCGCGCCTCCGGGTACACCGGCAGCACGACGAAGTCGCCGGCGCTGGCCGTTGTGCGGCCGGGAACGAGCGGCTCGAACCCGGCGCGCTCGCAGTAATACTGGAACCCCCAGTGCCCGACGTACCACACCCGCGCGCCCGGCGCGCGGTCGCGCACGACTACGGCCGCGCGTTCGGCGCACACCTTTTCGGGGAAGGCGTCGAAGGTATCGAGCGCCGCGACCGCGACCCCCGCACCGATGCCCGCGGCCAGCACCCAGCGCGGCACGCGGCGCTCCGGGCGCGCGCGGCCCACGCGCCCCGCCAGCCGCGCGGCCAGCAGACCCGCCA
>VGZJ01000346.1 GCA_016872595.1 Planctomycetota bacterium
AGCCCCGTGAACATGCGGAACAACAACGGCTTCCGACGCAATTTCTCGTAATTCGTCATAACCCTATGAATAGGCCATCGATCGCTATTGCGCAACGAGTCTATTGTACACCGCGGCTACCGCTTCTGCATTCGCTCCCACATCAGCAGTGCGGTGACGGTTTTGGCGTCGCGGATGGTTCCGTCGAGGCACATACGGATGGCGTCGGCGAGCGGCACGACGACGGGTTCGAGTTGCTCGTCGGGTTCGGGCCGCGCCGTGCCGGGCGTCAGCCCCTCCGCGACGAACAGGTGCAACTTTTCGTCGATCAGGCCCGGCGAAGCGTACAGGTAGCCGAGGCTGCGCCACGTTGCCGCGGTGTAGCCGGTTTCTTCGAGCAGTTCGCGGCGGGCGCACGCTTCGAGCGGTTCGTTCGGTTCCACGGTCCCGGCCGGCACTTCCCAGAGCGTGTCGCCGATCACGAAGCGGAAGTTGCGCAGCAGCACGACGCGCTCCGTGTCCAGCACGGGCAGGATCACGACCGCACCGGGGTGCCGGATCGCGTCGCGGCGGATGTCCTTGCCGTCCGGGGTGCGCAGCGTGTTCACCTCGACGCGAATGCGCCGCCCGACGTGTACGACTTCGACGGACATGAGAACTCCTTGCGGGCGGCGGAATTGCGACTCCGCCCTTGCGATGGTAGATTAGCAGTTGTCCGCCGCCAACCCGGTCGCGGCGCGAGTGCGAGTCCGATCCGATGCGCGATCCGATGAGTTGGTCGATCCCGGTGTTCCGGGCGTTCGGCATCTTGGTCCGCGTCCACGTCTTCTTTTTCGTCATCACCATCGGTCTGTTCCTGCGCCAACTCTCGCTGCCCCAGTACGACGGCGTGTGGTGGCTCGACATGTTCCTGCTCACCGTCGTGGTGCTGTTCGGGAGCGTGCTGCTGCACGAGTTCGGGCACTGCTTCGGGGCGCGGTACGTGGGCGGCGACGCGCGCGAAATCCTCATCTGGCCGCTCGGCGGGCTGGCGTACACCGAGATCCCGCACCGCTGGCGGGCGCTGTTCACCACGGTCGCGGCCGGACCCGCCGTGAACGTGCTCATCTGCGCCGTCTGCGCCGCGGGGCTGATGTCCAAAGGGTTCTACCCCAGTTTGAACCCGCTCGCGGACCCGCACCGGGCCGAGATGACCAACTTCCGCGACGGCCGCACCTACACCAGCGCCTCCTCGCCGCGGCTCTACAAGGCCGGCACCACCGAGCAGCCGAGCTACGACGAGGTGACCGCGAAGCGGGCCGAGTACGAGAAGCAGCACGGCCGCTACTCGTTCCCCAAGATCACCCAGCGGGCCGAGTATGACGCGGCCGTGGCCGCGATGGGCTACGAGCGCGCCGTCGTCCCGACGTGGGCGGTGTGGGCGTTCCGCATCTTCTGGCTCAACTGGCTCCTGTTCCTGTTCAACATGATCCCCGCGTACCCGCTCGACGGCGGGCAGTTGCTCCAGTCGCTCATTTGGGCGCGAACCGACCACCGGCGCGGCGTTGTCGTTGCCGCGTACACCGGGTTCGCGGTCGCGATCCTGTTCCTGATCGTGTCCATCGCGGCGAACGAGGCGCTGTTCCTCGGCCTGGCGCTGTTTATGCTGTACTCGGCCTCGATGCGGCTGATGCAACTCGAAATGGAGGACGGCCCGTTCGGGTACGACTTCTCCGCGGGCTACACCAGTTTGGAGAAGTACGACGAACCGGCCCCGAAGCCGAAGCGCCCGGGGCCGATCAAGCGGTGGCTGGCGGCCCGCCGCGCGCGCAAGGCCGCGCGTATTGCCGAGGAGCGTCAGAAGGAAGAGGAGCGCGTCGATCAACTCTTGGAGAAGATCGCGCGCAGCGGCAAAGGCTCGCTGACCGACGAGGAACAGCGGTTCCTCGAGCGCGTCAGCGCGCGGAAGCGGAACGCGCCGTAAGATACACGTTTTCTCTGGGACCGCGGGCGTCCCGCCCGCCGCTGTGCGCCTCGTATCGCCCCGGGTGAACCGCAACACGGTTTCCCATGTCTTGGCTTGCGGGCGGGACGCCCGCGGTCCCGGGAAAAATCGGAGCTGCAAATGTCCACGCTCGTCACCCCGCGCACGCTGTCCGGGTTCCGCGACTACCTGCCGTCCCTGATGCTGGCGCGCGAGGAAGTGCTGCGCCGCGCGCGCGAGGTGTACCGCGCCTACGGGTTCACCCCCATCGACACGCCCGCGTGCGAGTCGCTCGACGTGCTGCTGGGCAAGGGCGGCGACGAGTCCGACAAGCTCGTGTATCGCGTGAAGAGCGCGCGCGGTGAGGGCGACGCCGAGATGGGCCTGCGGTTCGACCTGACGGTTCCGTTCGCGCGGTTCAGCGCGCAGTACATCAACGAACTGGGTACACCGTTCAAGCGGTACGCGATGGGGCCGGTGTGGCGCGGCGAGCGCCCCGGCAAGGGCCGCTACCGCGAGTTCTGGCAGTGCGACTTCGACACCATCGGCACCACCTCCAACGCCGCCGACACCGAAACCGCGCTGGTCATCAACGACCTGTTCGAGAAGATCGGCTTCGACAAGTTCGAGATCCGCGTCAACAACCGCATGGTGCTGAACGGGTTCCTTTCAGCTATGAACTTAACGAACCAAGCTGTGGCGGTACTGCGCGTGCTCGACAAACTACCGAAGATTGGGCGAGACAGTGTCTTTGACGAGTTAATGCAAATCGAAGGCGTTGGTACCAACGGAGCGGCGAGTGTACTTGCAATCGCCACGCTCTCCAACTACGAGACCGACAACACTGCGATGCTCGATGAGGTTCTAGTTCGTACGTCTCAATGGTCGAGTACGGACCAGTCCAAACTCCTAGTCGAAACGGGCGTGTCTCGCCTCCGCGAACTGCTCGCGGTGGCGAAGGCCGCGGGCGTGCCGGATGGACGCATCAAGATCGACCTGAGCATCGCGCGCGGCCTCGACTACTACACGGGCACCATCTACGAGACGTTCCTGACCGATCTGCCGGGCATCGGCAGCGTGTGCAGCGGCGGGCGGTACGACAACCTCGCCAGTAAGTACACGAAGCAGGTGCTGCCCGGCGTCGGCGCGTCGCTCGGCCTTGATCGGCTCATCGCCGCGATGGAGGAGCTGAAACACCCGCTCATCACCGGGCAATCGACCCCGGCGCAGGTGCTCGTGGTGAACTTCGACGCGACCCGCCTCGGCGACTACCAGCGCGCCGCCCGCGCGCTGCGCGCCGCCGGCGTGAACGTCGAAGTCTACCCCGACGCGAAGAAGGTGGGGGCGCAGCTCGGCTACGCGGAGAAGCGCGGGTTCAAGCTCGCGGTGATCGCCGGCCCCGCAGAGTTCGAGCAGGGCGTGTGGAAGGTGAAGAACCTCGCCAAGCGCGAAGAGACCGCCGTTCCCGACGCGAACCTCGTCGCCGCGGTGCGGGCCGCGCTGTAGGACAGCGCTTCCGACTCGCACCCGCACCCCGAACCGCGCGGGTTCCATGACCGCTGAACGCATCGCCGCGCGCCGCGCGGACGTCGAAGCGAAACTCGACCTCGTCGCCGGCGTCCTCGCGCAGATGAACTGCGAGGCCGTCGCGCTGCTCATGCCCGCGCACGTCGCGTGGGTCACGTCGGGCCTCACCGCGCGCGGCCTCATCGCCGACTCCGAGCGCCCCGGCATCTACACCAACGGCCGGCAGCGCTGGCTCCTCTGCTCCAACGTCGACACGCAGCGCTTATTCGACGAGGACCTCGACCAACTCGGCTTCCAGCTCAAAGAGTGGGCGTGGGCCGGCGGGCGCTCGGAGCTGCTGTTCAACATCACCGCGGGGCGCACGGTCGCCGCCGACCGGCCGTTCCCCAACGTGCCGATGATCAACGACCGCTTGCGGCCGTTCCTGCGCGTGCTGACGCCATATGAACAGGAGCGCTACCGCGAACTCGGAACGCACGTCGCACACGCGGTGGAAGCGACCGCGCGCACGCTGCTGCCCGGCGACACCGAGGAGCAGGTCGCGGGGCAACTGGGGCACCGGCTGTTGCACCACGGGGTCGAACCCGTCGGGCTGTCCGTGACCGCGGACGCGCGCGGCGCGAAATACCGTCGCACCGGGTTCACGGCGGCCGTTGTGGAAACGACCTGCACGGTACAGGCGACCGGGCAGCGCGAAGGGCTGTACGCGACCGCGGCGCGCACCGTCAGCTTCGGGCCGCCGCCGGACGAGTACCGCGCCGCGCACGACCTCGCGGTGAAGCTCGCGGCCGTGTTCCGCGCGCTCACGCAGCCCGGTACGGGCGTCACCGCGACGGCCGAAATCGCCGGCACGCTGCTGGCGAACACGCCCTACGAGTTCGATTCGCGTCTGAGCCAACCGGGGTACGGCGCGGGCCGGTTCCCCGCCGAGGAGCTGCGCCGCGCCGGACTCGACGAACCGCTCGTGACCGGCCAAGCGATCACGTGGCAGCCGCGCGTCGGCCCGGCCGCGTGCGCCGATACGGTACTCGTAACCGACGGCGCGCCGTCCGCGGTCACGCCGCCGACCGAGTGGCCGTTCAAGCGCGTCACCGTGCGCGGCGTCACCTCCGACGTGCCCGACCTGCTCGTGCGCCTATAACAGTCCCGGCCCATTACCCGAAGAGGACACCGCATGTACCGCATGCTCGGGGCCGCGCTCGTCGGTCTGTTCGCCACCGCCGCGGCCAGCGCCCACTTCCCGTTCATCGTGCCCGACGACAAGGGCCAGTCGGCGAAAGTGGTGTTCAGCGACAACCTCGACCCGGACGAGGCGGTGAACATCGAGAAGATCGCCAACACCAAGCTGACGCTGCGCGACGCCGCGGGCAAAGACGCCCCGCTGGAGTGGAAAAAGGGCGACGCCTTCTACGCCGTAAACGTCCCCGGCACCGGGGACCGCGTCGCCTACGGGTACACGGATTACGGCGTGTTGCAGAAGGGCGACAGCAAGCCGTTCAAGCTGGCGTACTACCCGAAGGCCGTGCTGGGCGCGGCGGGCGCGAAGCCCATCGGCGAGAAGTTGGCGCTGGAAGTGGCGGCCGAGGCCGGGGCCGGCAAGGTGCGGTTTCGCGTGCTGGCCGCGGGCAAGCCGGTGGCCGAGAGCGAAGTGACCGTGATGCTACCGGAGGGCGGCAAGAAGGCCGTGACGACCGACAAGGAGGGGTACACGCCCGGCTTCGAGGGCGCGGGGCGCTACGGCGTGTACGCGAAGTTGATCGAGGCCAAGGCCGGCGAACACGCCGGGAAGAAGTTCGAAGAGGTCCGCAGCTACGCCACGCTGGTCTGCACCGTGGCCAAGTAACGGGGTACCGAGCGACACGCGCACCGGGGCCGCACTCGTGGCCCCGGACCGCGTTCGGCGCGGACCCGCCCGCGGACATCTGGCCCCCGCCCGCGGTGCGGTTCGGCGACGCCCTGCACTTCGTGCGCGTCAACACCCGGCGCTATCGCGTGCTCCCGCGACTCCGAACGCTGTTGCGCGCCGTGCTGCTCGTGCTGGTGGCCCTCGTCGCGCCCGCGGTCGCGGCCGCGCCGCCGGCACCACAACGGCCCGCGTCCGACCCCGCCCAGCGTGGCAACGACGGAATCGGCGTCGCACTGGCGTTCGGCGCGAGCGCGCTGGTCGTGCCGGTGCGTTCGTGGCGCTCTGCTTGCGGAAGCGCTATCGCTCTTCGGCCGGCGCGTCCGCGGGGCCGGTGCCGCCGGTCACGATTCACGACGCGGCGTATCTCGAAGGCGGTTGGCGGCGCGCGATGGAAGCAACGGTCGCGCGGCTCGGCGCGACGGCCACGTGCGGTACGACGAAACCGTGCGACTGTTGCACGCCGCGGCCCCGCTCGACGCCCCACAACATGCGATTGAGACCGTGATCTACGAGGCGGTCGCGGCCCGGCCCGCCGGGGCCACTGTGCGCGCCGTGACGCGCGCGGCCCGCGCCAACGGCGGCGGCGGGTTCGAGCCGCTGGTGACGGCGGGCCTCGCGCAAGCCCCGGCGCGGGCGCGCGCCGCGCGGGCGCTGCCGGCGCTCGTCGTGCTCGCGTTCGCCACGCCGCTTCTGCTCGGCGCGCTCGCGGTGGGCGTGCGGCTGCCGGCCCCGCCGGGCGTGGCGATGAGCGTCTTCTTTCTCGTCGCGTGGTGGGTCGTGGCCCTGACCGTGCTGCCGCGCAAGTGCGGGCGTACGTACCGCGGGGACGAAGCGGTCGCGCGCTTCGCGGCCGACGCGGGCGCGACCA
>VGZJ01000347.1 GCA_016872595.1 Planctomycetota bacterium
AGGTGGCGGAACACGGCCGGGTGCTTCCGCAGGTGGTCCAGACGAGCAATCATCGGACGTGCTCTCAACGGGGGTAGCAAGGGGCTGGCATCCTACCCACAACCACCGCTATCGTGAAGAACATCTAATGACTGCGGTGTTGTCGGGCAGGAGCCACTGGGACGTGATGTACCACTCGGGGTTTCGGGCGCCGGAGATGATCAACTCGGTGACGAACAGTTCGCCTTCCTTTCGCGGCTTGGCCCCGGCAGTCATCAGGACGGCGATGGCGGACGGGAAGTCTTGCCCGACCCTGACGGTGGTGCCCACCCGCCCCTCCCGCTCGGCGAGCGCCTTCTCGAGCCGGTCCACTTGCTTGGTCAACTCCGCGACCCGCTGCTCGAGTTGGGCGACCCGCTTCTCCAACTCCTTCGCCTTGTCCGCCGGTTCGTCGGCGACCGAAGACCCCACGGCGAGGGAGCAGGTGAGAACGGCAACGATCGCGCGAATGTGATAGGCCATCTCGGACCTCCGTTGTGCAGTGCGCCCCTCCGCCGCCGAACGACCCCGCTCACCTGCGGCCGCCGCTTTGGGCGGCCGTCAGGTGCAGCGGATGGTTCGGCCTGCCTTTGGTCATCGAGCGTTTTGCCACGACATCCGCTGCTCTCATTCGCCGATCCAGAGCTTCATCACGACGTGATTGTTTCGCCGCTCGACACCGGGGATCAGTTCAAAACCGCACTGTTCGTAGAATTGGATGGCTCGCGCGTTGTCACGATGCACCATCAACACAAGCCATTCCGGCCCACCGGCTTTTGCCTCGCGCCCGACACGAGCGAGCTCCTGCGTTTCGGCGATCAAGTGCCCCATGATCTGCCGTGAATACCTCCATTCCGGGTCCGGCGGCTGTCCGTGAAATCGCTCCGCGATTCCCAGCATGGGGATCAGCGCGATCGTTGCTTTTGACCCGTCGGGAGGTGGCCAGTTCCACCTCGAAGTGCCGAGGGAGCCAAAGCCAACGACCTCCTTTTCCGCAGTCTCGAAGAGCCAGACGCGAGTACCTCTCTTCATCGAATCGAGTACGTCCGATCCGAGAAGCCACTCGCTGACATGCCGTGACCACAGCGCGTCACCGCACGAGAAGCCGACCAAGCGAGCCTGGTCGGCTTCCGTGAATGGGACTGCGTACAACTGATAAGGATGTGGCGTCATCCACGCTCCCGATTACGGGCGGGTCGGGAGCGACTTCGCCCGAACCTTGGGTCGATTCTTCTTCGCCGTGTCGGCGAGCGCGCTAGCCTCCGCCGCCGTCATCGTGTAGTCATCCTGCTGGAAGCTAGCGACGGCATCGAGCATGTCAGCCACGTCGATGTCCGGCCAGAGTTCGCGGGGATGCACGTTAAGAGCCTCCGCTAGCCTCAGGATGGTCCGTTTCTGAGGCCGGCACATGCGGTTGAGCATCTGGGAGATCGCCGGCTGGGAACAACCGATGCGCTCCGAGAGTTCCTGCTGAGATATCTGTTTCGCGGTCATCAGTTCCTTGAGGCGCGCGGCGAATGATTCCTCTTGCGCGTTCATCTTCCGTACTTCGCGTGCCAGTGGTGCGTTCTTGGCAGCGGCGTACGGTTCCGACGCGGCCAGATCTTGGCCGTACCGCCCGTCCTCCTCACACGGGTTGAGGAACAAGGCGTCAGCGATCGTCATCAACGCCCGCTTCCGCTCAGCCGGCATGGTCCGTGGATCCTTCACCACGTTAAGCAGGGAGACGACGACCTGCTGCACATCGTCGCTGCACTCGATCAGCGCACCGAGGAACCGCTTCCGGTCCGGTGCGGACATTGACCGCGTCCATTCGAAGATGCACGCCACGGAGTCGAGCCGCGCCACCGCCTGCGGATCGTTGAGTAGGAAGGTATCAGTCATCGTCATACTCCGTCCGGACGATTACAGTTCCGGATAAGGGTCAACCGACAACCGCTGGCGGGCGATCCGCTCGCGCCCCCGAAGAATTTCGAGGGTAGTAGCCGTCAGTGGCTCATCGGCTCGCATCACGGCCAAAACATAGATCGTTCCGTCGGGTTCGGGGTTCGGCACCTCGCAGAAAACGATCCGAAACCCATCTGCCAAGCCGTACCCATCCGCCAACTGAAGGACGAACAACGTTTCGCCCGTTACCCGAATGCAGTCGAGGTCAGCCACCCGAGTGTCGGTCTGCTGCCAGAACCTGAGCTTGATCGCTTGGCGTCGGAGCTGGGCTCTGGCCGCCAGTCTGGGCATCACCAAATGGTGCATGTCCTGAAACGCAGGCCGGCAGATCCGAACTCGTCGAGGGTATCGGATGGCCTCATAACAGAACTATAACTTTTCATGAGGTCAGGTCAAGAGCGGAGGAGTGGTTTTACGACGAGAATCCGAATAAAGTCTTTTGCCACAGTACGTTGCGTGCGATGGCAATCGGCTCTCTTTTCAGCCGCCGAGGGGAAAATCTGCTTCCGGCGGCCGAACGACCCGCGGATGAGCAGCCGGCGCGGTACGGGGCGCTGGCGAGGCGTTCCCGCTGAGCGCGCGCCGGTCTGCTCCATCCGCTGGTTCGGGCTGGGGCGGGACCAGTCGCGCGACCGCGACGTCAACCCATCCGCGGTCGTCACCCATGTGACCGGGTGGCCGCCCGGTCGGGGTACGTCGGGTTTTGGAGTATCGTGCGCCGCGGCACCCGACCCGGAGAGGGCTTCCACAGCCCGCTCGCCGCGACACTGGGTTCATGGCCCCCCGGTTTCCGCAACACGGCTTCCCCCGGAGCGCCTATCCAGCCCGAACTCGTGTTTAGTGTGCGAGGCTTCGCACAATAACACGGAACATGATGTCCCGGGTGTACCACACACGCGGGGACGTTACTCGCTCCGCTCGAAAGCCTTACCTCGAAATCGGCCGTCGTACTCGTCGCACAATAACAGAGTAATGGCTCTGTGCGAAACTCACAGGTCGTCCAGCGGACTCGTCACCCCGCGACCGCCCTTGTTGAGTACGAGGGTGTAAATCATCGTCGTCTCCACACTCTCGTGACCGAGCAGTTCCTGAACCGTGCGGATGTCCGAGCCGCCAATGACCGTGGGTACGATTGTCGCACGCATTGGGGGCGTGGAGCAAGGACGTTCCGGCACTTCCGCGGTTGGGCCGCGCCTTCCCCTTACGCCGGGTTGCCGCCGCCGTTGCGGGTGCGGAGGAACGGTTGCAGGTCGCGGCCGGTGTGAACGAACACGTAGGTTGCGCCGCGGTACGCGCCCTGCCCGACGAGTACCTGCGCGCGGGCTTGCGAGCCTTGCGCGTCTTGCAGGCCGCGGAGGTCGAAGCGGCTGTCGGACTTGAAGATGTACACCTTCGCGAACCCGTTGTCCCCGTTCGGGCTGCGGAACACGATCACCGGCACCTTCTGGCCCTGATACTCGCCCATGTCGAAGTGCATGAGCAGGTCGTAGTCGAAGGGCATCGGCAGGTGGTCCGGCAGCTTGTTCGCGACGAGGAACCGGCTCACGGCTTGTTCGGACTGGTTGCTGGCGATGTCGATGAGCACTTGGCTATCGACCTTCGGGCGCGAGTTCGAGAACACGCCGAAGCCGATGCCGAGGACCAGCAACCCCGCGGCGACCAGCCCGCCGGCGCGGTACAGCTTGCCGCGCAAGACCGCGCCCTGCTTGGCCGCGGCCTGCGTGAACAGCTTCTCGCGCAACCCGGACGGCACCGGCACCGAGCGCATCGCGGCGGTCAGGGCGCGGTCGAACGACAGGGCGGCGCGCGCGTCGGCGGCGCAGGCCGCGCAAGTAGCGAGGTGCGAGTCGAGCGTTCCGGTCACGTCCGGGCCGAGTTCGTCGGCCGCGTGGCGGCGGAGCCGGAGGTAGAACTGAGCGTCACGGCACTCCATCTGTCACCTTCTTCGGGCCGGGCGCGGTGTCGGGGAGCGGGCCGCCCCCGTCCGGGTCGGGGCCGGGGGCGAGGCGGCTTCTCAGGTACGCTTTCGCGCGGGCCAATCGCGACATCACCGTTCCGATCGGCAGGTCCATCTGCTCGGCAATGTCGCGGTAACTGAACTCTTCAAAATAGAACAGAATGATGGGCGTTCGGAACGCCTCGTCCAATTCGTTCAGCGCCTGCTGGAGCTTGGCCGGGTCAATATCCGGCATTTCCGGGGTCGCGTCGCGGCCGGCGAGGTCGCCGACGGCGTCGAGGGGCACGACCTTGTGGCGCTTCTGGTCGCGCACCTTGTGCAGGTACAGGTTCCGCAAGATGCGGAACAGCCACGCCCGCGCGCGGTCCGGTTCGCGGAGCTGCGGCAGGCGTGCGAGCGCCTTGCCGAAGGTCTCTTGGGTGAGGTCTTCGGCGTCGGCGGCGCTCCCGCTGAGCCGGTAGGCGTACCGGTACAGGGCCTCGTAGTGGGCGTCGATCAGTTCGTGAAGCCCGCCGGACGGCATAGCGGTCCCTCATCCCACACGAACCCGAAGCGACCGGTTTATTCCCGCGCCGCGCCGAACTTTTCGGATTCCCGCGCCGATTGCGGCCCGGCGCGAACTCGCGCCGCGGCACCGCAAAAAGGCCACGAAAACCAGCACCACGCGGGGCCGGAACTTGACCCGATTTCGCCGGGACGGGATCACGATAGGGGAAAAAGATCGGAATCGGAGATTTTTCGGGAATATCGCGGGCCGGTCTGTATCAATGTCGTCGTGGGTGAAACGGGGTGGCCGCATCGGTCACGGGTTTTCGGTCGGAACACGTAACTCTGGAACGAGTTGCGCCAACCAGAACCAGTGACAACGCCTCCCGATGCCCAACAAAACAGAAGGACGCGCCCCCGGAATGGGCCGGGGACCGTGACGAACCTCTCTGTTGTTCCACCCCGGTCTCCCGCTCTCTTACAGGCGGGGCCACGTTTCAAGGAGTTCTCAGATGAAGCGGATCATCGTCGCTCTGGTTCTGGCCCTCGGTCTGGCTTCCGCGGTCGGCTGCGGCGGCGGCACCACCGGCACCAAGAAGTAAACACGCGGCCCGCTATGCGGGCCACCCACCTCACCGTGGGCGCAAGGGTCGGTCGCTTCGGCGGTCGGCCCTTTTTTCATTTCCCCACCCATTCCCGCTCAGGTGCGCCGTGCGCCGATTCCTGCTCGCGCTGCTGTTCGTGCTGAGCCTCACAACCGTTGGCTGCGGCGGCGCGCGCGACCGCGGCAAAAACGCCGACAACGACCGCCCGTCCACGAAGAAGTAGCGCGAGGCACGCGCGGCGAGGACCCGCGGCGCGTCGGGTTGGTGGACACCTCGCCCCTGCTTTGATGGGGGAGAGGTGCCCACCCCGTTCGCGCCTGCTTCGCTCGGTGGGAGCCGCCGGAACGCCCGCACGTCACCGCGCCATCAATAATGCAGCACGAGGCGCGGCGGGGGCTTGTGGCCGCGGCGGTCGAGGGCCGCGCGGGTCGCGCCCGCGATCAGCGCCAGCGCGGCACACCCCAGCGCCAGATACATCGCGCTGGTGTACTCCAACTCGTACCCGCGGAACTCCTTCTCCTCCGCGTTCCGCAGCTTGTCCAACTCGGCCGGGCTGCTCGCGGCCTTCTCCCGGCGCTCCGCGAACTGGTCCGCGATGTGCCGCTTGATCGCGCGCTCCATGCCGAACCCGTTCGCCCACTGGACGAGTAGCAGAAGCAGGACCAGTGCGGTGCAGGCGGCGACGATCGCGTTGCGCCACGGCCACAGCCGCGCCAGTGGCGGCACTTTGCGCGGGTCGGCCGCGCGCAGCCCGCGCTCGGCCCACGCGAACGCCAGCGCCACGAGCAGCAACAGGAAGAACGGCACCATCGTCTTCCAGTCGCTGTTCATCTTGTCGAGCCAGCCGCCGGGCACCGCGTTGGCCTCTTCGAGCTTGTAGTTGCGGTTCGGTGCGCCGCCGAACATCGCCCCCCACGGGCGCTGCGAGTACACCGCGGAGTTGCCGGTGTAGCACCCGACCCACGGGAAGAACGTGAGCGCGAACACAACCGCGAGCAGGACCGCGGGGAGCCACGCGACCACGACCGGCGACAGCGTGATGCCGACGGACTTGGTGTAGCCCGCGGGCGCTTCGGCCTGTGGCGCGACCGCCGGAACGGGCGGCGGCAAGAAGCCCGGCGGCGGCGCGGGCGGCTCCGGGGCCGGCGGCGCGGCCTGCGGAACGGGCGGCGGCGCGA
>VGZJ01000348.1 GCA_016872595.1 Planctomycetota bacterium
TGAAGAACGTCGCCGGACTCCACAACCGGATGTACGGGTAACGACCACACAGGATCGTCTGGCCGAAGTGCGACTGAACCAACACCTATTGCGCAACGAGTCTATTGTTCAGTCAACCGTCTTGAGGTGAAACGTGACCGTCTCGTTTGACCTGATCGGAGAGCCATTCATCCCCTGCGTCCGCACCGACGGGACCGCGGTCGAGTACGGCCTGCGCGACGCTCTGCTAAGGGCTCACGAGATTCGCGAACTGCGCGACCTCTCCCCACTTGTCACGATTGCCCTGCATCGTCTCTTGCTTGCCGTGCTGCATCGCGCCTACGGCGGGCCTAGACTCGGCGAGAGGGAAGCCATTCTCCGCGCGGGCCGCTTCGACGCTGGCCGTGTCACGGCCTACCTCGCGAAATGGGCCGACCGGTTCGACCTGTTTCACGAGAAGTACCCGTTCTACCAGCGCGCCGGGTTCACGACCAAAGAGCCGAGCGGCATCAACCGGCTCGCACAGGAACTGTCGCGCGGTAACAACGCGGCCCTCTTCGACCACACGTACGACGACCCGCCGCCGGCGATGACGCCCGCTGAAACCGCCCGGCTCGTGGCCGCTGAACAGGCCTTCGCGGTCGGCGGTGGGAAGAGCGACACCGGCAACACGACTCACGCGCCGCTGGTCTCGGCCGCGAACGTCCTCGTTCGCGGCGCGACGCTATTCGAAACGCTCTGGCTCAATCTCACGGTGTACGACGACGAGCGCCCCGTCGCGAGCGACGCGAGCGACCTTCCGGTGTGGGAGCGGAAGCCCGCGCCCCCGCACACGGAACCCCCAACTCCGTTTGGGTACATGGACTACCTGACGTGGCAGAGCCGCACGCTCCGCGTCGTGCCGGAAGAGGCCGAGGGCGGCGCGGTCGTCGTGCGGCGCGTGCATTACGGACAGGGCCGCAAGTGCGAGGTGATCGAGGGGTTCTTCAACCCGATGGTGGCGTACACCCGCGCGGACAAGAAAGACCCGTGGATGCCGGTACGGTTCAACGAGTTTCGCGACCTGTGGCGCGACAGCGCGCCGTTGTTCCAGTTGTGCGAGCCGCACAACGAACTGGAACGCGCGCCGCGGCTCGTACACGATCTGGCCGGCTCCGAACTGCGAACCGTCCTGCCGGCGCCCGCGCGGTATCAGCTCTCCGTGTTCGGCCTGTGTACAGACAAGGCGAAGGTCAACTTCTGGCGGCACGAGTCGCTGCCGCTGCCGCTGAAGTACCTCAATGACGCGGAACTGATCGGCAGACTGAAACTGGCCCTGAAGTTGGCCGAGGAGGTTGGGGCAGACGCACTGCGCAAGGCCGCGTGGGTCACGGCCGCGGCGCGCCTCACCGGAACGCCCGGAATGAGCCCCGATACTGACCGCGTTCGAGACCTCGTAGACTCGTTCGCCACGGAGCGGCTGTACTGGTCGCGACTCGAACTGCACTACCGTGCGCTCCTCGTCGCGCTTGCCGAAGCAGACGCCGCCGGCCGAAGCGCGCTCGTCATCGACTGGTATCACAACACGCTCTATCGCACGGCGCTCCACGCCTTCGACGAGTCCATCGGGCGGATCGACGCCGGGCGCGACCTGAAAGCCGTGACCGCCGGCGGCGGGGCGCTGCGCCGGTTGCTCAAACGAGTTCAGCGCACGAACACCATTCCCGACCGCGAACAGAAAGAAGGTGCCGCGTGAACGAGCGCTTCACTTGGGTCGCGCCGTTCGTGGCGCAACTGACCCGGCTCGCGAACCCCGACGACGTGGACCGGGCCGCGCTCGCGCACCTGCGGCGCGGGCTGATCGGCGCGCCCGATTACACCCTCGCCCGCGTCGGCTGGCTGTTTCGCGGCGTTCACGACGACGAGGCACTTGATGCCGCGATCCTCGCCGCCGGGCTGTTCGCGTGGGTCAAGGGCGAATGCCACCAGAACGACGGCGCGAACTTCGGCCGGGCCTTCGGCTGCAACCTCACGGACGACGCCAAAGCCCAGCGCGAGAAGCGGTTCACCGACCTACTCGACACCGACCGGACGGACCTGCCGGCCAAGCTCCGCCAAGCCGTGACGCTGATCGCGCGCGACCGAGTCGGGCTGGATTGGAAGATGCTGATCTACGACCTGACCCGTTGGGACCGCCCCGACCGCTGGGTGCAGCGCGAGTGGGCACGCGGGTTCTGGTCGAACCCGAAGGACGAAACACCGGCGGAAGAACCCGCCGCCACCGCGTAACCGACCCTCTCTTACCCCTTCAGGAGATTGCCCGTGCGAATCGAGATTCACGCACTCCAGAACTTCGCGCCGTCGAACCTCAACCGCGACGACACCGGCAGCCCCAAGGACGCCGAGTTCGGCGGCCACCGCCGCGCCCGCGTGTCGAGCCAGTGCCTCAAGCGCGCCGTTCGCGCGTACTTCAAGAGCGAAAAGTTGCTGCCCCCGGAGCGGCTGGCCGAGCGCACCAAGCGGTTGGCCGACGCCGTCGCGGGCCGGTTGGTCGCGAAGGGGCGCGACGCGACCGACGCCCAGCGCGCGGCGCGCGCCGCGACCTCCGCGTTCCTCCCCAAGTCCGAAGACAAGGACGAGCACAAGACGCCGTACCTTCTCTTCCTCGGCGAGAGCGAGATCAAAGGCTTCGCCGAGTTGGTCGAAAAACACTGGGATCACTTCTCACAGGTCACGGAGTCGGCCGCGGCCGCGGAGCCGGCGACCGACGCGCCGAAGGGCAAGGCGAAGAAGAAGCCGGCGAAAGACGACGGCCCCAAACTGCCGGAGGGATTCGCGAAGGCCATCGAGAAGCTGCTCGACGGCGGCAAGGCCGCGGACCTCGCGCTGTTCGGGCGGATGCTGGCCGACCTGCCGGAGAACAACGTCGATGCCGCGTGTCAGGTCGCACACGGCCTGTCCACGAACGCGATCCACTCGATGGAGATGGACTATTACACGGCGGTCGATGACCTGAAGCCGCGGGACACCGCGGGCGCGGATATGATCGGCACGGTCGAGTTCAACTCGGCGTGCTTCTACCGCTACGCGAACCTCGACGTGGGGCAACTCACGGTCAACCTTCAGAAGGATATCGAACTCGCGCGGCTCACGGCCGAGGCGTTCCTGAAGGCGTTCGTTTGCGCGATCCCCACCGGGAAGCAGAACACGTTCGCGGCCCAGAACCCGCCGTCGCTCGTGTTCGTCGCCGTGCGCACCGGCGGGCCGGTGTCGCTGACCAACGCCTTCGTGCGGCCGGTCGCCGGGACCGGCGAGGGCCTCGTCGCGAACTCGATCCGCGCCCTCGACGACTACTACGGGCGGCTCGTGAAGATGTACGGTGACGGCGGGCTGACGGCGTCGGCCGTGTGCCAACTCGACGGCGTTCCCCTCACGCACCTCAGGGTCAGCGCGGACTCGGTCGCGCGGGTGATCGATACCGCGGTCGCGGCGGCGTTCCCGGCCGGGGGTGGCAAGTGAGCACGCTCCTGCTGCGGCTCGCGGGGCCGATGCAGAGCTGGGGCACGCGCAGCCGGTTCTCGAACCGCGACACCGGCCCCGAGCCGAGCAAGAGCGGCGTGGTCGGGTTGCTATGCGCGGCCCTCGGCTGGCCCCGCGACGCCGATACGCACACCGTTGCGGGCACGGCGTACCGCCTCGAAGGGTTCGCGCGGGCGCTGCCGATGGGCGTGCGCGTGGACCGCCCCGGCCGGCTCATGCGCGACTACCACACCGCTCAAGAAGTGCTGCGCGCGTCGGGCAAGGGCACGCAGGAAACGGTACTGAGCGAGCGGTTCTACCTCGCCGACGCCGACTTCCTTGTCGGTTTAGAAGGCGGCCGGGCGCTCCTCGACGCGCTCGCCGCGGCGCTACAGCGCCCGGTGTGGCCCGTGTACCTCGGGCGCAAGTCGTTCGTCCCTTCGGTGCCGGTGTGCGAGCGGATCGTCGGGCGCGACCTGCGCACCGCGCTCGAAGAACACCCGTGGCGCAAGCGGACGCGCGGCGACGAGCCGGAAGGCCCGCTCCGGTGCGTGATGGAGGTGAAGTACGGCATGGGCGAGCCGCGCCAAGACGTGGCGGTATCGTTCGTGAGCCGCGACCGCCACTTCGCGGTGCGCCACGTCGCCGACGACAAGCCGATTACTCCCAAACTCGTACTCGAACCTGATCAGGAGTTGCCCGATGTTCCTGAGCAAGTTGGTTCTCAACCCGCGTGACAAGCAGGCCCGCGCCGACCTCGCGCGGCCCTACGAGATGCACCGCACGTTGTGGCGGGCGTTCCCCGCGGCCGACGCCGGCGGCGCGGGGCGCGTGCTGTTCCGCGTGGACACCGACCGCTTCGGCGGCCGGCCGGTCGTGCTGGTGCAATCGGTCTCTGACCCGAACTGGGCCGCACTCCCGCCCGGGTACGTGCAGGGCGGAGCCGAGTCCAAGCCGTTCGATCTTCGCGTCGCGGCGCAACAGCAGTTGCGGTTCCGGCTGCGCGCGAACCCGACCAAGCGCGTCTCCGAGAAGAACGAGCAGGCCGGCGACACGCTCCGCGGGAAGCGCGTCGGGTTGCTCCGCGAATCCGACCAGATCGCGTGGCTGCTGCGCAAGGGCGCGCACGGCGGGTTTCGCATCGCGGGCGGGTGGGTGGACGGGGTCAACAGGCCGACGGGTGCGCCGGTGCGCGTGCCCGAGTTCCGTGTCGCGGTCGCGCCCGAGGGGCGTGCCCGGAACGACAAGCCGGGGCACCGCGACGGCGCGTTCGTGGCCGTGCGGTTCGATGGCGTGCTGGAAGTGACCGACCCGGAGGTGTTCCGCGCGTCGGTGTTTGCCGGGATCGGAACCGGGAAATCCTACGGCTTCGGCCTGCTCTCGGTCGCGCCGGTGTGACGGCGCGCGCCCGATCTTTGACAACTCGACGTCCTCATCCCCACACTCGTGGGGGCGAACTCGTCACCTCGAATCAGGGGGCCGTCGATGCGCACGCTTCACGAACTGCCGCCGTTCCGCGACCGGTGGAGCTACTTGTACCTTGAACACGGCGAACTGGACCAACAGGCCGCCGGGCTGGTGTTCCACAACGCCACGTCGCTGACTCCGTTACCCATTAACCAGATGAGCCTGCTCATGCTCGGCCCCGGCACGAGCGTGACGCACGCGGCGGTGAAAGCGCTGGCCGGCAATAACTGCCTGTTGGCGTGGGTCGGCGAACAGGGCGTGCGGCTGTACGCCCACAGCACCGGCGGCACGTTCAGCGCGCGACGGCTGTTAGCACAGGCCCGACTGGTGAGCGACCCCGACCAGCGCCTCGCCGTGGCCAAGCGCATGTACTCGAAGCGCTTCCCCGGCGAGAACCTCGATTCCAAAACGATGGAGCAGATCCGCGGCATGGAGGGCGCGCGGGTGCGCACGGTGTATGCGCAGCTCGCCGCCAAGCACGGGGCGACGTGGGCCGGTCGGAATTACGACCAAGACCACTGGACCGCCGCCGACCCGGTTAACCGCGCGCTCTCGTGCGCGAACGCCTGCCTGTACGGGGTGTGCCACGCTGGGATCGTGTCGGCCGGCTACTCGGCCGGTCTGGGGTTCATCCACACCGGCAAACTGTTGTCGTTCGTGTACGACATCGCCGACCTGTACAAGACCGAGGTCACGGTCCCGATCGCGTTCCGGATCGCGGCGGCGACGGCCGAGGGGATCGAGCGGAAGGTGCGTCTGGAGTGCCGGCAGGCGTTCCACGACACACGGCTGGTGGAGCGCATCCTGCCGGACATCGCGGAGGTACTGGGTCATGCTGGTGATGATCTTGGAGAAGGCGTCGGCGAGCTTGAAGGGCGAGCTGTCTCGATGGCTGATCCAGCCGACGCCGGGGGTGTACTTCGGGAACCCGAGCCGACGGGTCCGGGATCAGCTGTGGACGAAGGCGTGCCAGAAGATCAAGACTGGGAACGTGATTCAGATCTGGACGAGCCGCAATGAGCAGGGTTTCGAGTACCGCCAGTCTGGAGAGTCCGTGCGGTCGATCACCGACTTCGAGGGTCTGGCGATGGTTACAACCATCCCGCTCGCCAAACGGGGCAAGAAACAGCCAGACACCCCCACGGACCACGGAGAGTGACGCACCCCGGTGGTGTGTTGCAGAATCGCACATATTCTATCAACAAGAAGCAATGCTCCCCACGCTCGTGGGGGTGAACCGAAGGGCA
>VGZJ01000349.1 GCA_016872595.1 Planctomycetota bacterium
GTGGTGGCGCGCTGCCGGGTCCGCCACCGGGCATCGGGGGCGGGCCACCCGGCCCGGTACCGCCCATCGGAGGAATGCCGGTGCCGCCCATCGGCGGGAACCCGGTGCCGGGTGGCGTGCCGGTGCCGGGCGGCGCGCCGAGCGTCAGGTTGCGGAACTCGACTGCGTCGGTCTTCGTGCTGCTCAGGTACAGCGTCAGCGCTTCGGCCACCAGCGCGAGGCCGGTCGTGAGTTGGTCCTTCACCACGGCCTGCGCGTCGCCGGGGGTGCCGAACGTGACCCGCAGGTTGGCGATCAGCCGGCGCTCGCTGAACACCACGACGTTGGCGCTCACGTACCGCGGCTGCCGCTTCACCATCGCGTCGAGTGTGCCGGACATGAGCGCGTACTCGCCGCGCAGGGCGCGTACGTCGTACTCCTTCGGGTCGAACTTCTCCGCGTACACGAGCGCCGGCGGCGTCCCGGTTTCCATGTCGTCGAGCGCCTTCTTTAGCGGGAACTCGAGGGAGCGGTACGAGTCGAAACTGGTGAACGGCTTGTCGCCGGGCGCGGGCGTCTTCGGCGCGGGCGCGGGATTCTTCGGCGGGGACTTCGGCGGCACGCCCGGTGTGGGCAGCGGCGCGGGCGCGGGGCCGGGGCCGGGTGTCGGCGCGGGGGCAGGACCGCCGCCACCGGCCTCGGTGTTCAGTACCGACTCGAACGGCGGGTCGCCGTTGGCGTCGAGCGCGTTCAGGAACTGTTCCAAGAGCGCGAGGTCGCCCATGAGGACGTGCTGCGAGTCGTACACGCACACGCCCATCGGATTCGCGGCCCCGGCCGGCGGGAGCGCGGTGAACGTGTCGCCGAACAGCGCCCGCATCGCCATCGCCTGCGAGAACGCCGCGGCGAAGTAGTTCGCACGGACCGCGTGCAACTCGTACTTCTTCACCTTCTTCGGCTTCGGCTGCAGGGCCATCTTGCCGGTCACGTCGGCCGGCTTGATCGGGGTCTTCAACTTGATGACCCCGAACGGGTCGCGCCCGGCCCCGGCGTAGCAGTGGACGTAGGTTTCGATCTCGTCCGGCGCGAAGCCCATCGACGCGGTGAACAGCGCCCGCACCTTCTGATCGGCGAGGGCCGAGTACGCCGGGGTCTCGCGCACCTTGTCCATGTTCAGCCGGTACACCGCGACCGCCGAGCCGGGCAGCAGGTTCGTGGTGGTCTTCGTGCTGTACGGGATCGGCGGCGGGCCGGGCGGGGGCTGTTTCGGGTCCTTGGAGTCGGGGTTGGAGTTATTGGGGTCGGAGCCGTTGTTGTTGTTGTTGTTGTTGTTGTTGTTGTTCTGCACGCCCGGTCCGGGGCCACCCTTCGTGTTCGGCTTCTTGCCCCCGAACGCGAACACCCCGACCACGACGAGCAGCACGACCGCGCCGGCACCGACGAGAATCGGCACCAGTTTCTTCTTCTTGCCGCTGCCGGTGGGCTTGGCCTTGGCGTCGGCTTTGGCCTCGGCGGGCTTGGCCTTGGGGTCGGGCTTCTTGGGGTCGCCGGCCGGCGCGTCCGGCGGCACCTCGACCTTGAAGCGGTACTTGCACTTGGGGCACTCGACCTTTGTGCCCACGAGTTTCGGGTCTTTAATCAGAACCGGAGCCTCGCAGCTCGGGCAGGCAACCTTGAAACTGCTCATGTAGCGACCCCGCTCGGTCGGACGTGCGCGTGGCGAATGATGACGAGTCCCATCTTAGCGAACCCCGCGCGCGCGGGGCAAAGCCTTTTTCCGAACGCGATACACGATTACCCCCGCGCCGCACGCGGTGCGACCTTGTGGGGACGGCCCCGAACATTTGTTCACAAATTTGGAATCTCCGGTGTTTTCGAGTTGCTTCTCGGGCGCGGATTGCGCAAACTCGAATATAGTGAACGTAATAGCACATAATCGCTCGGGGCGAATGCCCGGATCGCCGGGCGCGATCGCTCCCGCGCTCCGCCGCCGGCCGACACGTGTGTTTTCTTTCCGGCCGGGGCGGGTAACAAGACCACATCACATCGGAGGTCGCCCGTGAGCGTCAGCGACAACGGTTCGACGCGGCCCCAAGCCCCGGACCCCGACCGCACCGTGGCCCAAGAGCACGGCGCGACCCGCACGCTCGCGCCGGACCCGCGCGCGCCCGCCGGCCCCGCCGTAACGGTCGAGGGGTTCGAGATCCTGAGCACACTCGGGCGCGGCGGCATGGGCGTCGTGTACAAGGCGACGCAGTCCGGGCTGAACCGAACGGTCGCGCTGAAGATGCTCCTCGCGGGGCCGTTCGCCGACGCCGCACTTCGCGCCCGCTTCCTGCTCGAAGCGGAATCGGTGGCGGCGCTGGAGCACCCGAACGTCGTTCGCGTGTACTCGTTCGGCGAGAGCGGCGGGCACCCGTACCTCGCGATGGAGTTCGTGCCCGGCGGTACGCTGGCCGAACTCGTCAAGAGTTCCGGGCCGCTGCCGGCGGGGCGGGCCACGGCGCTCGTCGCGAAGCTCGCGTCCGCGGTCGCGCACGCCCACGCCCACGGGGTCGTTCACCGCGACATCAAACCGCTGAACGTGCTGCTCAGCGCGGAGGGCGAGCCGCGCCTGACGGACTTCGGGCTGGCGAAGGTGGGGCGCGCCGACCAGAACCTGAGCGCCACGGGTCAGGTGCTGGGCACGCCGGCGTACATGGCCCCGGAGCAAGCCGCGGGGAAGGTCCGCGAGGTCGGCACCGCGGCCGACGTGTACGCGCTGGGCGCGGTGATGTACGACGTGCTCACCGGGCGGCCCCCGTTCTTGGGCGACTCGGTCGCGGTCACACTCCAGAAGGTGCCGACCGAGGAACCGGCGCGCCCGCGCAAACTCAACGCCGCGATCCCGGCGGACCTCGAAACGATCTGCCTCAAGTGCCTCGAAAAAGTGCCCGCGAAGCGCTACCCCACCGCGCAAGCGCTGGCCGACGACCTGCTGCGGTACGCGCGCAACGAGCCGATCGGCGCGCGCCCGACCGGGGCGCTGGAGCGCACGACCAAGTGGGTGAGGCGCAACAAGGTGATCGCCGGCGCGCTCGCGGCCGTCACGTTGGCGGTTCTGGCGGGCGGCGGGCTTTCGCTCGCCTTCGGCTTCGAGGCCCGCGCGCAAGCGAAGGAAGCCAAGAAACAGAAGGAGGAGGCCGACGCGGCGACCGCGCGCGAAGAGCGGGAGAAGTTGGACGCGGTTCGCGCCCGCAACGAGTTGAAAGGCGCGAACGACGAGTTGACCCGCGCGCAGGAGCGCGTGAGCCGCACACTGGCCCAAGCGCTCCTCGGCCCGGTGCTGGCGAACTCCAACGGGGGGGAACTCTCTTCCTACGAACAAGAGGCCTTCTGGCGGGTCGCGGGCGCGCGCCGCGAGCCGGTGGCGTGGCTGTTTCTCGAAGAGGCCGTGCGCACGCCCCTGACGTGCAAACAACTCCAAGGGCGGACCGACTATTCGCTCCACGCGGCGCTCGGTCTGGACGGCGCGCGGCGGCGCGCGGCCGAGGAACTGCTTCTGGCGCGCATGCGGGCACCCGGAACGTCGCGGGAGACCGCCCACGGGCTGGCCCTCGCGCTCGCGCGCCTCGGGGGCATCACCACAGAAGCGGCCACCGCCGCGGTGCGCGCGCTGACCGCTCCGCTCGACGGGACCACCGGCGCGCCGCACGCGCCGGACTACTTTCATGCGCTGACCGCGCTGGCACCGCTACTCGCCCCGGCCGACGCCGCTGCCGCCGCCCGGGTGCTCGACGAGCGGTTCGTGAAGATCGGCTACGTTCCCGATCATTTGGCGGGGGCGCGCGCGGCCCTCGGCGCGCGGGGCGGGCCGGGCGAGGTGGCGAAGGCGCGCGCCGATCTGGTCGCGGCCGCGCGCGGGGAACTGGCGAAACCGATGGAAGCGGACGCGCACCACCTGTGGACGCGGTTGCTCCCAATTGTGATTCACGACACCGCGCCGGCGGAACTGCCGGGTTACGCCCGAATGATCGTCTCCGAGATCGCCAAACCGCGAGACCCCAGTATCCGTGTGATGTGGGTCGACTGCCTCGCGCTCGTCACGGACCGGCTCCCCGCGGCCGAAGCCGCGAAGTTCACCACCGAAGCGACGCGCGCCGTCGGGGCCTCGTTTGACAAGGAGCGCGACCCGGCCGTGCGCGAGGTGTTGGCCGGGGTGTTCGCCGCGCTCGCGGCTCGCGCGGAGCATGCCGAGTGTGAGAAGGTCGCGCGCAAGTGGACCGACGCGGTCGCGAAGGAAGCCGATCCGCTCGCCCGCCGCGACTACGCGGTCGTGGTCCGGGGCGTCGCCCCGCGCGTCGGACCGGCCGAAGCGGGCCGCACCGCCCGCGTGCTGACGGGCCTCCTCGCGAGCGAAACGGATCAGGGCGCACACCAGATGATGGCGGAAGCCCTCGCGCGCCTAGGTCATCGGCTCGACCCGGCGGACGCGCGGCACGTCGCGGAACAGATCGTCGTGATGCTCGCGAAGGAATCGAACGGCGACCAGAACCGGGACCGATTTCTGGCGGCGTGCTTCGTGGCCGCGGCGGATCGCCTCGACGCGGCCACCGCGCGGAAGCTCACGGCACAAGCCGTCCGCATCGTTGCCGACGGGATCGAGAAGGAGCCGCTCCTGTTCGTGCAGTTTCAGGCGGTCGCAATAACGACGCTGGCGTCCCGCTTGGAGCCGGCGCACGCGCGAACCGTCTGCACCGGGGCCGCTCGTGCTTTCGTCGGGGCGCTACCCACCTGTCCCGAGCAGCATCGCGTCGGCCTCGCCGAGGCGCTCGTGGTACTGGCTCCGTATCTTGCGCCGTCCGAAGCCGAGAAGGTGTCCGCGCTCGCGCTACCGCCCCTCGCGGATGCCTTCCGGCGGTACGACGATTACTACCACCATCAAGAACTGGCCGCTCTCATGGCAACGGCGTGCTCGTTCCTCGACGTGCCCGCGGCGTCCGGCACCGCACGCTTCGTGGTCGACACGTTCCAGAAACAAGGGGAACTGGACCGCGAGCAGGCGGCACGGTTGCGCGCGATCCTCTTGCGGCTCCCGTTCGCTCAGGCCGAACAGGCGCGGCGCCATCTTCACCACAGGTTGTTGCGCGACGCCGTGCAACGTACTGCCGTCGCTGCCGCTGCTGCACCCGCACTTTCAGCCGCAGCCGCGACCGCTCCCGGCACGAGACCTTGTCGAGTTGTTGAAGCACCCGTTCTGCGTCGGGGAGGCGCGGCGGGCCGTACTCGACGCACTCGAGTTCACCTACAAGCGGCCCTTCAAAGATCAGTGGGAGTTTGCGGAGTACGCGCAGAAGCACCAGCCACAGCTCGACCTGTTCACCCCGCCCACGCGCTCGGGCGCGAACCCGTGAGCGGGCACCGCGCCGCGTGCGGTTAGCGCCGGCCGTTGGGGGGCGGGCCACCACCGGGTTTCGTCATCACTTCTTGGGCGCGGCGCTGGAACTTCGCCATCTGCTCGCGCAGGCCGGCGTCGCCGCGCTGCAAGATGTCCAGTTCGTGCTGGATCTCGGCGCTCAGGCGCTTCAGTTCCGTCTCTTGGCGCGCGATCATCGCCCGCTCGCGGGCCATCGACACTTCCATCTGCCGCATCTGTTTTTCCAGCGATTCCTCGTCCTCGCGCAGTTGCCGGCGGTCGTCGTCGAGGCGCTTGCGGTCTTGGGTGAGTTTCGCGTTCTCCTTCTCCAACTCGTCGCCCCACTCTTCCAGTTCGGAGCGGGTCTTGGGCACCGGCGGGGGCGGGGCCAGTTCGCCCTTGGCGATCTGCTCTTCGATCGCGCCCAGCTGCGCGCTCAGTTCGTTGATCTGAGCGTCCTTCTCGCCGAGGGCGGCGTCGAACTCGGCCTCTTTGGAAACCAACCGCTGTTCGGTCTCGCTGGCCTCTTGGAGCAGGTGCTTCATCTCGTCGAGGAGCGTGCGCAGTTCCTTGTTCTCGTGCTTCAGGCGCTGAATCTCGTTCAGCGGCGATTCCTCGTGGCGGCTCCCGTTGGAGAGGTCGGCGTAGTGGTTGAGCGCGCCGGCGATAGCGGAATCGGCGTGCGGGCGCGGCGCGGTGGCCGGGGTGCGGCGGCCGAGCGCGGCGCGACTGGGCAGCGGGTCCGGCACGACGGGGACCGCGGGCGGCGGCGC
>VGZJ01000350.1 GCA_016872595.1 Planctomycetota bacterium
ACATGCGGAACAACAACGGCTTCCGACGCAATTTCTCGTAATTCGTCATAACCCTATGAATAGGCCATCGATCGCTATTGCGCAACGAGTCTAATACTCACCGCGTCTTCATCGTTCCTTTATGATGATTCTGGCAATCACGCTCTTCATTCCAGCGGTTACCGTCACGAGGTCACGTCATGAACGGTCGGTTTCTGATCGCATCTGCGTGCGCTGCGGCCCTCGCCGCTCCGGTGTTCCTGTGGTCACCCACGGCGGGCGTGCGCAGGAGCCGAAGAAGGTCGAGCCGAAAAAGGCCCCGAAGGCCCCAGCCGGCGCGGACGTGTTCGGCCCGGATAAGGTGTGGCAGTTCCACCTGTCGCTGACCGCGGAGGAGTACGCCGCGATGCAGCCCGCGCAGGGCGGCGGGTTCGGGTTCCCGCCCCCGCCGAAGGTCGAGAAGAAGCCCGGCGACCGCGAGACCCACCGCAGCGCGTTCAACATGGAGTTCCCGTGGGCCGTGGCGGCGTTCACCGCGGACGGCAAGACCATCGACAAAGTCGGACTGCGCTACAAAGGGAACTCGACGTACCTCAGCACCAACCGCGGTCTGAAGCGGTCGTTCAAGATCGATCTCGACAAGCACAGCGAGTCCGCCCGGTTCCACGGCTTGAAGTCGCTGACGCTCAACTGCGGGGTGATGGACACGACGCGGGGCCGCGAGGCGCTGGCGTACTCGATCTACCGCGCCGCCGGGGTTCCCGCGCCGCGCACCGCCTACGCCGAACTGACGATCACGGTCCCCGGCAAGTACGACAAGGAACACGTCGGCCTGTACACGGTCGTGGAAACCGTGGACAAGAACTTCCTCAAACTGAACTACAAGAACGACGCTGGCCTTCTGATGAAGCCGGAGCGCATCCGCGGGCTGGACTACTTGGGCGAAGACTGGGCCCGTTACAAGGACAACTACCAACCCAAACGCGACGCCACTGCCGACGAGCAGAAACGGATGATTGCGTTCACCAAACTCGTGAATCAGGGCACCGACGCGGAGTTCAACAAGGAGATCGCCGGCTACCTCGACATCGAAGCGTTCCTCAAGTACATGGCCGCGACGGCACTCGTCTCGAACCTCGACAGTTTCTTCACCCTCGGCCACAATTACTGCTTGTACCTGCACCCCGAAACGAAGAAGTTCCACTTCGTCCCGTGGGACGTGGACCTCTCAATGGGCAACTTCGGCATATTCGGGACCAAGGAACAGCAGATGGACCTGAACTTGAAGAAGCCCTACGCCACGAACCGCCTCGCCGACCGGCTGATGGCGAACAAGGAGATCGCGGACAAGTACCCGGCGATTCTGAAGGAGATGGCGGCGAAGGCCTTCGTGAAAGACAAGCTGATGGCCGAGGTTGCCGCGCTGGAGAAAGTCGTGAAGCCGCTTCTCGAGAAGGAAACAAAGGCGATCACGGCGCGGAAGGAGCCGACCGGTCCGCAGGGTTTCGGGGGTGGCATGTTCGGCCAACCGGCCCCGGACTTGCGTACGTTCGTCGAGAAGCGCTCGCAGTCCGTCGCGGCTCAGCTTGAGGGCAAGAGCCAAGGGTTCACGCCACAGGGCTTCGGGTTCGGCCAGCCCGGTGGGTTCCAGCGCCCCAAGCCCGGTGACGTACTCCCGCCAAACGTGCAAACCCAACTCCAGATGACCGAGAAGCAGAAGGCCGACTTGCTCGAACTGCAAAAGAAGGTCGATGCCGAACTGGAGAAGATTTTGACGCCGGAGCAGCGCTCGCAACTCAAGCGCCTGCGCGACGGCGGCGGGTTCGGCCCGCCCCCGAAGGGGCCGTGAGCGAACCGCGCCCCGCCGCGTATACTAACGCGGCGGGGCCGACTCCCGGCGCGCCGCGGGTCACGAGGTTCTCATGCCGTTCCACTCGCACACGCTCCCCAACGGCCTACAACTGATCGGCGAAACCAGCCCGGCCGCGCGCTCCGTCGCGGTCGGGTTCTTCGTGCGCACCGGCGCGCGCGACGAGACGCCCGCCGAGAGCGGCGTCTCTCACTTCCTCGAACACATGATGTTCAAGGGCACACCGCGCCGTACCGCGCTCGACGTGAACCTCGACTTCGACCGCATCGGCGCGAACTACAACGCCTACACCAGCGAAGAGAACACGGTGTACTACGCGGCGCTCCTCCCAGAGTACCTGCCGCGCGGCATCGACATCCTCGCCGACATCCTGCGCCCGAGCCTGCGCGACGACGACTTCGACATGGAAAAGAAGGTGATCCTCGAAGAGATCGACATGTACGAGGACCAGCCGGGGTCCGTCGCCGGCGACCGCGCGCGGCGACTCTACTACGGCTCCCACCCGCTCGGCAACTCGGTCCTCGGCACCAAGGAGAGCGTCGGCGCGCTGACCCGCGACCAGATGCACGCTTACTTCGGGCGGCGCTACGCCGCGAATAACATCATCGTCTCGGTCGCGGGCAACTTCGACTGGGTGGCGTTCGTGAAGCTCGTCACCGACGCTTGCGCCGGGTGGAACACGGACTCGGTCGACCGCGACCACCGCACCGAGTGGCCCGGCGCGGGCGGCACGCACCTGCTGACCCGCGCGAAGGTGCAACAAGAGTACGTGATGTTCATGAGCGCCGGGCCGCCGGCGCACTCGAAACTGCGGTACGCGGCCGACACGCTCGCGCTGGCCGTGGGAGACGACAGCGGCAGCCGGTTGTACTGGGCGCTTGTCGATCCCGGCCACGCGGACTCCGCCGACTGTAGCTACGTCGAGAACGACGGCAGCGGCGCGGTCTACGTGTCGCTGAGCTGCGAGCCGGAGCACACCGCGGACAACATCGCCCGCGCCACGGACGTGCTGAAGGGCGTGCAGTCCGGTGGCATCACGAAAGCCGAACTGCAACAGGCGAAGAGCAAAATCCTGTCGCGCGTGGTCCGCGGGAGCGAGCGACCGATGGGACGGATGCAGGCCATCGCCGCCGCGTGGAGCTACACCGGCGAGTACCGCGACGTGGACACCGAACTCGCCAACTTCGACGCGGTCTCGCTTGCTGATGTCCGCGCCTACCTCGACGCCTACCCCATCGACCACACAACCACAGTCGCCTTCGGGCCGCTCACCGAACTGAACGGTACGAAGGGACAGGTTGTGTGACTCGGAAGCAGACGCCGGATGATCCGGCGTGCGAACTTGGCGCGAATCGCGAATCGCGACTGATGCGGGGATGGGGAATTCCGATTGTATGGGGACGGCGCACCTTCCCGGTTACGCGGGTCGCTCCGGTTCTCCTAGATCACGTTGGCTGAATCGGCCTTCCACCAAGGCAGACGGTTCCCTGGTTTCACACATTGAGCGGGCGGCCCGCGTAGGTCCACTTGTACGGCTTGGCTCGCGTCCGGTTGTAGTATGCGGTGTACCCCAGGATCTTCTCACGCAGGTCCGCTACCGAACGGAAGTCCCCTCGACGCAACACACGCCTCGCCAGCACGCTGAACCAGATCTCCACCTGGTTCAGCCACGACGTGTGCTTCGGCACGTACACGAAACGAACCCGATGGCTCGCATCCGTCAGGATTGCCTTCCGCGTCGCCACCGACTTCAGAATGCCGCTCTTCTGCTGACGGCGGAGTAAAAGTGCAGCGCTCGGCGGAGCAAAAGTGCAGCGCTGGATTGGGGTGACAGTTTATTCGGGGGGGGCATTTGGGAGTAGGGCGTCCGAGGTCGGCCCGGTCGAGGTCCGCCGTCAGCACGCACTCCTCGCTGTACACCGGCCCGGCCAAGAGTTCGCCGAGCGGCCCGACGATGCAACTGCCGCCCCGGATCAACACGTCCTGGGTGGCGGGGTAATCGGGCGGGAGGTCGGCCCGGCGCACGAACTGACACGCCGACAGGACGAAGCACCGCCCTTCGAGGGCGATGTGGCGCACGGTCGGCACCCACGTCTCCCCGTCGTCCACGGTGACGGCACAATACAACTCCACCCCCTTGGCGTACATCGCCGTCCGCAGGAGCGGCATGTAGTTCTCCCAGCTGATCACCGCCCCGACCTTGCCCACGGGCGTGTCGATCACCGGGAGCGTCGAGCCGTCGCCCCGGCCCCACACCACACGCTCCATCGCAGTGGGAACGAGTTTGCGGTGCTTACCCAAGAGCGCCCCGTCCGGCCCGAAGATCGCCGCCGTGCAGTACAGCGTCCCGCCCGCCCGCTCGATCAGGCCGACCACCAGATGGATGCGGTGTTCCCTGGCGACCGAGTTCATAGGCTCGGTCGCCGGCCCCGGCGCCTCGACGGCGCTCTCGAAGTAGCGGCGGAACTGGTCCCGCCCGTCCGGGGTGCGGACACCGAGGCGCACGCCGAAGTCGTGCCCCTTCGGGTAGCCGCCGACGAGCGCTTCAGGAAAGACGACCAGTTCGGCCCCTCTACCGGCGGCGTCGGCGGCAAGGTCGGCGAGCTTCTGGAGTGTTCTTGGGGTGTCAAACAGGATCGGGGCCGCTTGCACCACAGCGACTCGCACTGGCCCGGAGCGGAACGATGCTGGACCGAGTGGGCTGTCCATGATTCACCTCCCGTGTGGCGATCTACCGCTCATCATCGAGGCGCAGTCACACTTGCGGAACGAATCCCACTACGGTCGGGTACGGTGTCGCACATGGTGATGACGAACCGCCACCCCTCGATACCGCCGGACGACTTCAAATCTTGTCGGTAGTGAGTTGCCAGTTCCGGTGCGGGATGGTTCCCTTCCTTCGCTGTTGTCGTTGTCGGAACAGACGGCGCTACTCGATGACGCTTCCGGCAACGCCGTACAGCCATCGTGTCGGAACGGGGTCGTGTGGTTGTCGGAATAGGTGAGACGCAGAATGAGGGAGCGGAGCGCCCGAAATGAGAGCGGGTCAGAAGGATCACTCCCTCCGACACGGCCATACCGTTTTACCCAAGTGTTTACCCAAGTATTTTACCCAAGTAAATCCTCGTCCCAAGTCCTTTTCCACTCGTCATTTAGAGTGGGCGATACAGGATTTGAACCTGTGACTTCGTCCGTGTGAAGACCGTTCCGCCAAGCCTCGAAAACGCTCCAGATGACTACGTTTTCAGGTGTTTGGATGATACCCGACACCGTTGCGAGGTGCAACATCTGTTGCGTGGAAATACTTGGATTTGCGGACGTTCCGCAGCGTTTTGCGGAATACTGCGGAACGATGTGAACGGGTGAATAGCACAGGCCTGATGCCGCGAAACGGTATCGGGTCGTGCCGTCGCCTACTCCCTCAACCCAGACGTGCCGACATCACGTGCACGGGGCACGTCGTGGGTTTCGGACGGTAGTGTCGGTAGTCGAACAGCCCGCGCGCGCCACACACAAAGGCCGGGCGCCAGCTCGGGCGCGCCACGACACGTCGGGGGGCTATTGCTGAGCCCGGACCCAAGTGCGAATGTTCGGGGTCTTGTGGTGTGCCGCCAGTCGGTTCACTTCGTGTTGTTGTGCGTACGTGAGAGGATAACGCCCGTACGTGAACAACTCTCGGTCCCGTGGGACGACCACGATCCGGTGCCACCCGTCGTGTTCTGCCGCTTCGCCACTGATCCCCCGGTGCCGCATCACCCACCTGTGATGAGATGCCTGAACACCGGCCCCGACCTCGTGCGATCCGCCGTTCGGGTCGATCCAGTAGGACGTCACTTCGGTAGGGGTAGTCTCCACACTCGGCCTCCCGATCCCGAAGAACTCGTGCCCGATCCAACATGATGAGGTTCGCTCGCGCTAGGAAGCCGTTTCGCTTGAGTCGCCCGCCGGCCGGTCGATCAACTGGCGGCGCGACGTCGCCCCGGGGCGGTCGCTGATCCGGTTGCGGATGGCCGCGAGTCGAGGGCCCACAGCCCGTTCACGTCCCCGGTGGTGAGGACGTGCTTGGCCGTGTCCCGCAGTTCCGGGGCCGCGGACCCGTCGTTGGCGAGGTGCCGCAGGGCGAACTCCAGCGGGAACGACGCGACCGTGTGGTGCGCGGGGTGGCGGGTCTGTTCCGCCTTCGCGTACTTGTAGTTGACGCGGGGGCGACTCATTCGTCGTCCGGCGTGAACCCGCGAGCCGCCATCATGCGGCGGAACTCCGTCCGGACGCGGTCCAGTTCGGA
>VGZJ01000351.1 GCA_016872595.1 Planctomycetota bacterium
GGACCTCCGGGGCCAGGATGACGGGGTCCCCCCATCATCGCCGGTGGCCGGACGGTCCCGTTGCGCGCCACACTTTTACTCCGCCGTTCCACCCTCCTCGCGCCACGCTTTTGCTCCGCCGTCAACAAACCTAGGGCTGCTGGAAGTGGTGTGCGCCGCGAAATCGAGGCGGAAGGCGAGCGAGGCGGAGCGGATCGCGCTATGCGGTCGGTTGGCCGCGGCGTTCGCGTCGAGTCAGGAGGCGCTCGACAAACTCGCCACCACGAGCCACGACTGGCGTCTCCGCGACGTGAACCGGGCGGCGCTGCTCGTCGGCTTGGCGCGGTCGCTGCTCGCGACCGGGCAGTACGACCTGTTCACGAAGACCATCGACCGCATGCTCGCCGACGCGAAACTATACCCGCTGGCCGCACACGTCACGGCGCTGACCGATTTGCAGCCCTGGCTCAAGACCCACCTCAAGACCCGGTGCGAAGGCGTGTCGCGCTGGGCCGCCGCGTGTCGGGAGCAGTTGGAAACGCTGACGGCGGCGGAGCCGACGCCGCCGGGCGATTGGCGGCGCGAGGCGAACTTCACCTGCAAGTGCGCCGACTGTGCCGAACTGCGGCGATTCCTAGGCGATCCGGCGGCGGCGGTCTACCGGTTCCGGGCCGCGCAGGACCGCCGATCGCACCTGGAGCACGCCTGCCGCGGGTGTGATGTTGACCGCAAGACGGAACGGGTCGGCTCGCCGCACGTCCTGGTCTGCACGAAGAACACGGCGTCCTTCGAGGCCCGACTGAAGAGGTACCACGAGGACTGCCGGCATCTCGCCACGATCCGCACGATCGAACGGGCGATCCCCGCGTGAGCCGAAAGCCGGGCACCAGGAAGTGGGGCTGGGCCGAGGAACTGGAATCAGCGGAAACCCCGATTCCGGCCACTTTCTAGATGGAGCGGTTCCGTCACGTTTGCATCCACAAGCGTGACGGAACCACACTTCCCACAAATCTCAACTCCTCCGCCCGCAAAGAACTCATCCCGGAACCGCCGACCGCAGGTCGTTCCCTCACAGGAGCAGGTCCGTGATCGGGCCAGTGCTCTCCTTGAACGACTTCACCGGGCAGCCGAGCTGCTGGAGGATCGTCAGGTACAGGTCGGACATCGGCTTCTTGTCCGACGCCCACTTCAGGTGCTGGCCGTGCTTGAACCCGAGCTTGCGGCCGCCCGCGAGCAGCGTCGGGAAGCTCTTGCCGGAGTGGCTCGAGATCTGAGCACCGCCGAACAGCAGCACCGTGTGGTCGAGCAGCGTGCCTTCGGCCGCTTTCACCCCCTTCAGCTTCTCGACCAGTCGCGCAAAGCACGCGGTCAGCATCTCGTCGCGGGCGGCGAGCACCTTCGAGTCCGGCGCGTCGGCCGCCCCGCTCCCCTTGTGGTGGACGTCGTGCGCCCCGCGGACCGGCGCCCCGTTCTTCTGGGCCCAGTCCTTGTACTCGTCGTAGTTGGGCCCGCCCTCGCCACCGAGCGAGTGCGTCACCACCCGCGTCATGTCCGTCTGGAACGCCAGTGCGATCAGGTCCATCATCAGTTCGATGTGCTCCCGCATGCTGTTCTTGCCCTGCGGGACCGTCTTCACCGCCTCCTCGTCGAACTTCGGCCGACCGCGTTCCAGGATTTCGCGGCTGTCGTCCAACCGCTTCTCGACCTCACGGATCGATTCCAGGTACTGATCGAGGCGGCGGCGGTCGTCGGCCCCGAGTTGCTTCTGGAAATCCTTCACGCTGCCCGTCGCGGTGTCGAGGACGCTCTTGTCGAGGGCGATTCGGGCGCCGGCCTCCTTGAGTTGTGCCTTGTCGGCCGGCGGGAACAGCCGCTCGAACACGCTGCGGTAGTTGGCGGTGGCGGGTACGTCCACGCCCATCGCGTTCCGCGAGAGCGTCGCGGTGCCGACCCCGTCGGCGAACGACAGCGCCAGCGACGGCACCCACGTCGGCCCTAGGTGCTTCGCGGCTACCTGGTCCATCGACACGGTGTTGGTGATCGTGCCCGGAACGATGTTGATGTTGTGCCCGGTCAGCCAGTTGTACGGGTGGACGTGCCCGCTAATCCGGCCGGTGATGTGCGACAGGTTCGACAGCACGGTGAACTCGTCGCGGAACTTCGCCAGCGGCTTGTGGGCGTCGGCGAGCGTGTAGTCGCGGCCGGTGTCTTGCGGGAACCACGTGTGCCGGTTGATGGCCCCCGGGATGTAGAAGCACGCGAGCCGCCGCGGCTCCTTCGCCCCCGATTCAGCCGCCAGTGTGCAACCTCCCATGATGTCGAGGAACGGCAGGGAGATGGCTGCGCCGAAGCCGCGAAGCAGCGTGCGGCGGGTGATCGAGTGGGTCTTCGGGTTCATGTGGTTCCCTACTTTCGGGGCGGTTGGGTTTCAACGGGTGAATCGTATCGTTCGAGGAACGCCCGTGACGTCACGACGCCTTTGATCAGGTCGCGGAGCGGGTAGCCCTTGGCGCGGTTCGTGGACATGATCTCCGCGATCTCGTTCAGGTCGTCGATGCCGGGCACGCGGCCGGTGCCGTACACGAACCAGTTCTTCATCAGCCCGCGAACGATGTCGGGTTGGTACTTCTCGGCGAGCAGCTTCTTGAACTCCGCGAAGCTCTTGAACTCCTCGCCGCGGGGCAACCGGCCGGTCGCGTCCACGGGGCGGGTCTTGCCCTCGCCCACCCAGGCGATGCGGCCGTCGAGTTCGCCGCGCTTGTAACTTTCGTGCTCGACGTCGCGCCAGCGGCCGCTGATGTCGAAGTTCTGGAACGCGAACCCGAGCGGGTCGATGTTCTTGTGGCACACCGCGCACTTCGCGTCCGCCTGGTGCTGCTTCAGCAGTTCGCGGAACGGCTTGCCCTTATTCTTCCCGTCCGACGGGTTGAGTTCGGGTACCTCCAGCGGCGGAGGGGGCGGCGGCATGTCCAAGACGTGCCGTAAGGCCCACGCGCCGCGGTAGATCACCCAGTTGTCGCCCATCCAGCACAGCATCGACTGGATGCCCGCGTGCCCGAGGACGCCGCCGCCCCGCGGGTCTTCGGCCCGCAACGCCACCTTCCGCAGGTGCCCGCCCTCCAGCGGCGGATACCCGTAGTGCCGGGCGAGCGCGTCGTTCATCAGCGTCCAGTCGCTGGAAACGAGTTCGGCGGCCGGGCGGTTGTCGGCGATCAGCCGGGCGACGTAGCCGACGGTCTCGTCGCGCATCGACGCCTTCAGGTAGCGGGCGAAGCGGAAGTCCTGCTTGTTGATGTGCGACTGCGCGATGGTGATGGGCTGCTCGAGTTCGAGCCACTGCACCACGAACGGCCTCACGAACCCGTCACTCCGCGGGTCGGCCAGCAGCCGGTCCACCTGAGCGTCGAGCACCGCGGGTTCGCGGAGCTTGGCCGCGGTCGCGAGCTTGCGCAACTCGGCGTCCGGTGGCTCGCCCCACAGCATGAAGCTCAACCGCGAGGCGATCGCGTGCTGGGCGACCGCCTTGTCCGGGTGGGCCGGCGAGGCGTGGTAGCGGAAGTGGGCGCTCATCAGCACGGAGCGGAACGCGGCCCGCAGCGCGGTGTCGAAGTTCAGCCCCTCGCCGCGGAGCTTCTCGTACAGCTTGAGGAACGGCTCGCGCTCGGCCTCGGTCGTCGGCCGCCGCCACGCGCGGTCGGTCCACAGCGTGAGCAGGCGCTTCGCGGAGTTGGCGTCATCCTTCGCCGCGCCGACGTCCCCGCCCCAACTGACAGACGGCCATGCGGTGACGGCGTCCGGCTCGATGAAGATGTCGTGCAGGACGACGAACGGGCTGGGCTGCTTCTCGGGCGGCAGTTTGCGGTCGAAGAACGGGCGGAACGGCCCGGTACCACCCGGCACCGGGTCCTTGGGATTACTCTTGTCCTCGTTCTCGAAGCCTTCGACCGCGTAGGGCACTTCCACCTTGCCGGCGAGCGCGATCGTGACGCCCTTCGGCTGAACCACGAGGTCGCCGAGTTGCACCTCGTACACGAGTCGTTGCGGCTTGTCGCTCGCCGCGGTGATCTCGCGAAAGTCCAAGTCCCGGCCTCCGATTCGAACCCACAGCCGCGGGTTCGGCAGGTTCGGGAACGGCTTCATCACCGAGACCGTGAGCGTCAGCCGGAGCACGCCCTCCTTGCTCGGCGGCGCCGGGACGGCGAAGCTGAGCTCCTCGCGGTCACCGACGGCCCGCGACTCGATCAGCAACCCGAGGCCCGGCCGTGCGATGCCCTTGAGTTCCTTCCCGGCGAACCCCTCGGCCTTCCACGCATCGAACGCCTTTTTCAGATCCTTCACCTCGCGGAAGTCCAGCGCGAAGGTCTTGCCCCGCGGCGGGTCGAGGAACCGCAGCCCGTCCACCGCCCGGCGGGTGACGACGAGCCACTGCGCGACCCCGTCGGACGCCTCCTGCAGGGCGTCCGCCCCGGTGTCGAACCCCGCGACGGTGCCGTCGCCGGGGAGCGCGGCGGCGAAGTCGATGTTCAGCCCGGTGACGTCACGGAGGGATGCCGCGAGTTCGCGGCGGTTGAGCCGCCGGGTGCCGCCGACGCCCAAGGCGCGTTGCTTCGTGGCCACCCACTTCAGGAGCTTGTCTTTCTCGGCCCCGGTCGGTTGCGCCCGGCCCTTCGGTGGCATCTCGCCGGACGCCACTTTCTGGTGAACCAATGTCCACAGAGTATGGTTGCCGGCCTCGACGCCGGTCACCTGATCGAGGCGGACGCCGCCCTCCTGCTTCTTCTCGCCGTGGCACCCGAGGCAGTGCTGTTTGAGGAACGGCGCCGCGACATCGGTGAACGACTCGTCCGCAGCCGCGGCGGGGGCCACGAACAGGACGCACGCGAAGAGGGATACCGGGAAACGACCGCTCACTTCAACACCTCCCACACGACGATAGCGTGACCGCTCCCTGCCGCGAGCCGCTTGCCATCCGGACTGAACGCGACCGACGTGACTGCGTCCTTGGCCTTCAGGACCGTCACCTCGTCGCCGGTGGCCGCGTCCCAGAGCCTCACTGTTTTGTCGTCGCTCCCGGACACGAGCCGCTTGCCGTCCGGGTTGAAGGCAAGCGACGTCACGTCGTCGGTGTGCCCCTTGAGTGTCAGCAAGCACTTACCAGTTTTCGCGTCCCACACCCGGACCGTGTCGTCCCGACTGGCGGACGCGAGCGTCTTCCCTCCGGGGCTGAACGCAACCGCGGTGACGATCGCGTCGTGCCCGGAGAGGGACAATTCCTCTTTGCCGGTCTTCGCGTCCCACACGGTGACGACGTTGTCGCCGTCGCCCGACGCGAGCCGCTTGCCGTCCGGGCTGAAGCACACGGCCGTCACGTCGTAGTCGTTACCGGACTCCAGCGTCAGCAGCAGTTTGCCGGTCTTCGTGTCCCAGAGCTTCAGCGTGTCGTCGGCGCTGCCGGTGGCGATCCGCTCGCCGTTCGGGCTGAACGCCACCGCGGTCAGTGTCTCCTTGTGGCCTTTCAGGATCAGCAGTTCCTTGCCAGAGTCCGCGTCGAACACGCGCGCCGACTGCCCCCAGCAGCCGACTGCAATCCTCTTCCCGTCGGGGCTCACCGCGACGCTCGTGACACCCTTCCCGCCGACGGTGATCGACCACACTTCCTTCCCGGTCTTCGCGTCCCACACCCGGATCGTGTCGTCCTCGCTCCCGGAGACGATCCGCTTGCCGTCGGGGGTGAAGGCGACCGCGGTGACGAACCCCTTGTGCCCGGCGAGCGTCAGTGCGTCGTCCGCGCCGCGCGCGAGGGACGGCGCGAGGGCAGAGGCGACCACGAGCAGCGCGAGGCGGGTCACGAGAACAACTCCCGGATCGGGGTACCCTTCGTGGCCCGGTCGAGTACCTTCGCCGGAACGCCCGCGTCGGTCCGCATTCGGTTGACGTCGAGCAGCGTGTGTAGGACCGTCGCGTGCAGGTCGGCGATGGCGATCGGTTCCGTGGCCGGTTCGCTGCCGCGTCGGTCGGACTGTCCCACGACCTGCCCGTGCTTCAGCCCGCCGCCGGCGAACACCAACGGGCACAACTTCGCGTGGTGGTGCCGACCGAGGTTCTTGTCCAGT
>VGZJ01000352.1 GCA_016872595.1 Planctomycetota bacterium
CCAGGATGGAACTGGCTTCGATGAGGATGCAACCAGCTGTTCCAAGTGGTTGCGAGAGCTTTTTCAAATCCTCCGGCAGGATCGGCTTCGGCAGCGGCTTGCCATCGTTGGGCCGCGGCGGGGCCGTGGGCCGGGTTGGGTCAAAGAAATGGACGTGTGTGTCCACGATCGCCAGTTTCTTCTCACTGGATTTCACCGTCGCGACCCGAGCCAGACGGAACCCGATTTGGCAACCCGCGTAGGTCTCGGGGCTGGCACTTCGGGCGGTCGCGTTACAGGTCCGAGCATAGCTGTCCCAGGCGTTGCCACGGTTCACGTAGATCGTGCTTTTGCCCGGGCCGCGTGGGTCGGTGGTTTGTGTATCGACGAAGTCCTTCTGGTATGTGTCGGCGCACCACTCGGCGACGTTCCCACCCATGTCGAACAGGCCGAAGTTGTTGGAAAGCTTGCTGCCGACCTTCGCGGTGCAGATGAAGTTGTTCTCGTTGCACTGCGCAATGTCGATGGCCCGGTCGTTGGAATCTCCGTTGTAATATCGCGTCCGGGTGCCGGCCCGGTAGGCGTACTCCCATTCCGCCTCCCACAGAAGGCGAAACTCACTTCCGGTGTTCTCCGAGGCGGAGTTGCAAAACTTTCGTGCGTCAGCGTGGCTGATTTTCTCGACGGGAAAGAAGGCGGCATCGGACCCGACCTTCTTGAAGTGACTGGGGTTCTTGCCCACTACCGCTTCGTATTGCTGCTGCGTCACCTCGTATTTCCCGACCCAGAGGGGTTGCGTCAGGGTGACGATCACCGGTTTCTTCTCGTCGCCCCGGCAGTACTTTCCCGGTGGCAGAAGAACCATTTCAATGGTGATTTTCCCTGATTTGTCGAGGGGAAATGTCCTCTCGTGGCTCCCCTCCCCGAGGTAGCGTGCCCATGCCTTCTGAGTTGCGACGACGGTCTTGGCGTCCGCACCCGTCGGCCCGGTGCAGTCGAGCGGAGCCGGTTGAACACGAGGGATCGACGGCACCCACGCGATCCGGAAGCCAAGGTGGCTTCCGCCGTAGGTTTCGGCGTCGCGTCCCCGGTTGCCCGAGCGGCAGTTGTCGGCGGAACTCCCCCAGCTCCCGCCGCGTGTCACACGGCCCTGGCCCGATTCGGGCCCAACGGGGTCGACGTCCGTCCGCGTGTCGTAGTTGCCGGTCCAGTAATCGGAACACCACTCCCAGACGTTGCCGGATATGTCGAACAGCCCGAAGGCATTGGCCGCCTTGCTGCCGATCTTTTCGGTCTGTTTGAGGTTGTTGCCGGAGAACTGAGCGATGTCGCGGAGCGTTTCCGCCGAATCTCCGTTGTGATATTTGGTTCTCGTCCCGGCACGAGCGGCATATTCCCACTCGGCTTCTGTCAACAACCGGAACTCCCCGCCATTCGCCGCGGCCGCCTCGCAAAACTTCACCGCGTCGATGTGGCTAACACACTCCACGGGGTAACGTGCCGCGTCCGGACCTTCTCGCTTGAAGTGGCTGGGATTGCTGCCCATCACGCCTTCGTACTGCTGCTGGGTCACTTCGTATTTGCTGACCCAGATCGGTTTCGTCAGCGTGATGAGCGTGGTCGATTTGCCCTCGCTACGGTGGTATTTGCCCGGCGGGATGAGCACCATCTCGACCGTCAACTTGCCGCCCTTGTCGAGCGGCATCGTTTTCTCATGCCCTTTCTCACCAAGGTGTGCGGCCCAGGCCTGCTGTGCCTGAGCAACGGTCTTGGCTTCGGCGCCACTCGCACCGGAACAGTCCAGTGGGGGAGGGGTGTCAGCGGCTTGTGCCGAAGACAATGCGAGCAGGAGCAGCGCCGGGAGCGAGAACTTGAGCATGGTTACTTCGGATTCGGAATGGGGGCGATTCGGAGCCGCGGGGCTTTACGCCATGATCTCCTCGAGTACCCCGGCCTGGTCAACGTCGCGCAAGCCCTCCAGCGCCGGATCGATTTCGCCGAACGACTTCCGCTTGTCGCCGACCGCGTGCAACAGGGCGAGGTAAAAGTTCGCGATCGTCCGGTGCCCGGCGCTCTGGTAAGTCGGGAACTGGAGGAACCGGCCCGCGGTCTTCAGCCGACCGCCGAGGTTGCCGAGGACCACTAGCGGCCACTCGGAACAGAAGCCGTGGTGCTCCTCGCCCGAGTCGCTCATCCAGACGATGAGCGTGTTGTCGAGTACCGTCCCGTTGCCTTCTTTCACCGCGTCGAGTCGCCGCGCGAGATCCGCGACCCGCTCCGCGTGGAACTTGCGGATCGGGACGCAGAGTTTGTCTCGTTCCGGGTTGTCCGGGTGCATGTGTCCGATGGAGTGGCCGTCGGTCTGGACCCCGAGTTCCTTCCACGTGTGATACGCGGTTGGCGAGGCGTCGAGGGTGACCACGTTCGTCAGCCCGGAGGCGATGGCGGCGGCGGCGATGGCACACTGCCCCTCGAACCGCCCGGTCACCAGTTTGGCGTCGAACTTGTCGATGGCCGGAACGTTCGCCTTCAAGCGGTCCTTCAGCACCGCCACCTTGTCCTGGCGGGTCCGCATCTGCTCGAACGTGTCGAGGTACACGTCGAGTTTCTCCCGGTCCATCGACGGCAGTTCGCTCTGGACGCGCTTGATGTCGGCCCGTGCCCAGTCCAGCAACTTGTTCCGGGCGTTGAACGCCTTGCCGGCGCTCCCCTCAGCCACACTGCCGAAGAGCGACTGGAACGCGACGTCCGGCTGACAGACCATCGGCTGCGGCCGCTTGGGGGCGACGGCCGAGACGGTGTTGACGACCACCGCTTCCGCCGACGGCTGAACCGCGAGGCCGACCACCGGGACGACGTTCTCGCGAGCCGAGGCCAGCGCGTGGTCGATCGTCTGCGCGAGCGGCCCGCGACGCCAGTTGAAGCCGCCCAGCGCGCCGTACTGCTTGCCGTGGTCGCCGCCGCCGGAGATCTTGTGCGAGAGATTCTGGATGATCCCAAGCCGCTTTTTGAACGGGGCCAGCGGCGAGATGGGGTCGGGCAGTTCCAGATCGGCCAGCGGTAGGTCAACGAGGCGGTCCGTCTTTTTCTTATCGATGCCCTTGGGTTGGATGTGGTGCGGCCAGAGACCGTTCCCCTGCATGAGGAAGATGATGCGCGGCGGCGGTGTTTCGCCGCGCGCCTCGGCGGCCAGCGCGTTAACGAACGGCTGGAGGACCACCGCCCCGGCCCCGAGCGTGACACCCTTGAGAGCGTTGCGGCGGTCGGGCAAATTCTTGAGGTCGATCATCTTGCACCTTGTCGTTGGAGACTCGGACACGGTTCGGCGGGGTGGGCTCTCCACACCTCTTATCCCGACGGGACGAAATCCCGCGGAAATAATCACTTTTCGTCAGTCCGTGTCGCCGGCTTGGTGCTTTTCAGCTTCTTCTCGCCGTGCTGGATTGTCCCTACGCTGCCCAGCGTGAGCGTGGCCGACTTATTGCGAATCTGGACAGCCCCGGCAAGCGTGTCGAAGGTGACCTTGCGATCCGCCGATACTCCCTTCGCCGTGGCGCTACTGACGAAGATGTAGTCAGTTCCCGCCGTCGTTTCGATCTGCACGCCGGCCTCGTCGGCAAACCATGTCACCTTCGGCGCAACCTCCTTCTTCAGACGCGGCCAGAGCAGCACCGCAATCGCCCCCTTACCCTTTCGTGTAGCGATCAAAGCAGTCTGGCGGGTTTCGGTCAGTCCTTCCTTGCCGTCGCGCCGACCCATGCCCTTCTGGATCGTCTCTTCGGTCTTGAGGCCCAATTTCGCGGCGTCAAAGAAGAACACCTCAAGATCGACGTCGTCCTCGCCCTCGACGGTCGCGCCACTCGCGTGAACCGTGACCTTCTTCGCCGTCAGCCACAAGCGCCAGGCGGCCTCGTCATCCGCACCATGGCTGTCGCGGATCAGGAAACCGGTGGGGCCGGCCGGGTCGGCATCCTTCAGGAACGCGATCTGTCGTTGCCAGGCGCCCTTCTTGCCCGAGACGTAGTCGAGCGCCTTGCCCGGTGCGAAGGCGTCGATGGTCATGGTCGAGTCGTCGGGCACCGCGGCGGAGCGGAGCATGCTGTGCCACTGCGCGGCGTGTCGGCCGATGTAGCCGAAATCGTCCGCGAGCAGTCGGCCCTTGCCCCACAGCACGATGCTGCCGGAATCGAGGTCGTAGTGCTCGTGCTGCGAACCGGCGATGAGGTGCAGATACGTCTCGCGGTCCGTGCGGAAGCCGTGACGCAGCACGACGCCGGTCTTGCGGAACCACTCGCTGCCGTAGCTAGGCGCCTTCGGGGCCACGCCGTGCGACTTCAACAGCGAGCGATACCCGGCGAACGTGCCGAACGGGCCGAACAGCCCCACCGGCGGCGAACCGTGTTCCTCGTTCATCCACTGCATCTCGGCAGCAAATTTGGGGTCGCGATCCTTCCACAAACCCGCCACGATTCCGAACATGCCGGTGCCTTCACCCATGTAGGTGTTACCGATCGGCGGGTAGTGCCGGAAGCCGCCCGTGCGCCGGTCGCGCGGCGTGGAGATCTTCGCCAGCCACTCCATCACCTTGCGGACCCGGTCGTCGTGCAGGTCTTTGCTGAGGCCGGCGTTGGACGCCATCAGGAACGCGCCGATCATGTGGTCGAAAGCCACCATCGCGTAGTGCGGGGCCTCCAGCCAGCCGCCGTCCTCGTCGGACCAGGCGTAGAGTTGATGGCGCAACTCCGTCAGGCCGCGTTTCGCCCAGTCCTTCGCCAGCGGGTGCGACGACAGCAGCGCGGCGAAAGCCGTCTGGTACAGCGCGACCGTGGTCGTCATGTTGGGATTGGCCGCGAACCCTCGCGCCGGGGACCAGTAGTCGTCACGGTTGACGGCGTAGCCCAGAAACGCGAGTTGGGCCAGCATCTGCTTGCGCACTTCGGGGCTGACCGCATCGCTTCCTAGGATGCCGTCGGCGAGGTTGATCGTCGGGAGCAGCAGAACGCTCTGCATGTGGGGGGCGACGCCCAGTGTCACGCGGTCGTTTTGCACCAGCACCCCGTCCACCATGGCATTGAGCCACTCACGATTCTTCTCAACAATCGCCGCCCCGAGTCGCGCGTCCTGGGAAGCGAAATAGGCCTGCAACGGAGCGTCGATGTTGTACTTGTCGATCGGCTGCTGAGAGGTCCAGCGCTTCACCTCGTTGGGGTCGTTCTTGAGAGTGGCTCGAAGGCCCGGCAGTGCCGCCTTGCTGACAAACAGACGCGGGTAGTTCTCGTGGTCTCCCTTCCACTCCAGGACGTAGTCTTTGACCACCTCGAGTGGGAAGTCGCCGTGCTTGATGAGGTACTTCTGTGGTAGCGGGGCGACGCGCAGGTTCTGCCCTTTCAGCGGGGCCAGCGACTCGTCTCGCGCCGGGGTGCCGAGCATCCAGACACGCGTACCACCGCCCAGAGGCAGCTCCGCAAACACTTCGTCCTTTTCAGCGGTGATGGCCACCGCCGGAGCGAGTTGCGCGGCCTTCCCCTTCCAGTCCGGATCTTTCCATTCGCTGGGCCGCAGGGCGGCCAGCATGAGCATGTTTTTCTCGTCGTGCAGCGCGAACCAGTTGCCTCGGCGCTCGCTGATGTACCAGCGCAGCCACGGCTCCAGCGTGTAGGCTCGCCCCGGGGCGATGGGCCACGAGTCGAGTTGCCCGAGGTTCCCCATCCCCTTTCGGTAGAGCAGCCCCTTCGGTTGGAACTCCTTGCTCGAAAGCGGAAGGCGCACGCTGCCGCCGCCCGGGGCGTCGAACGACTCGCGGACCAGCACGACCGGTTCCGCGTTCAACACGCGGAAGTGCAGCGTCCAAGTCCCCTTGTCGGCGAACGTGACCCGACACACCGCTTCGGCGAAGACCGGCCCACGCGACGTGACTTCAACGGTATAGTCGGTGACCTTGGCCCCGCCATCGAGCGTCGCCCCACCGGTCCAGCCGCCCGACGCGAGCCGCACCCCGGCGAGCGGCGCCTCGCCGGCTTGCAGCTTCTTGCGCAGGGCGATCCCGACGCGAGCGTTGCCGATCAGCCAGCGATCCGGCTTCT
>VGZJ01000353.1 GCA_016872595.1 Planctomycetota bacterium
GTCGGCCACTCACCGCGCGCGACCGCCGCGCCGACCGAGACCACCCAGAAGCCGGCCCCGCGCGAGGACAACCCGCGCGTCACACCGGGCCTCGTGAACTGGCACGCCTCGGCCGCCGACGCCCGCGCCGCGGCGGCGCGGTCCGGTCGCCCGGTGCTGGTCTTCCACATGATGGGCCAACTCGACCGGCAGTTCTGCTGAACCAACGCGCGCCTCGCGAGAACCGTGTTGTTCTCGTCGCGCGAGGTGGCCGACACGATGAACGCCAACTTCGAGCCGGTGTGGGAGAGCGTGCGCAGCGCGCCGCTCGTCACCATCGACTTCGGCAACGGGCACGTCGTGCGCCGCACCCTACAAGGGAACGTGGCGACCTACGTGTGCGGCCCGGACGGGACCGTGTACGACCTGCTGCCCGGCATCTACACGCCCGGCGTGTACCGCGCGCAGTTGCTCGAACTGAAGAAGCTGGCCGACGCTCTGAAGCCGCTGACCGCGAAGGCGACCGCCACCGCCGCCGAGCGTTTGGGGGCCGAGTGGACCGTCGCGGCCCGGCTGCGGGAGTACCACGCGCGCGCCGAACTCGTGCTGGCCGCGCCCAGTCCCGTGAGGACGTTCACACCCGAAGTGCGCGTCGCGCCGCCCGCGGTCGCCAACCAGTTCCAAGGCGGGTTCGGGGGGCAACCGGCCTCGGCCAACGCGCAGTTGGCGGCAATCGCGCGCACCGGCGGCGGGTTCAAGGGCGGTTTCGGCAGCGGCTTCGGCGGCAGCGGCTTCGGCGGCGGGTTCCAACCGATGACGTTCGGCGGAATCGAAGGGCCGGTAACGCGGGTGATCGTCGGCGCGCCGGTGTTCCCCGTCACCGCGCCGCCCGCGCCCGCGGGCCGGCTCGCCGACCGCCCGGAACTGAAACTCGACACCGAGGTGAACGAGCGCGTCCGCCGCAAGGCGGTCCACGCCCACCTCGCGAGGGCCGGGATCGTGCGGCCGAACGACATCACGAAGTGGCTGTTCAAGGACGTGCTGCACGCGGACCTCGACGATCCGATGCTGGGCCTCGGCCCGATCCTGAACGAAAACTACCCGTTGGCCGACGAGGACCGGGCCGTCACGGGGAAGAAGTAGCGCCGTCGCCGTTACCCGGCGGCGGCCTTCAGCTTGGTCAGCCCGGTCTTCGCGACCGCGTGCGGGTCCTGCTTCCAGTACTCGCGGTTGAACAGCTCCAGCGACAGGTAGCCGGTGTAGTTCATCGCGCGCAGGGTGGCGAACACGTCTTTCAGAGGGGCGACGCCGTCACCGGGGTACACCCGGTCGGCGTCGTTAATCTTGTCGCGCTCGATCTTCGGGTAGTCGTTGACGTGGAAGATGCCGATGGCCGAGGCCGACAGCAGCGGCAGGCCGGCGAAGTCGGAGCCGCCTTTGTAGAGGTGGTACACGTCGGGCAGCACGCAGCCCTTCGTACTGCCGCTCTCGGCGGCGACCAGCAGCGCCTCCCCCAGCCGCCGCAGCGTCTTCGAGAAGCCCCACACCTCAACGATAGGCGTGACGCCCATCTTCTCGCCGATGTCGATGAGCGCCCGGTAGCGGTCGCCGGCCGCGACCAGATCGACAATCGGCTGCGTGAACTTGGGGTCGTCGCGCTTGCTGGTGCCGCCGGTCGCGCCGACGGGCGGGGCCGCGAGCCGGGTGCCGCCGACCTTCGCAACCTTCTCCATGTCGCGCTTGGCCTGCTCAAGCCCCTTCTTGCGCCGGCCCTCGTCCTCGACGATCCACTCGGCGAACCCGATGGCGTCGGGCACGGCCAGCCCGGCGTCCTTGAACCGCTTGGCGAGGTCTTCGAGCTTCCCGCCGCCGCTGGTGTAGGCGTCGAGTTCGCCGATCCACGGCTCGATGGCGTCGTACCCGGCCTTCGCCGCGATGTCGATGAGGTCGGTGATCGCCCGCGACTTGCCGCCGCCTTTGCCGTCCGGCTCGCGCACGGTGCTGGTGTTCAGGCAGTACCCGAACTTGTGTTTCGGCGCGCCGGCGCGCGCTGTGGTCGCGGTCATCGCCAGCCCCCCGGCGGTCCCGGCCAGCACCGCGCGGCGCGAAAGGTTTGTAGACATGTTTCGGCTCGCTCGTGTAGGGTAGGCCGTGCCCACCGCGAATAGAGGTTCCTGCACATGATGACGACGCTGCTGCTCGCTGTCCACCTTATGAGCGCGGAACCGGCGAGCTACCCGAACGCGACGTTGCTCGTCGAGGCGACCGACCCGAAGCTGAAGGAGTACCACCTGCTCGACGCGCGCCCCGCGGCGAAGTACGCGGTCGGGCACGCGGCGGGCGCGGTTAGCGCCGACCTCGCGCCGTGGGCGAAGGCGATCCTCGCGGACAAGGCCGACGCCGCGTTCTGGAAGGCCGAGCTTGCCAAGATCGGCGTTTCGCCGAACGTGCCGGTCGTGGTGCTGGCCGACGACGTGCGCGACGCGGCCCGTGCGTGGTGGATGCTCAAGTACGCCGGCGTTTCGGACGCGCGCGTCCTGAACGGCGGTTGGAAGGCGTACACCGCAGCGAAGCTGCCCACCACAACGGACGCGGTGCGGGCCGAGGCCAAGCCGCACGACTGGAAGCCCGACCCCGCGCGGCTGGCCGACAAGAAGCACGTTCTCGAACAGCTCAAGGCGGGCGCGATCTGCGTGGACGCGCGCACGAAGGACGAGTTCACCGGCGCGAAGGCGCTGGCGAAGAAGGGCGGCCACATCCCCGGCGCGGCCCACCTCGAATGGGTCGAGCTGCTCAACCCCAAGACGGACACGTTCCTGCCGCCCGCGGACCTCATCAAGCTGGTGAAGGACCGGAAGATCGACCTCGACAAACCGCAGATCACCTACTGTCAGGGCGGGGGCCGGGCCGCGGTGGTCGCGTTCGGGCTGGAACTGCTCGGCGCGAAGAAAGTGCGGAACTACTACCCCAGTTGGGGCGAGTGGGGCAACGATCCCGACACGCCGGTCGAGGGGCCGAAGAAGTAGCGCGCGTCACACGAACAGCGCGGCTTCCGCCACCAAGCCGGGGCCGAAGCCGAGCGCGACGCACGGCCGCGAGGCGCTCTGCTCGCGCAGCCGCTTCAGCACGAACAGCACTGTGGGGCTGGACATGTTGCCGTACTCCGCGAACACGGCGCGGGACGGCGCGAGCGCCTCGTCCGAGAGCGCGAGCGCCTCTTGCGCCGCGGTCACGATCTTCGGCCCGCCGGGGTGAACGGCCCAGCTCGCCACGTCCGCGAGCGACAGCCCGTTGTCACTCAGCCACCCTTCGAGCCACGGGCGCAGGTGCGCCGCGATCAGCCCCGGCACCCGGCGCGACAGCGTCATCTCGAACCCGTGGTTGCCCACCGTCCACGCCATTTCGTCGCGCGAGTCGGGGATCAGGCACGAGCCGGAGGCGCGCAACTCCCAGCCGCTTGCGGCTCCGCGAGCGGCTTTTCCCACCATTGCCGCCGCGCCGTCGGCGAAGATGGCGTTGGCGACGAGTTTGTCCGCGGCGCTGCCGTAGTAGTAGTGCGGGCTGCACAGTTCGGCGGCGCACACCAGCACGCGTGCGGTCGGGTCGGCGGTGGCGAAGGCGTTCGCGACGCGCAGCCCGTTCAGCGCGCCGTGACAGCCCATGAACCCGACGTGCGTGCGCGCGACCGTTGGCCGGAGGCCCAACCCGGCGACCAGTGCGAAGTCGAGGCCCGGTGCGAAGAAGCCGGTACAGGACACCGTAACGACGTGGGTGATCGAGTCCGGTGCGAACCCGGCTTCGGCCAGCGCCGCGGCCGACGCGCGCACCGCGAGCGGCCCGGCTTCCGCCGCGTAGAGCGCCATGCGCTCCGCGGTGGTCGGGCCGACGCCGTCGTTCGCGGGGGTGGGGAGGAACGGCGACCCGCTTGTCGTGGTACCGGCGAGGATGTCGCGCACGACCGGCCCGCCGATCACTTGGAACCGCGCCGCGACGCCGCTGTTCGCGTAGATCGGGCCGAGCCATGTGGAGGTGCGTACGTCCGGCCCGGCCAAGACGCGGGCGAGCGCGAGGCCGTCGTCGGCGCTCACCGCGTCGGGCGGGTGCGCGGTGCCGAGGCCGTGGATCGCGAAGCTCATGCGCGAGCGCCAGAGTGTAGCGGGCGATTCAGCGACGCGACGACGGGGCGAGACAGGGCGGGGAACAGGGCCAGCGCGCGAACCGCGAACGCGGTGAGGGTGGGCGAGCGGAGCACGCGCGACACGACGCGGCACGCGCGCTGGCGGTTCCCGACGGCGCGGCGGTGGGCGAGTACCCACTCGCGAACGAGCGACGCGTCCCACCGTTGTACGGCGCGGGCCGCAATGGGCGCGACCGCCGCGGCCGAGGCAATCGCCCACGCCATCCCTTCGCCGGTGAACGGTTCGACGTACCCGGCCGCGTCGCCCACCGCGAACCACCGCTCTCCCGCGAGCGCCTTCGCGCGGCGCGTGAGCGCCGGCGTCCCCTTCCACGGCAGCTCCGCGAGGCCCGCGACGCGCGGCCAGCCGGCTTCGCCCAACACCGCTTCCGCCGCGGGACCGGGGCCACCTTGCGTCTTCAGAAACGTCGCGTCAAAGGCTGCGGCCACGTCGAGCCGGCCGTCCTCGACGCGCACGAGGCCGACGTAGCCGCCGCGCGCGGTCGCCATGAAGATCGTGCCCGGCGCGAAGAAGTCGGGCACCGTGCTCGCGGGCGCGCTCGTGCCCGCGCCGACGCGCGAGCCGGGTTCCGCCGGCGCGTCGGTGCCGGTCAAGCCGCTCGCAACGATGGTGACGCGGGCCGCGCTCTCGAACCGCGCGCTGACGCCGTCGCGGAACTCGACGCCGGCCGCGACCGCTTCGCGCACCAGCGCCGCGTCGAGCGCTTCGCGCGACAGGGCCACGCCGCCGGGTAGCGGCACACGCGCCGACCGCCGGCCCGCGGCGATCCGCACGTCGCGCAGCGGAACGCCATCCGCCAGAACGTGCGTGAGGCCGAGGCGCGCGAGCGCCGCGACCGCGGCCCCGTTCAGACAGCACCCGCACACCTTCGCGCGCGGGAACTTGGCCTTATCGACAAGCAGAACGGAGCACCCGCGGCGGGCCAATTCGCGCGCCGCTACCGCCCCCGCCGGCCCCGCCCCAATCACGAGAACGTCGTGCGTCACGTTCGCTCCCACGAGAGCAGATAGCGGCACGGGAACCGGCCCCGCACGGTCGCGCCGTGTAGCCCCGCGCGTTCCGCGAGCGCGAGACCCTCGCGCGCGGTGAAGGCCGAGCGCACGGACGCCGGCCCGTCGAACCGCACAACGGGCGAGCGCGATAACAGCCGGCACGCGGCCCACACCGCGCAAAAGTTGAACCGCGACCGCGCGAGGTCGTTTACGAGCACGAGGCGTGCCGCGGCATTCTCCATGTTCACCAGAAGGGCGATAGCCTCGTCTTCGCTCAGATGGTGCAGGAACAGCGAACTGGTGACGACATCGAAGCCGGTGGGCAGCGCGGCGTGCAGAGCGTCGTGAACGAAGAACCGAATCGGGCCGGGGGCGCGGTTCGCTTCCGCGATAGCGGTCGGGCTGAGGTCGCAGGCCGCGACTTCGAGCGCGACTCCGGCACGGTTCGCGCGGCGGAGCAGCGCGCGCGGCACGTCGCCGGAGCCGGTGGCGACGTCGAGAACGCGAACGGTTCGCTTCAACTCGCGCGCCAGCTTCCGGATCGGGGGCCACAGCACCCCTGCGCTATTGCTGAAGCGATTCAGCCGGGCCAGCCCCGCGAGCGCGCGGCGGTGCGCGGCCGGGTCGAGCGCCGGGTCGTCCATGAGTTCGGGGATTCGTGCGCGGGCGCGCAGGCCGGACAGAAGCATCGAGGCTCCGCAGGGTGCGGCAGGGCTAGTAGACTCGTTGCGCAATAGGTGTTGGTTCAGTCGCACTTCGGCCAGACGATCCTGTGTGGTCGTTACCCGTACATCCGGTTGTGGAGTCCGGCGACGTTCTTCATCATCACCGTGTGACGACGGGGCG
>VGZJ01000354.1 GCA_016872595.1 Planctomycetota bacterium
AGCCGAGGTTGTTGTTCCGGTTCGACGGCGTGTTCGCGTTGCGGTTCGCCGCCTGGCAGTTCTCGCCGTTGTTGTTCCAGCTGCTGCCCCGGTTCACTCGATGCGAGGCCCTGGACCGCTCACCGCCGACTGTTGTAGCACGCTCTGGCGGAACCGCCAACTGCACAGCCCCGGCGTGCGTGCGAACGCGGTCATGGCCGTCGCGCGGTCCTGGAACTGGTGTTCGGAAAGCTGCCCGCAATCGTGCAACCGCTCCAGCCAAGCCAGACGGCGGCGAAAGCGGCAACGGCTCCGGCGGTTGAGGACCGTGTGCCACCGGTAGATGCGGCAGCCCAGGAAATCCATGCCGTGCTCGACGCGGTTGACGTAGGGCGTCGGCTTCAGCGTCAACCGCAGGTCGTCGCGCAGGAACCCGTCGGCCGCGTGCAACGCCTCCGTTAGTTCCGCTTTGCTGTCGGCCCACAGCCCCATGTCGTCCATGTAGCGGACGTACCCGCGAACACGCAGCGTCTCCTTGGCGAAGCGGTCGAGCCGGCCGAGGTAGAAGTTCGCCAGGTGCTGCGAGGTCAGACTGCCGATCGGCAACCCGCGGCCCATCCCGCCCCGGAACGCACGCACGATCCGCGCGAATAGGTCCAGCAACGGGCGGTCCTTGAACTGCCGCGCCAGCAGTTCCAGCAGGCGGTCGTGGGGCACGCTGTCGAAATACTTGCGGATGTCGAGCTTCAGGAAGAACGGGAACCGCCGGGCGAACTGTCGGGCGCGCACCAGGGCGGCGAGTCGGCCCTTGCCGGCGCGACAGGCGAAGGTGTCGTCGATCAGCCCCTTCTCGAAGACCGGTTCACAGACGTTGGTGACGGCGTGGTGCAGCACCCGTTCGGGAAAGCACGGGGCCGTGATCACCCGCTCCTTGGGGTCGAACCGGATGAACTGGCGGAACCGGCCCAGTGGGAACGTCCCCGCGCGGAGTTGTTCGGCCATCACTTCCAGGTGGCGGTCGAGGTCGTGCAGGAAGGCGACGACGTCCGGGCGGTCCCGCTTGCCCCGCATCGCCTTCCCGACCGCCAGTCGGAGGTTGTCGCGGTCGAGGACGCGCTCAAACAGGTTTCCGACCCGCTTCATCGGTGGTTCCCGCCCACGCCGGGGACAGTACGGCAACTTCGCGCGCAGCCACAACAGGAGCCGCGTGGTTCCCGCCCACGCCGGGGACAGTACGGCCAGCATCCGCGCACCGTACTTCTCGATGCGCGCGTCGCCCACGCCCGCGATCTTCTCCAGCGCGGCCCGATCCGCGGCCCGCGCCTGAACCATCTGCGCCAGTTGCTCGTTGGTGAAGATCGTGTACACCGGCACCGCTTCGGACGCCGAAATCTGCTTGCGCACCTCGCGGAGCCGGGCGAACACCGCGAACTCCTCCGCACTCAACACGTCCTTGTAATCCACCTTCCCCCGCGGCGCCGGCCCCGCGCGGCCCGACCCCGTGCCGCCGGAAGACGGCTCCAGGTAGTCGATGCAGAAGCACCAGAACGACGACGCGCCCTGCTCCACCCACCGGCGGTCCACGGACAGCACCCGGCGGCTCCGCAGGAACCCGTTCAGCTCCGCCGCGGCCGTCCCGTCGTCCTGAATCGGCACCGTGAAGAACTGGAACGGCATTTTGATCAAATGTACAGTATTTGTAATTGGTTGCGCGCCAGGGGCGACGCCCCTGGAGCCCACCGCACTCAACCCACTCCCTCGCCCCGCGCGAATGGCCGCCACTCCGCTCCGCTCCATTCCGCTCCGGCATCCGCCTCCGCTCCATTCCACTGCGCTACGGACGGCCCGGCTCCGCCGACTTCACTTGCCCACTGGAACCGACGGAACTCGGGCCAGGCGCAGGCCGAGGTCGTTGCCCCGGTACGACGGCGCGTTCGCGAGGCGGCGCGCCGCCCGGCAGTACCCGGAGTCGAAGCCCCAGCCGCCGCCCCGGCCCACCCGACGCGAGGCCCCATCAGCCGCTTTTTCCGCGTCGTCGCACCACTCGTGTGCATTTCCATGCATGTCATATAATCCGAGCAAATTCGGCTCATACGAACCCACCTTGCACGTCCGCTTCAAGACGTTGTTGAAGTTCGCCTGCTCCGGCAGCAACAGGTTCGTCGGCTTCGCGAAGTAGAAATCGAACGCGCTGTCGAGTTTGTCCACCGGGCCGCCCCGACACGCGTACTCCCACTCCGACTCCTTCGGCAATCGGTACACCCAATCCGACTCCTTCTCCCGCTTGTTCAACCGCTCGATGAACACCTGACAGTCGTCCCACGAGACCTGCTCTACCGGGAACCGCTTCAACTCCGCGTCCGAGATGTCCTTCACTGCCACGTTCCCGCGGTTGAACACGCTCGGGTTCAGCCCCGTAATTGTCTCCCATTCCCCTTGCGTCACCTCGTACTTCCCCAGGTAGAAATCCTGCTCGATCACCACCTTCGTATTGCCCGACCTGCCCCCACCGCCACCGAGCCAACCCGTGCCCTTGGGCACCTTCACGAACTCCATCCCGATGCCGTTCGTGAACGTCCCCGGCAGCGGACCCGCCGGCGCGTTCGGCCCCTTCGGATCAGATTTCCCCTTCTCACCGCCCGTCGTGCCCGCGCCCGGCAACTGCGCCTCCGGCTCCTTCTTCTTGCCCATCTGCGACACAACCACCGCACCCGCGACCACCGCCAACAGCACCGCGACGCCCGCCGCGATCAGCGCGCCCTTCCCGCCCCTCTTGCCCGCCGACTTCGCCGTCACCTTCGGTGCCGGTTTCCGCTTCGGCGATTTGGCCTCGGGTTCCTCAGGTTCCATCGCCTTTGCAGGTGCCTTCTTAGGCATCTTTGTGGGCGCCTTCGGGCGGGCTGAGGGAGGAGTCTTCGGTTTGGCTACGGCCTCGGCCTCTGTGACTTCTTCCCAAGCACGCGAGGCAGGCGGTGGAACCGAGGTCGAGGCCGGTGGCGGAACCGGCGGTACGGGAGCCGGAGCTGCAGATTGCGAGGGCGCGGCGGACTTTGCGATATCGTCGAGATCGAGAGAGCCGACGACCACGCCCGTCGCGGGTTGCGGCGCGGAGATTGCGGAAGCCGCGGGATTGGCCGACCCCCTCTTCGCCTGGAGGTTCTTCACGATCTGGCGCACGGTCGCGGCCACTTCCGCCGCCGACTTTGGACGCCCCGCCGGGTCCTTGCACATCAATTGGTCGATCAGGGCGGCCACCTCTGGCGGCAGGTTCGGGTTCAGCACGCCCGAGGACGATGGCGTCTTGGTGGCCAGTTCCGTCAGGATGGCCATAGTGTTCGACCCCTTGAACGGCATCTCCCCGGTCGCTATCCGGTAGAGCATCACGCCCAAACTCCACAGGTCCGCGCGGTGGTCCGCCTTCTCGCCCCGCGCCTGTTCAGGGGCCATGTACGCGGGCGTCCCCAGGATCGCGCCGCTCGCCGTCAGGTGCCCGTCCTCTCGCTCCGTCGAGCGTGCCAGGCCGAAGTCCAGAACCTTGCACCGCCGAACCTGCTGGGTCGGGTCCGTCGCGGTGGAGTCGCCCTCGAGCCACACGTTCGCCGGCTTGATGTCCCGGTGGATCAGCCCATGGGCGTGCGCCGCGGCCAGTGCGTCGGCCACCTCGCGTGCGACCTTCACGACCAAGCCCAGACCCGGGAGCGGCTGACGCTTGAGTCGCGCGTCGAGCGGCTCGCCTTGGAGGAACGGCATGGCGATGAACGGACTCCCGTCAGCCGACTCACCGATCTGCCAGATGGGCACGATGTTGTCGTGTTCCACGGCTGCCGCGGCGCGGGCTTCGCGCAAGAACCGCTCACGGTTGGACGGGTCCGAGGCCAGTTCCCGCCGCATGGTCTTGACTGCGGCCTTGCGGTGGAGTTTGGTGTCCTCGGCGAGGTACACCGCCCCCATCCCGCCCTCGCCGATCTTCTTGACCACCACGTAGTCGCCGATGAACTGAAGAATAGCAGTGGCCGAAGGTGACGAATTGGCCGAGGAGACCATCGTCACCCCGTCGGTGGTGCTGGGGACGAGGAAGGGGCGACTGATGGTGCGTTCGCCGCCGGTCTGTGAGGTGTCACTGACATTGTGGGTCTGCGAGGGGGCGGGCGCGACCGGATCACGAGGGTCGTTCATGGCCATCCGGCTCGTAGGTGCAGCGGAACATCTCGTGAGAAAGTTAGAGAAACTATACCGCAGCACTGAAGCGAAGTGAAAGCAATTGTTAGGGTGGGAACCGTTTTCTGTTTTCTCAGAACTGCGGCAGCGAGCGTTCCCAACTCCTTGTCCCCCAAGGACGCCGCTCAGTGATCGCCCCGTGATCCAGTGGCACTGGGGCGAGCCAGCGGGTCACGTCCGATAACTGGGTCGAGAGTCGGGGTGGGTCTCCGACGAACGACGACACCGGTCGTTCTGACAGAATCCGTATCTGTCTTCGTCGAACCGATGATATCCCGAGCCACGGGCACCAAACACTGGAGACCGAACGTGCGCCCACAATCTGCCTCGCTGTTCGACTTCGATTTCTACGAGCCGTTGCCCATTCAGGTCGAGGTGTCCGATGCCCCGCTCACGTCCGACGCCGGGTTGTTGCCCCTGCGGCAGTTCGACCAACGAATCGGCCTGACCGCGCAGTTCGCGGCCGCGCTCTACGACCCACGCGATCCCGACCGAATCGACCACACTTTCCCAGAGATGGTCCGGGCCCGCGTCTTCGGCATCCTCGCCGGCTACGCGGACCAAAACGACCACGACACCCTCCGCACCGATCCCGTCTTCAAGCTCATCGCCAACCGCTCACCCGACGATGCCGACCTCGCCAGCCAACCGACACTCTCCCGGTTCGAGAACCAGATCGACATCCCGTCTCTGTTCCGACTCCGCGACGTGCTCATCGACCAGTTCATCGCCTCCTTCTCGGAGCCACCCGTCACGCTGACGTTCGACCTCGACGCCGTGGGCGACCCGGCTCACGGGTCGCAGCAACTGACGCTGTTCCACGCCTTTTACGAGCAGTACCAGTACTTGCCCCTCGTCATCACCTGCGCCGAGAACGACGCGATCGTGATGCTCAGCCTGCGGCACGGTACGGCGACCGCCTCGCTGGGTGCCGACGACGACCTGGAAGACCTGGTGACGCGGATTCGGGCGGTCTGGCCCAACGTGCGGATTCGGGTGCGTGGCGACGGCGGGTTCGGCAACCCGACCATGTACGACGTGAGCGAACGCTTGGACGTGATCTACACCTACGGCCTCTCCACGAATGCGGTGTTGCAGCGGGAGAGCGAGGCACTGCTGGCCGAAGCGGTCCGGTGTTGGGATGAGACACATGAGTCGCAGCGGCTGTTCGCGGGCTTCTGGTTTCAAGCCGGAACGTGGCCCCTCCCTCGCTGGGTAGTGGTGAAGGCGGAGGTAAACGCGCAAGGTACGAACCGCCGCTTCGTGACCACGAACCGACCCGGCGCGCCGGCGTACCCGGAAGCGACGTACGACGAGTACGCGATGCGCGGCGAGAGCGAGAATCGGAACAAGGAGTTCAAATGCGGGGTCGCGATGGACCGGCTGAGCGACCACCGGTTCATGGCCAACTACTTCCGGCTGTACCTACACGCGGCGGCGTTGAACCTGTTGGTGCGGTTGCGTCGGGAGATCGCCGACCCGCCGCCGGCACCCGCCGGAGATGTGCCCGTGGCGGCGTTGCCGGAACCCGCGAGGAAGCGATTTCAAAACGCACGTCGCCGCCACGACCCGTTGGGAGAAGGCCAACCGGCAACGTGGCGATTGCTCCTGATCAAGGTGGCCGCGTCGGTGGTGGTCAGATGTCGCCGCATCGTGGTGCGACTCAGCGGCAGTTGGCCCCATCAGCAGTTCTTCGAGCGGGTTGCTCGGCACGTCTGTCGGCGTCCGGCCGTCGCTCACGTCTGGTCCGGATGAAGCCCGAACAACGCGAAAAACGAAACGGGGGTAG
>VGZJ01000355.1 GCA_016872595.1 Planctomycetota bacterium
CGCCCCGTCGTCACACGGTGATGATGAAGAACGTCGCCGGACTCCACAACCGGATGTACGGGTAACGACCACACAGGATCGTCTGGCCGAAGTGCGACTGAACCAACACCTATTGCGCAACGAGTCTAATGAATCGAAGGTATCGATCTGCGACCCGTGCGAGTTCGCCCGGCCGTTCTACCACTACCGGGTGGACACCGGCAGCTACCACCTGAGCCACCTCGATGACGCCGGCTACCGCGACCTCGGCAAGAAGACCACCAAGGGCAAGCACAAGCTCCAGCCCGGCTGGCCGAAGGACTTCACCAGGCTGCCGGTGGTCAAGCGGTTCACGACTGCCCTGCACGTCTCGCACCGCGACGGCCTGATGCCGGTCGAGCTGATCGGCCCGGTCCACACGCCCGGCCGCGACGGCCCGACCAACGGCATGTACGCCCTGCAGAAGGAACTCCGCAAGCGGATCGCCGGCGGGCTCGACTGGCTGTCGATCAGGTCGCTGCCCGCGAGCGACGGCGCGCTGCCCTGGTTCTGGCACTGGGACGACCGCCGCTATGCGGTCTGGTGGGACTCGGAGGGCCGGCCCTTCGTGCAAGGCCCCAACATGCTCTTCACCTACTCGTGGAAGCCGCGCATCGACGCCGAGGAACGCGGTCTTCTCGACGCGGCGAACTGCCGGGCGATGTTTTGCCACAGCGACTGGTACCGCGACCTGATAGCCAAGAACCGCGGCCCGGCGAACACATCACCCATCGTCACCTGGCCGTACCCCATCGACCCGTGGCCGGGCGAACCGCTGCCCGACGAGTACGACCTGCTCATCTACTCGAAGAACGGGCACCGCCCAGGCCTGCTCGAACACCTGTGCGAGGCGTTCCCCCGGCACGTCGTGCTGCATTATGGGAAGTATCGGAGGGAGCAGTTGTTCGAGGCCGCCCGCCGGTCGCGGGCCTGCGCCTACCTGGCCGACGACGACCACGGCCCGCTCGCGCTCCAGGAGATCTTGTTGGCGGGGTGCCCGGTGGTCGGCGTCCGCACCGGGGCACCGTTCATCCGGGACGGCGTCACCGGCGTATTCGTCGACCGCCTGCCGCCCGGCGCGAAGTGTGTGAAGAACGACGCGGACAAGTTGTCTCTGGAGTTGTTCCACTTCGCTATTGAGCAAGCAATTGGGTTGGATCGGAAGCGTATTCGGGATGACGCGGCGTTGAGCTTTCACCCAGATGTGACTCTGCACAGCCTTATCACCTCTCTGGAAGTTGCCCGATCATCGACCGTCGGCTGACGGAGTCGACAATTCGCCGGGTGCTGGTCCCATGACCGGCTTATAATCCTGCGCCACAGCTTGTCGCTGATTTTATTAATTATAACCTAGTAGCACGTCGTCAAACCATTCGCCGTAGTCCCTGACTCCACTCGGAGTACCCGAGATGAATCGCACTCCCCACACGACCGCACTCGTGGCGCTGATCCTCGTGGCCGTGGTCATCGGTCGGGCGCAGGACAAGTCGCCGGCCGACCCGAAGGCCAAGTCGCCAGCCCCGATCACCCGGCTGTTCGTGCAGGACCTGAAGACGTGCTCACTGAAGTGGGCCGACGTGACGGTCGGTCCGGACAAGAAGCTCGCCCTGGGGACGGTCGCCGACGTGAGCGGGTTCAAGAAACTCGACCCCGCCAAGCAGAAGCTCGTCCAGATGCGGGAGGCTGGCAGCCTCGTGTGCGTGGGCGTTCGGGACGACGAGGACGGGGCGTTCGAGAGCGGGTGGGTCCTGGTGCAATCCGGGGTCGGGTACGCCGACCACGGCGACCACGGCCACTGGAGTTACAAGAAGACGCCCGAGGTCGTGGACAGCCGCCTGGACAAGCATCAGGGCAACCCTGCCCACCTGTACCTGTACGACGGCCGCTTCTTCCTCGCCAACGACCGGCTTAACGGGTACACCCGCATCGACCCGTCGAAGTACGCCACCAACGAGGCCCGCAAGCTCGGGAAGGGGGAGCCGCGGTTCCTGGTCGGTGGGGGGAACCACATCACCCTGGCGGTGGTCGAGGACAAGGTCGGCTACTCGGCGTGGATCGACGGCGGCGGGCCGAACAAAGGTCGGGTCGACGTCACCCCGGTCACGGCGGCGGCGAAATCCGAGCCGGCGTACGCGTTCCACCTCCCGAGCGGGGGGATCCACGGGGCGATCGCCAACTCCGGCAAGGTGTTCTTCGCCCCGGCGGAAGGCATCGACTGGGTCGAGGCCGACACAGGCCTCAAGCTCAAGGCCGACCAGGTGAAGGTGCGGCACATCGACCTCGGCAAGGAAGGCGACAAGCCGCGGCGCACCGGGGCGTTCGTCAACCACGGCCACCACGTCCTGTTCGTCACCGGCAAGGACACGCCAAATCTGGTCGTGCTGGACGCGAAGAGCGCGGAGCCGAAGCCGGTCCTGCTCCCGCTCGCGGTCCGGAAGGGCACCCACGCCGTCACGCCGGAGGTGGTCACCAGCGTGGACGGCAAGGCGTACGTACTCGTGTTCCACGACCGCATCAAGGACGCCGAGGCGGAGGACGTGTTGGAGGTGGTCGCGCTCGACCCGAACGGGGACGGCGACCTCGCGGACGCCAAGTCGGTGAAGGTGCTGAAGGTCGGTAAGAGTGCCGTCGAGGGCCACTTCGGGCACCACGACATCGCGTTCGACGCCGACCGCCGGTACGGGTTCTTCACCAACCCCGGCGACGGCACCGTCTCGGTCCTGTCCCTCAAGACACTTGAAATCGTCACGACGTTCAACGTCGGCGGCACCCCCACGGCGATCGTCGCCCGCGGCGGCGAAGACCATGACGACTGATCCCCGGAACCCATCCCCCCGGAACCCGGGGGGCGCGGAGGTGAATCATGCGAACGACACGACGTTCCTTACTGATCCTGGCTCTCCTCGGCTTGGCGAGCGTGGTCGGGAGCGGGTGCGGTGGTAAGCCCGGCGGGGACGGCGGCGGCCGGTTTACGAACTCCGGCAAGCTCCGGGTGGTGGCCACCTACAGCATCCTCGGTGACCTGGTGAAGAACGTCGCTGGCGACGAGGCCGAAGTGGTCACACTCGTCGGCCCGGACGGCGACGCCCACACGTTCGACCCGTCCCCGCAGGACGGGATGACCGTGGCCGACGCTCAGGTAATTTTCGAGAACGGCGTCGGGTTCGAGACGTGGCTCGACAAGTTGTACTCGTCGTCCGCCTCGAAGGCGACGCGGGTGGTGGTGACGAAGGGGCTCGAGTTCCGCGAGGGCCAGTGCAACCACACCAAGGCCGAGCGGGAGAAACTCGGCCCCGCCCACGAGCACGAGGACGACCCGCACGTGTGGCACGACGTGAAGAACGCCATCCACATGGTCGAGATCATCCGCGACACGCTGTGCGAGATCGACCCGGGCCATGCGGACAAGTACCGCGCGAACGCCGCCGCTTATCTCGCGAAACTCGAAGCCCTCCACGCTTGGGTGGAGAAGGAGGTCGAGGCGGTACCGCGGGACCGCCGCAAGCTGGTCACCAACCACGACACCTTCGGCTACTTCGCGGACCGGTACGGGTTCACGGTCGCCGGCACGGTCCTCCAGTCGGTCTCGACCGAGGCGGGCGACCCGTCCGCGGCCGAGTTCGCCAAGCTGATCGAGGCGGTCAAGGCGGCGAAGGTGCCCGCGATCTTCGCCGAGAACGTCCACAACCCGAAGCTGATGGAGCGGCTCGCGACCGAAGCCGGGGTGCGGCTGGCTCCCCCGCTGTACACCGATGCGCTCGGCAAACCTGGGTCCGACGGCGACACCTACGAGAAGATGGTTCGCCACAACGTCACCACCATCGTGGAAGCCTTGAAACCATGAGCGACCCACGGTTCCCGTACTCCCGCGGGCGGCACGCCGACCCGGTGCCGGACGCACCGGCACTGGCTACCGACCGGCTGTCGGTCTGCTACCCCGGCACAGACCGGGTAGCACTGCGGAACGTTTCGGTCCGCGCGGGTCGAGGGTCCAGGGTCGCGCTCGTCGGCCCGAATGGGGCGGGGAAGAGCACGCTCCTGAAGGCCGCCGCGGGGCTGCTCCCGGTCGCCGCTGGCGGCATCCGCATCTACGGGAACCCGGTCGGGGCGTGCCACCACCGGGTGGCCTACCTGCCGCAACGCGGGGACATCGACTGGACGTTCCCGATCCCGGTGTCGCGGTTCGTTCTGGCCGGCCGGTACGTCCACCTCGGCTGGTTCCGCCGCCCCGAGGCTAGCGACCGGGCGATCGTCACCGCGGTGCTGGCCCGGCTCGGGCTGGCAGCCCTCGCCGACCGGCAGATCGGGCGGCTGTCGGGCGGCCAGCAGCAGCGGGCGCTGCTCGCCCGCGCCCTGGCCCAGGAGGCCGACCTGCTGTTGCTCGACGAACCGCTCAACGCCGTGGACGCCGAGACCAAAGACATCATCTACGCGGTCATGGCCGACCTGCGGGCCGAAGGGAAGACCCTGGTGGTCGCCACCCACGACCTGGGCCGACTGACCCGTGCCTTCGACACCATTATCCACTTACAGAACGGGTTGCTGGTGCAACCACCCGGTAACGATGCTCGCGACACACTCGTGAACGAAGAAGCGGTATGGGCTGGCTGACCGACCCGTTCCGGTACGCGTTCATGCAGCACGCCCTGCTGGCGGCCGTGCTGATCGGGGTGACGTGCGCGGTGCTCGGGGTGTACGTCGTCCAGCGGCGGATGGCGTTCGTCGGGGACGCGATGGCGCACACCACGCTCCCCGGATTGGTGATCGCCCATCTGTGGGGCTGGAGCCTGTCGCTCGGCGGGCTGGCCGCGGCCGTCGTCACCGCGGTGGCCATCGCGTGGGTGTCCCGCCGCCAGCAGGTCAAGGAGGACACGGCCATCGGGGTGGTGTTCACCGGGATGTTCGCGGTCGGGGTGCTGCTCATGAGCCGCGCCGGGTCGTTCCGCGACCTGTCGCACATGCTGTTCGGCAACGTCCTCGGCGTCACGACGCAGGACCTGTACCTGATCGCCGGGGTCACCGCCGTGGTGCTACTCACCCTGTGGCTGTTCCACAAGGAGCTGGAGTTGACCAGCTACGACCCGACCCACGCCGAGGTGATTGGGTTACGGGCCAGCCTGATGCGCCTCCTGCTCCTCGGGCTCCTGGCCCTGGCGGTGGTGACGGGCATCCAGGCGGTCGGGGTGATCCTGACCAACGCTCTGCTCGTCACCCCGGCGGCCGCGGCGGGGTTGCTCACCACCTCGTTCCCGCGACGAATGCTCCTGGCCGCGGTGCTCTCGACGGTCTGTGCGACCGTCGGGCTGGTGGCGTCGTATCTGCTCAAGGCGTCGAGCGGGGCGAGCATCGTGCTGGCGTGTACGGCCGCATTCGCCTTGGCCGGCGTCGTCGCCCAGGTCGGGCGCCGATTCCGTCCGCCCGACCTGGGCGACTGACACTTCGTGCCGGACCGAAAAGAAAAAAGCGGAAATCCGCATGAACCGGTGGGCGAGTTGCGTCGTAGACAATAGTAGTACTTGGTAAAACTTAGTATTAGGATGTAACCTAGTGGCGGATTTGTTCTTCCGACGGGTGTGGCGGTGGCACTTCTGGGCCGGGCTCGTGGCCTGCCCGGTGCTGCTTGTCGTCGCGCTCACCGGTGCCCTGTACACGTTCCGCGAGGAGATTGAGGACTGGCTGCAGGCCGACGTGCGGTTCGTCGAGCCGGTCGGCGAGCGGAAGCCGTTGAGTGAGCAGATCACCGCAGTAAAGTCGGCGCATCCGGAATGGAAGCCGACACGGGTGACGCTCCCGGCCGACCTGCGGAAGAGCACCGTCGTGCAGGTCGAGCGGCCCGGTGCCGAGAAGGGCTCGCTCCCGGCGGTGTTCGTCAACCCGTACACGGCGACGGTGATCGCCGA
>VGZJ01000356.1 GCA_016872595.1 Planctomycetota bacterium
GGTCGAGCCGTGGAACTCCAACTTGATCTCGCGGTCGAAATCCACACGCAGGGGGTCATTTCGGCGGTCACCCATTGGGTTCCTCGGTCATTTCGGCAGGAAAGAGGCAGAAACGCTGGGAATCCCAGGGTTCCGGCGCACATGCCATGCCGAAAGTCGAAGGTCATCTGGGAAATAGGGGCTAATCACAAGTTCGGGCTGGATAGGCGCTCCGGGGGAAGCCGTGTTGCGGAAACCGGGGGCCATGAACCCCGTGTCGCACGGTGCAGGAACTGCTCGGCCACGAGAGCGTGGAGACGACGATGATCTACACCACGTACTCAACAAGGGCGGTCGGGGCGCGACCCGGCCCCCTTGACACGATGACGGAATCTGAGAACGTGTAACGGCGCGAAGTTGTGGTTACCCGTTTAGCGCGCGCGTGGCGCGCGCTAACACCGGCAGAACCCGTGTTAGCGCGCGCCACGCGCGATGAGAGCGGTTCTCATCAGCGCGCGCTAATCCTAAGTTCGCCAGGAACGGAGGAGAAGCAGTGGATCACTTGAAGTGTCGCGAACGTGGATGGCGATGGTCCTTCCCAATTCTGCTGCTGGTCGGCGGGCTGGCTCAGGGGGGATCAGACCCGAAGGTACAACTGGATAAGGTGAAGGTCGAGCGCCTAGCGAAGCGGTTGAAATCGATCAACCACCTCCTAGAAAACATTACCAAAGAGGACGAACAGGTCGTGCCTGGGTGGCGAACGGAATTGGGACGCCTCACGGGGGAGCCCGTCGAAGGGCGCGCGGCGCTGCTCCTGATGACCGAGTGGGACCCGCTATTCAAAGACGATGAGTACAACCGGACAAAAGCTGCGGCACACCTCGCCAGACTGAAGGTGCTGACCGTCGCGGAACTGGATGGCTGGCAGAAAGCGATCAAGAAGTGTTCCGAGGACGATCTTGGCAAACGCACGCTCGTGCTCTGGATCAGCCAGCAAGAGCGACTCTTCAAAGACGGCAAGTGGAACGAGAAGGAGGCGGGACAGCTGCGGAACCGTTTGGAGGCGACCCCGAAGAGTTGCGTGGCCAAGTGGGCAGAGGTCACCAAGCACAAGGCAGCCCAGGCGGCGGTTGAACTCGCGGACATGGATTCCCTCTATGAGGGAACTTCATTCAAGCAAGGGACGTTCGACCGACTTGTGCAAGAAGCCGAGGCCAAGCGAAAACAGTAGCGTTCGCTCAGGCTGATGAAACGGGGCGAACCAGCCCTTGCACCTGACCGGGGCCGCGTCAGCACTTCTGGCAGTTCGTAGCTCACCTACGCGGGCCGGGCAGGTAAGCTTCATCGTTCGGCGGCGGAGGTCACAGCAACTGGAGGGCCAGAACATGCGATGCTGCCTCGCACTCCTCGGCATCGGAACAGTGCTACTGATGCCGGACGAATGTGTGCGTGCCGACGACAAGCCCGTCCAGCAGGAGTTCCGGAAGATCACCCCGCCGGGTGGTGCACCCCTGGTCCTCTGGATCGGGCCGATGAGGACCAAGCTGAATGAGGACGCGCTCCGCGGGCCGGCCAAGCGGCTCGAAGCCGCGCCGAAGGAGGAGCTGGCGAAGTGGGTCCGCGAGCTGGAGCGGATCACCGACAAAAAGCTCGGATCTGAGGATGCGAAGGCCGAGTGCCTCACTTGGTTCGTGACTCGCATGAGCGTCGCCTTCGGGGCCGGGCACAAGTGGAACGCCAAGGCGGCCGGCGACCTCTTCAGGCGGGCTCAGTCGATGCCGGCCTCCGACGCGAAGGCATGGCGGGAGGCGTTCGAGGGGGTGATGAAAACCAAGATCGAGAACGCCTACGAGGTTCCGCTGGTTCTGATCCCGGTCGATGCCTTGCACGAGAACCACAAGTACTCTGCCGACCGGGCCCAGAAATACCAAGCCCGTCTGAAGCAGCTGACCGGCGAAGACTTGTCGCTCTGGGTGCTCAATGCCGATGAATTCGGCGGTGGGGGGCTCGACGCGGCAGTCAATATCGTGCTGCTCGACGGGTTCTTCGAGAAGGAACTGTTCCAGCGAGACAAGTTCAAGGCTGCGGTCGCCCCCGCCAAGAAGTGAGGTGGCCCCGCCGCCCCAGGAACTTCCTCTGGGGGTTGACGGATCGTAGGTCGGGCGGAGCCCGCGCGGGCGCGTACCTCCGACGCGGGCCGCCAGTGGATCGAGACGCCGGCGGGGATACCTGCCGGCGTCTTCGTTGGCGCTACGCCGCGAGCAGCGCTGCGGACAGCGCGCGGCGGGCCGCGCGGATTTAGTGTTGCGAGCGGTCACGCGGCGGTTCAGAATGGCGCGGGTGAAGGTGTGAGCGCCCGGAGCACCAGAACCGGAACGGGCTTGGTCGCCGCACGCACGGTCCGGTGTCGGGCGCGCGGAACCCGCACCCAAGTTCCCGACGACCGCGGGCGGCACCGCACGACCATTGAACCTCTCGCTGCCGTTGACGCGCCAAGGGATCGCTCCGGGGGCGAATCACCACGTGGTTCGCGCGCAACTGAGCTCCGCCGTTCGCCATCGCGCAAAGGTAGGGGTGTCCGTGCGAGAGTTTCACGGGATACGAGCTCCGAATCGCAATGACGCTTTCGTGACAGCCGCCGCACGGGGGCTGGTCCCGGAAATGAAAGCGCTTTTGGCCGATGGTGCTGACGTAGATGGCATTCTCTCCAAGTTTGGCGGTGCGCTGCATGGGGGTTCGGCCCTTCACACTGCTGCGCGATGTGGCAAAGTGCGCTCGGTCGACTTCCTCGTTACGGCGGGCGCCAACCTGAACCTGCTCGATCACAACGACTTCACGCCGCTGATGTGTGCGTGCAGTCGGGGCAAGGTCGAGGGCAGTACCGTGGCGCTGCGGCTGATCCAAGCGGGGGCGGACGTCCGGTATGTTCGCAAGAGCGATGAGATGACCGCACTCAAGTTCGCGGTCGGAAGCTGTTCGCCAAAGGTGCTACAGGCGTTGATCGATGGTGGAGCGCAGGTCGACGGGCCACGAGGAACGGAACAGACGGCTCTCATGCTTGCTGCACGAAAGAACAATGTCGCCTCGTTGCGCGTACTTGTGAAAAACGGAGCCCGGCTATCGTTGAAATGCAAACTGCCTTGGGCCGAAGGCCGAACCGCTGAGGGCCTCGCGGAACTGGAAAAAAGAAAGAAAGCCCTCGCGTACCTTCGTAGTCTGGGCGATCGCTAATCGACGAACCAGCGGATCAAGCTGACCGGGCCGCCGTCTTGGTTTGGCGCGGCACAACAGTTTTGCAGGCGGTCCGGCAGCTTATCCTAGTCGTTCGGCCGCCGAGGGCTTCACAGGTGGCAACGTGAGCGACGACACCCTGACCCGTGTTCGCGCACTGCTCGCCGAGTGCGCTAGGATCGAGACCGGCTATCGCCCCGGCCGGCGGAGCGCGGAGCGCTCGGTTGCCGCCTAGGAGGCGCGGCACGGGGTGGCCCTGCCCGACGAGTACCGGGGGTTCCTCCGAGAGGTCGGCAACGGCGGGATAATGCCTGGGCACTACTGCGACTTCATCATCCACCCGCTCGCCGAGGTGCGGGGCGGTCCGCACGCGGCGACCCCGTTCCCGGTGACGGCCAAGCGGCTGCGAGCGCGGATGCGTCAGCGCGCGGCGGAGGGCTGGCCCGCGGAGGGCGTTCTGTTCCCGGAGTTGGAGCCGTACTGGGACCAGATCGACCAGCCGCCCGGATGCCTAGTGTTCGGCCAGTACCCGAGCGCCGACGCCCTGCTCTTGGTTACGACCGGCGAACTCCGCGGCTCGGTGTGGTGCGGGGTTTGCCTCGGGGTGCCCGAACTGACGCGGGCGGGCGAGCCGCTTGGCTTCCTGCCTTGGTTCGCGGACACGCTGGATGAGTTGCTGCACGGGGAGTTCGGGCCGGTGGAGCTAAAGCACGCCGCCCCAAGAACTTCCTCTGAGGTTGACGGATCGTAGGTCGGGCGGAGCCCGCGCGGGCGCTTACCTCCGACGCGGGCCACACACGCGGGCGGTCCTGTTGGTGGTCGGTCGTGGCGTCAACTCATCCGCAACCCCCTTTCGGTTCGGCGTTGTCCCGGTCTCACGTCACCGCCATTTCCGACCCCGGCGCGGGCGCGGTCGTGGTCGGTGGCGGTTCGAGCTTCGTCACCGCGTACCCCAGCTCCTTCGCCCGACGGTGGAACGACTTCTCTACCTTCGCCCGGGTCTGCTCCGCGAACCGGCCCGGCGGGTCGCGCGTGCGGCGCGGATTGGGCGTTGCGAGCGGTCGCGGGGTGCTCCAGAATGGGCGGGACCAAACGCTGCACCTGACAGCCGGCCCAAAGCGGCCCCGGCTGCTGAGGTTAATCGTTCGGTTGCGGAGGGCTTGCCGAGTGGTCACGCTGCGGCCGTACCGACCGGACGACGGGCCCGCGCTGCTGGCCCTGTTCCGGGACACCATCCGGCGCGTCAACAGCCGCGACTACTCCCCGGTGCAGATCGCGGCGTGGGCGTCCGACGACATCGACACCGCGGGTTGGTGCGGGCGGTTCGCCGGGCGGTTCGTCCCGGTCGCCGAGGACGACGACCGGACGGTCGGGTTCGCCGAACTGGAGCCGAACGGGCACATTGACCGGGTGTACGTGTCGGCCGACCATCAAGGGCGCGGCATCGGGCGGGCGCTGCTGGCCGCGCTGGTAGCCGAGGCCCGCCGCGCGGGGATCGCCCGATTGTTCACCGAGGCCAGCATCACCGCCCGGCCGTTCTTCGAGACCAACGGGTTCGCGGTGCTGGCCCCGCAGGTGGTGACGTGTCGCGGGGTCGAGTTCGTCAACTACCGGATGGAGCGCCGACTCGCCGACCCCAGCGCCGCCCCGGGCGCGGCACTCGCGGATCGAAGCATCTGAGGCGCGTCAGGGGCTGGCGAAGCGCGCGACGAGCGCGGCCAGTTGCTCGGGCGTCACGTCGCGGACCAGCACCACCTTGCTACGGCTCGTGTGCCCGCTCAGGAGCGCGAGTCGCGCGCGGGACAGGTTCAGGGCGTCGCGCAGGAGCGCGAGGACGGCGTCGTTGGCGCGCCCGTCTTCGGGCGGGGCCGTGACCGCGACCTTCAGCGCGCCGCCGTGCGCGCCCAGTACCGCGGCGCGCTTCGCCTTCGGTTGAACGCGCAGCGGGAGCGCCGCGCCCTCCGCGTGCGGCCGGATGTCGAGCGCCATGTCGGGTGGTCCGAGTGTCGAACGGTGCGCCACGCTCCCAACTTACGCGAACGGGTTGGGGTCGCCCCGGTCGCCGGCTCGCGGCGCGGCACATCTTTCCAAAAGCGCGCGGTCGGCCTAGATTTTTCTCGCCGCCCCGCCTATAATCCTGTTGACGTCGCCAAAGGATGGCGTAAACTCCCGGTAAGTTGGGACCGCACTTTCCGGCGCGGCGGGCACAAGACGGCTCGCAACGCATCTTGACTTCCCCACCCGCAATCTGGCACTGTATCGTCGAAACGCTCCAGTACCTTTTGCCCGACCCGTTATCGGCCCCGCGTTCGTGCGGTGCCGACCCGCCCCGGAAACCGGGGGAAGTGTGTGCGAATCCGCTGACCGAGTTCCGAGTTGGTGAGTCGCGGGGATCGGTCCCCGGAGGCTCTTGTTCCAAGGCGCATCCACTGAGATGAGATGAGCCGCTTCTGACCGGCCGCGATCACCGCCGCCGTGTCTCTCTTTCCTTTCTGTTCGAGGACCTGCTATGCCCGACGCCAAGGGCGTCGAAGGGTCGCCACTGCCGCGCCCCTCACTTCGTGCCGCAGTCGCCACCAAGCGGCCGTTCCGCAAGCCGACCGACGGTGCCGGCCCTGCCGCCGCGCCCCCGGCCCCCGCGCCGGCCCCCGCCGCGCCGCCGCCCCCCGAACGGGCCGAGCGCCCGGAGCGC
>VGZJ01000357.1 GCA_016872595.1 Planctomycetota bacterium
CGACCCGGACCTCCTCCGGAGTCTGTGGGACGGGTCCGACCTACCCTTCCCATATGCGAGGAGGAGATAGACAGGATTCCCTACCTGCGGATCAGTAAGATCGGTCAGAATCCGCGCCGCGCGCACAACGGTTGCCCGCGGTCCGTCGTCAGTAGAGTGTCCGTGGACGCCCCGCGTCGGGGCCGGTGGACTCTCACCCGCAAGGAAACCAAACATGTTGAGCGTGAAGCAGTTGCTGTGGGGCGTGCCGGTCGTCGGGGCCGTAGGCGTCGGTATCGGGGTCGATCACCTGTTCGCGGCAGCCAACGCGAAGCAAGACCTGAAGCCGGCGGTGAACCTGCCGATCACCCGCGTCGTGCTGCTGAACAGCGGCGTCGGCTACTTCTCGCGCAGCGGCGAGATCGAGGACGACGCGCGGGTCGACCTCACGTTCCCCGAGACCGACATCAACGACCTGCTTAAGAGCATGGTCCTCGAAGACTTTGGCAAAGGGCGCATTAGCGCCGTGTCGTATGACTCGCGGGAACCCATCGCGCGGACCCTGTCGAGCTTCGCCATCAACCTCAACAACAACCCGACGTTCAGCGGCATCGTCAGCCAGATGCGCGGCGAGCGCATCGAGGTGCAGGTCAGCGCGACCGCGGCGAACCAGCCCGGCAAGCTCACCGGCACCATCGTCGGCGTCGAGAAGCAGAAGGTGCCCGCCGGCACCACCACGACCGACGTGGACGTCCTGAATATGTGGTGCGCGGAAGGCGTGCGGGCCATCAAGTTCGGCGACATCCAGAGCCTCAAGTTCACGAACCCGATGATCGAGAGCGAGTTCCGCCGCGCGCTCGACGTGCTGGCCCTGAGCCACGACAGCCAGAAGAAGGCCGTGCAACTGCACTTCGCCGGGCAAGGCAAGCGCCGCGTCCAAGTCGGCTACGTCGTCGAAGCCCCCATCTGGAAGACCAGCTATCGCCTGCTCCTCGCGGAGAAGGAGAAGCCGTACCTGCAAGGGTGGGCGATGGTCGAGAACCCCACCGACGAGGACTGGAGCAACGTCAAGATGGCCCTCGTCAGCGGTCGGCCCATCAGCTTCAAGATGGACCTCTACAACCCGCTCTATATCAACCGCCCCACCGTCGAACCCGAACTGTTCGCCTCGCTGCGCCCGGTCACGTATCAAGGCGGCTTCGACAAAAACAAGGACGGCCTCGCGCTGGAAGATCGGCTGCGTGAGGAAGCGCGGACCGGGGGCGGTAGCGGCGGGTTCGGCGGGCGCGGGGCCGCGCCCGGTCGCCCACCGGCCGCGAAGGGCGCGCCGAGCGAGAAGTACGATGAGGCGAAGAAGAGCGTCGTCGCCAACGACCCGGACGCGCGGTTCGCGAAGGACACCGCCGCGGAACTGGCCCGCCGCATGAACACCGGCACCGTCGGCAGCTCCGCGACCGTCGGCTCGCTGGGCGACTTCTTCCAGTACACCATCGACCACCCGGTCTCGCTCAACCGCCAGAAGAGCGCGCTCCTGCCGATCATCGGCAAGGACATCGAGGGCACCAAGGTCTCGATCTACAACCCCAGCGTGCAGAGCAAGCACCCGCTGCTGGGCCTGCGGATGAAGAACACGAGCGGCGCGCACCTGAATCAGGGCCCGATCACCGTGTTCGAGGGGAGCACCTACGCCGGCGACACCCGCGTGCTGGACGTGCAACCGAACGAGGAGCGCCTGCTGTCCTACGCCATCGACCTCGGCACCGAAGTGGACCCCAAGGCCGGGGCCGGCAAGCAGCAGATCACCAGCGTCAAGGCCGTCCGCGGGATCGTCACCACGGTCACGAAAGGAGCCAGCAGTTCAAGCTCGTGGACACCCCGAAGCCGGTCGAGGACACGCCCGACGTGCTCCGCTTCCAGACCGTCGTGAAGGCCGGCGAAACCGGCAACTTCACGGTCAAGGAAGAGCGCGACGTGGTGCAGTCGGTCACCATCACCAACGGGGCCGAGGACACTATCCGCCACTTCATCAACCTGACCGAGGCCAGCGCCGCACTGAAGGCCAAGCTCCAAGACGCGCTGAAGATCAAGGGCGAGTGGGACGTGGTGCGGCGCGAGCTGACCCAAGTGCAAGCGGACCTGTCGCGCCTGAACGCCGACCAGGACCGCATCCGGAAGAACCTGCGCGAGACCCCCAAGGAAGCGGAAGTGTACGACACGTACCTGAAGAAGCTCGCCGCGCAGGAGAAGGAGATCGACAAGCTCACCGACCAGCAGAAGAAGCTGATGAACGACGAGTTCAAAGCCCGCAAGAAGTACGACGACTTCCTCGCCAACATCGAGGGGTAAGGCGCGGGCGTGTCTGTTCGCCGCGAGCCGCAGGCGCGCGCTTTCTGATCTCAGAAGGCGCGCGCCTGCGGCTCGCGGCTACCTCGTTCATACCACCTTCTCGCCAGCGATGTACACCCCTAGCACGTTCAGCGCCGTATCCAGCACCACGAAATCCGCGCGCTTGCCGACATCCAAGCTTCCCACGTCCATGTCGATGCCAAGGATGCGCGCGGGCGTGAGGCTCGCCATGCGCACCGCGTCCGGCAGTGGCACGCCCGCGGCGTGCATCGTGCGCACCCCGTGATCCATGCCCATCACGCCGGACGCCAGCGCGCTCCCTTCGAGCGTGATGCCCACGCCGTCGCGCTTGCGCACCTTCTCGCCGCTTCCTTCGGCACCGAACCAGTAGTTGCCGTCCGGCAGGTCGACGGCGCGCATCGAATCGGTGACGAGCGCCAGCCGATCCGGGCCTTTCACCTTGTACGCGAGCCGCAGCAGTTCCGGCGACAGGTGCTTGCCGTCGGCGATCACTTCCGTGGTCAACTCGTCGAAGTACAACGTCGCTTCGAGTACGCCGCCGCGCATCGGGTACGTCTGCGACTGCCGCAGTCGCGCGCGGTCGGACATGGCGCAGAACAGGTGATCGACGTGCCGCGCGCCGGCGCGAACCGCGGCTTCGACCTGATCGAAGGTCGCGTGGCTGTGGCCGATGTTGACTTGTACGCGCGGTGCGTACTCGTGGACGAACCACTCGGCGTTATCGATCTCCGGGGCGACCGTGACCGCGAGCGGCATCCGCTCCGCGAGCGCCGTGAACCGGGCCGCGTTCTCCGCGTCCGGCGTCAGGAATTCTTGGTCGGGGTGACAGCCGCGCGCCGGCCGCGCGAAGTACGGCCCGTAGAAGTGGCTGCCGACGATCCGCGCGCCGCCGGGCACGTCGCCGTACAACTCCGCGCACAGTTGGAGAAACCGGTCGTACTGCGCCGCGGTCGCGACGGTGCTCGTCGGCGTAAGGCTCGTCGTGCCGTGGCGCGCGTGACACCGGCACACCGCGCGGAACGCCTCTGCCGTGCCGTCCATGAAGTCGGCCCCGTCGCCGCCGTGAACGTGCAGGTCCACGAACCCCGGCGCGAGGTACGCGCCGCCGAGGTCGATCACGTTCGGCGGGTCGCGCGGGATGTCGGTATCGGTCGTGATGCGCCCCCCGCGAACGCGCAACGTCCCGTTCGGCACGAGGCGATCCGGCAGTACGAGCGTTGCGTTCGTGAAAACCGTTACAGCCATTTCCGTTCTCCGTGTTTGCCCAGTTCATGTTAGGCGAAGTGTCGCGCCCGCGGCCTGCGCACGGAGTAGAACAGCGGTATCGCTCGCGGAGGTGTGGTGATGCGGCGGAAGCTGAACGGACTGCGGGTTCTCGTCACCGGGTCGTCGCAGGGCATCGGCCGCGCTCTCGTGGTCGAAGCGGCCAAGCGCGGGTGCAAGGTGCTGGCCGCGGCGCGGTCGCAACCGTTGCTGGACGAACTCGCGGCCGAGGTGCGTGCGGCCGGCGGCACAGTCGCGACGGTCGCGGCCGACGTGACCAAGCCCGACGACCGCGCCGCGATGGTCGAGGCCGCGCAGCGGCACTTCGGCGGCATGGACGTACTCGTGAACAACGCCGGCATCGGCGCGACCGGGCACTTCATGGACTCCGAACCGGACGTGCTGCGGCAAATCTTCGAGACCAACTTCTTTGGCCTGACGGAAACGACGCGCGCGTTTCTCCCAATGCTGAAGCAGGGCACCACGCCGGCCATTGTGAACATCTCCTCGGTCGTGGGCAAGCGCGCGCTCCCGGCGCGGGCGCTGTACTCGGCCAGCAAGTTCGCGGTAATGGGGTTCAGCGAGGCCATCCGCGCGGAGCTGGCGAAGGACAACATCGACGTGCTGGTCGTGTCGCCCGGCCTGACGCAAACGAACTTCTCGAAGAACATGCTCGAACAAAAAGCCCGCATGCAGATGGACCACATGCGCGGCATGACCAGCGAAGAGGTCGCGGTCGCGACGCTGCGGGCCATCGAGCGCGGCACGCTCGACACGACGCTGACCTTTAAGGGCAAACTGCTTGTGCTGGTGAACCGCTTCGCCCCGTGGATCGTGGACTTCTTCGCGCGGAAGAAGGTGCGCGAACTCTTCGCCGAGGAGATCGCCGAGCGCACGAAGAAGCGCGCCACTTGTGAGCGCTAAATTAGCGTTGTTGATATCAGTACACGCGAACAACATGCGTGTGGTGTTCAATTTCGGCCTCGACTCGATCTAGTTCGTTCTTGAGATCGTCTAGCCTGCTTCGCCCTCGCTGCACTTTGTGCGAGAAGTCGTTGACTCGTTCGGACAGCTTTTTGGCACCAGCGCGGGTGCGCGAAGCGAGCAACCACAGCACAACACAAGTCGGTACAAGCATGAAGCCGAAACAACCGGGAACGGCTGCATTCGCAGCGATACCCACGGTGGAGAGAACAGCCCCAAGCAAGATCCCGGCACGTCCGGTCAGTTTCATTACGCGCGATTGCTTGACTCTACTGTTCCACTCCCCTTCAGCATTCGCCAAGTCTGCCTTCGCATCTTGAAATCGGTGCCGCTGCTCCTCGAGTCTATCCACCAGCGCGCGCCGTTCCTCTCGTAACCTCTTCAGAGCCAACTCGGATGCGTGTCGGTCTACTCCTTCCGTAATCCGTTGAAGCTTTTCAATCATTGGTACGAGCCTGATTTCGCCCTCGGCTCGACGAACGAGATGTTCGCGTTTGCAGTAGGGGCAGGCAAAACGTTCAGAACTTGGAGTGACGGCAAGGTTGCCACCACAACTCGGACAGGACAACGTGATGAAATCACTCACGGGCGAAACTCCATGTATCGAACTCATTTCACCACGACAAAGGGCCGCAGGCGTTCGAGCGTCTTCGGTCCGATGCCTTTCGCGCGGTCCAAGTCGTTGACGCTCTCGAATGCTTTGCTCGCGCGGGCCGCGACAATCGCCTGCGCCGTAACCGGGCCGATGCCGGGCAAGCGCTGAAGCTCGTCGGCGGTCGCGGTGTTCACGTTGATCGGCGCGTCGCCGGGTTGAATCTTGCGCGCACCACTCGCGACCGGCTTCTGCGCCGTGATGGGCGACGAGAACGACGTGGAAACGACCTCGGCCGGGGCCGCGGTCGCGGGGCCGGCGCGGAGTTGGTGCCGCACCTTCTCGAACGTCACCGGCCCGACGCCGCGCACGTTCAGAAGTTCGTCGACCGATTGAAACGGCCCGTGTGCGCGGCGGTGATCGACGATGGCGTCCGCGGTCTTGGGGCCGATGCCCGGTACCTGCGCGAGTTCGTTCCGGTCGGCGCTGTTGAGATCGACCAGATCGACCGCGGCCAAGCTTTCCGTCGGCCGGGCGCGGAGCCGGTCGCCGTACGCGCGGAACGCCAATAGACTCGTTGCGCAATAGGTGTTGGTTCAGTCGCACTTCGGCCAGACGATCCTGTGTGGTCGTTACCCGTACATCCGGTTGTGGAGTCCGGCGACGTTCTTCATCATCACCGTGTGACGACGGGGCG
>VGZJ01000358.1 GCA_016872595.1 Planctomycetota bacterium
ACCTTGTCGAACTCGTCGGCCGAGAGCCCCGTGAACATGCGGAACAACAACGGCTTCCGACGCAATTTCTCGTAATTCGTCATAACCCTATGAATAGGCCATCGATCGCTATTGCGCAACGAGTCTATTACAGTAGTCACACTTCTGCAACTCTACCGCCTCGGGCGGCCCGCTGTATTCCCACTCATTCGGCTTCGTGAGGAGTTCGGCAACGACCGGGTCGGCGAGCACAGTCGTCACCCTGACATCGAACGCGTCAGCGAAGGCCCGCTCGCAGCACTTCGCGAAAGCGGCGATGACGGGGCTGTAATCATGATCCCGATAGGCGTCGGTCGTGGTCGCGAGCGCGTACTGCCGCAGCGCGCTCGCGAGCAGGGTCTGGGAATCGACCTTCATGTTCCCGACGTTGGGTTCGGCAGAATCCAACAATGTCATATCGGCGGGCGGGATGCCATCCCCGAACCGCGTGAGCAAGCGTTGCCCGCGAGCGTAGTGCGTGTCGATCCACAGTGCGGCGGCGACGTCATCGGCGACCTCCTCGACGCTGTCGGCGAGGGAACCCATCCCCGATTCGAGTAGGCTGGCATCCTGCTCAAGGTCCACGAGGGCCGCCAACTCGCGCCCGATCGGGTCGCCGCTCTCCAGCGGTCCGTGAACGCCGGGCGCCACCCTGAGGAGTTCTCGGTGTCGTTCTTGGAGGGTGTCACCGAGTTCGCTCCACTCGAGAGCGTTCCGAAGGTGTTCTTCCTCGGCCTCCAGCGCTTCGAGAGTTCGGGCTTTGTCATCCAACACAGCAAGCGCTTCTTCCAACCGCGCCTTTTGTTCGTCAATCGCCGCCCGTGCCCGTTCGCGTTCCGACTTGGCCGCATCGAGTTGCTGTTCGGCGTCATCGACGACAGGCTTCGTACCAAGGCGGCAATGCCACCACTCGGTTCGGAACAGCGTTGGCGGTATCGTGTCGGCGGAGTCTTCGTCGCGGAAGTAGAAACACGCGTCGAGAAGCCAGCAGGAAGGCGAGACGTTTCGGATAATGATTGAGAACTTGTCGGGCCGGAGCGAATCACCTTCCCCGAGGTGGGCGAACGGCCTCCAGAAAACGCACCCCTCGTGATAATCCGACGCGAATCGCAGTTCCGCGTCCGATCGTTCCCCAAGGATTTCTGGCGACCTCGTGTCATCGCCTAAGAAAACGACGTCCTTCTGTGTCGGCCCGAATTGCAAACGACACGTCCACCTCCGGGCGGACTCGTCGCAGTCGAACAACGCGGTTGTCAGTCCGTACTCAGCCGTAGTTGACCCCTCGCCGTGTTCCTCGTACCGGGCGGACCCGACCGCGCCGTAATCCACCCAGCTCTCGATTGGAACTTTCGGTGCATCCGTGCAAGGGCCGATGAGGCGACTATTCACGAAGACCGACCAAGTCCCGGCGAGGCTCGCGAGCCAGTCCGCAACGGGCCGATCGGCTGATGTCGTTAGCTCGGGCATCGCGTGGGCCTTTCGCAGTTCGCGAACTCGGTTGGGAGCGTCGGGCCGTGCTCCCAAACCCCAACCGACGTCGGTCAGAACAGAGTGCCGTCCGCGTCCGACTTCGCCGGTTTCTTGCGCGGGGTGGCCTTCTTCGGCTTCGCGGTCGGGATCGCGGTGAGCTTCTCTTCCTCGGCCCGCTTCTTGTTCAGGTCGAGCAGCAGCGCAAGCACCTCGTCGCGGAAGGCGTCCGGCCAGCGGTAGCGCCACGGCTTCTTGCGCTGGCGGCCGCCGGCGGGTTCATCCTCGTCCTCTTCGTCCTCGTAGTCGAGCAGGAACTCGCACGGAGGGACGGTGAGCTTCGCAAGGTCGCCGCCGTAGGCGTCGAGAACGGCGCGGTCCATCGCCGCGTGCAGTGCGCGCAGCGTGATGATGTCGGCGGACGTTTCGTTGGGGTCGTGGAAGTGGTTGTAGGTCTTCGTCAGCCCCTCGTTGTTCCGCACCATGAGGTTGGCGCGGAACTCATAGTACGCTTTACCGACCGCTTCGAGTGTTTCGTTCGTCTCGAAGTCTTTCGGGAACGGGAACGTCTCGAAGCAGTCGGAGGGGGTGTATCGAAGCCGCTCTTCAAGTGATGAAGCGAAAAACCTTGTCCAGATGTCGTGGACACGGGCTTGGAGTGCCGCGAATGTTGCGCACGCGGCAGACACGACGATAACAAGCGACTCGGCGAAGACACTTGTGCTGGGCAGAAATGTAAAGACCCCGTGCTGACCGACACGAGAGATCACAATTACTTCGTTTGAACCTGTGAGGGCTGCAAACAGTGCCGGCGTTGTCTCAGCGAAGCGCCACCAATATTTCTTCCGAACCTCGCGGTTGTCTTTGCTCCGCTGCGGCTTCACTTTCTCTTCCACGATTTTCATCAAGTCGGGCCACTCGCGTGCTTGCTCCTCTGTCATGTCGCCAAAGTTAATGACGTAACGGTGGAAGGCGTGTGTGGGGCTATCGTTCACTTCCTCGCCACCGATGTAGGGGAATATGCGTTCGGCGTTTCGCGCGTCCTTGTCGATCAACTCGTGCATCAGGCTGATCGGGTTTGCCACCCCGTCCTTGTCGGTATCGTCGAACGTAAAGCCCATGCCAAGAACGTAACTTCCGATGAAACTCTTGCCCTCGTTCGCCTTGAGTTGCAGGGGGTCGTCGTGGCCGCCGGCGTGGAACAGGTACGCGGTGATGCGGTCCACGGGCTTGCCGTCTAGCTCGCACCGCGCTTGCTTGGGGTGCAAGAGGTCGTGGGTTGCACCCTTCACGACGTGAACCACGCTCACGACAACGGCCGCGAGACCGGGCCACTTGTAGCGGCGGCGCGCGGCGTAGATGGTTCCGCCGTTCGTGCAGAGCCAACGCAACCCGCTGCTGCGCGTGTCGCCTTGCGCGATAGTGTTCGTGGCGATCAGCCCGAACGTGCCACCGGGCCGCAAGAGGCCAAACGCGCGGCGGAAGAAGTGGGCCACGAGGTCCGCGTTACCGTGCGATTCGTCGTGAATCGTTTTCAGCCAGTCGAGGTAGCCGTCGCGGTTCCCTTCGCCGATTGTGTTCTTGCCCGCGAACGGCGGGTTGCCCACGATGCAATCGAAGCCGCGCGCCGCGCTGCCCTCGGTGCCCTGAAATACCTCCGGGAACTCGATCTCCCAGTGGAACGGCTCAACCGGATGCGCACCCTCGCGCAGCGCGCGTTCCTCTTTGTTGGGTCGCAGGTTCACTTTCTCAGGATGCTCGAAGTACGCTCCCAGCGCGCTCTTGTACGCTTCGCGCTGCTCATGCCGCTTCTTGTCCTTCTCCGCAGAGAAGAACGCCGCGACGACGAGGTTGCCCGCGAACCGCACCGTGTTCAACTGCTCGTTTGCGACGCGCAAGTTCTGTTCTTTGATCTCGTGCGGCGTCGATTCGTCGCTATCGAGAATCAGATGGCGGTAGTGCAGCGCCTCCGTGACGCGGCGGACCAGTTCTGATTGGCCCAACACCATCTGCTCTTTCTCGGCCGGCTTCCAGTGGCATGTGCGAACCTGTCGCAGGGTTAGCCCAACGAGTGAATCACCGTCCTTCAGGTTGTGGTCGAGGAACGTGAACGGGTGATCCTTCGCCAGCGTCGCGAGCCACAGCGACAGCTTCGCCAAGTCCACCGCCATGCGGTTCTTATCGACCCCGTAGAGGCACCGCTGGGCGACCGTCCGCTGCGCGAGCAACTCCGGCGTCTCGTCTTCCGGCACCTTCGGCATCTGGCCGTGAGCGACCCACGCCCGCAACAGCGCTTCCGCCAGTTGCCGGCACACTTCGACCAAGAACGCACCCGACCCCATCGCCGGGTCGCACACTTTGAGGGCGAGGATTTGTTCCGGCGTCGGGTTCGCACCGAGTTGCGCGAGAACGGGTTCGAGCGCCTTCCGGACGACCGGGCCGGTGAGCGTCGGCGGCGTGTAGTGCGAACCCGACCGCCGTCGCTCCTCGGACGGCTGAAGGATCATGCCGCCCGGCGGCACGATGTTCGGCGTCAGCGCGCGGGCGATCCGCTTTTCGAGCGCCGCGACCAACCCCTCGACCGTATCGGCCGCCTTGAGTGCCGTAAGGGCCTTGCCGTCCACCTTCTGGTCCGCGTTCTCCGCCAACCACTTCGCCCGGTCGCCGGCCTTCTGCGCGAGCAGGGCTTCGAGGTTCACCGTGACCGGCGCGCCGCCGCTCTTCTTCGGCCGCAACGCGATGGACCGCCCGCCCGCCTTCTCAAGGCGGTAGCCCATGATCGACTCGTACACACTTCCGATGTGTTCGACGTTCAGTGTGCCGTAGGAGATGCGGTCGCCGTCGAGCAGCAACAGGTTGTGAAGGACGCGGTACACCACACCGTCGGACACGAGTGGCGGGTTGATGCGCTCGCCCTTCCGCCGCTGCGAACCCCGCGCCCGCCCTTCAAGGAACGGATACCGGTCGGCGTCGAACAGGTAGCCGTGTCGCGCCTTTAGCTCGAAGCCCTCCGGCCGACCCGTGCGCCGGTTGGGCGTCGTGTGCCGCCCGCCGTCGAAGGTGAGCCGGAACACCGCGAGCAGGTGCGCCCACGCCCCGTACCGCTGATCCATCGTGTCCGGGTAGCGGCCCGCGTCTTCGCGCAGCCGCTCGAACAGGCCCGACACCGAGTAGTAGCGGACGTACACGTCCGCGTCCGACATCAGCCCCTTTTGCTCCGCGTAGAGCAGGAACACCGACCGCATGAGGACGGTGACGAGACCGGCGTACACTTGGTCCGGCTCGTGGGCGAGAACGTCGCGGAGCAGGTCGCCCTTCCGCTGGCCGTCGGCAGCTTGGAACCCGCGCAACAACTCGAAGAGGGCCGCGAGAACTTGTTCGGCCAGTTCCGTCGAAACGGTGTTCTGGTACTTCCGGCTCTGTTCGAGCAGCGCCGGCAACCGCTGCTTGTCGGGCAGCGTGAACAGCCGCTCCGCGCCGAGCAGCATGAGCAGTGCCGCGAGCGCCGGCCGGCCCGCGACCTCGGACAGCGCCGCAACCGGGAACGTGATGTGCCCCGGCGCTTCGTGGCCGCCGGGCGCGTACACCAACCGCACCGCGACGCCGTTCGACAGCAAACCAATGGGTACCTTCGCACCGCGCAGCAACCGCACGAAGCGGTCCTGCGGGCTGGCCTGCCACTGCTTGGCGTCCGCCGCGATCTCGTCCATGTCGGTGGCGAGCGGAAGTTCTTGCACGAGCAACAGCCACCCGCCCTCCGGGGCGGGCACCGCGAAGCTCGGCCGGAGCGTCTCGTGATAGTCGATCAGGACGACTTCGAGATCGCGAACTTTCGCTTCGTCCGCGACGAGGTCCGTGTCCTTCCACGCGAATAGGTGCGGGTCGGTGAGCAACCCCTTCAAGTCGGTGATCGCGGGAATCGGTTCGTCCCCGCCGGCGTTCACTTCCTTGACGTGTTCGAGGAACTGCGCCTGCTCGGCCGCGACGTTCGAGTTCACGAACGCCTGCGCCTGCACGAGTGCCGGCGGCGACACGACGAGGCCCACCGGCTGCAAGTAGCCGAGCCACTGCTGGTGCGCCAGGAGTTGCGGATCTTTGGGCATGGCTTCCGTCATTCGGTGACGTTGAACTCGCGGCGCAGGAACTCGACAGTCTGTGCGTCCCGCAGCTTGCAAACGATGTTCTGGTTCGCGAACGCCCCGACGAAACGCTTGGCTTGGTCGCGGGGGAAACTACAGACCCACTTCACCCCGACCACCCACTCACATTGGTCTGGGTCATTTCGATCGTGCTTCATGTTCGTCGCCACCAGCGGCAGGTCGAGGATCGACTTTGTCTGCCCGTCAGGGATGAAGTCCTTGGCCGGCTTGGCCTCTTGAA
>VGZJ01000359.1 GCA_016872595.1 Planctomycetota bacterium
GGTTCGTGGACTCCGCACCATGCGGCATCCACGAATGCTCCATCTGAACCTCAGTTCCGCTGAAGCGAAAGCCCTAACTCGCCAATCTCTAACCAGTTCGGCAAGTCCAAGATGGCAACAGCACTGGACCCGATCCGCCTTACCCAGCCCGATGTGCTGTTCGAGCGGGTTCGCGCCGAAACTGCTGCCGGAGCAAACGGTTCGGTAGACCGTCTGCGGGTTCGGCCCGGCCGTGACCACTTTGATCCGCACACCGATGGCGGCCCGGTTCGTTTTGGTTCCCACGAGCTTCAGGTTGAGCCAGTGGTTCCCCTGTCCGGGGTTCTGGAACAGCAAGTTGTGGTACTTGTCGCCGGGGATCGCGCCGCCCATCTGGATCAGCAAATCGGCCGTACCGTTCCGGTCCCAGTCGCCGATGGCGACCCCGTGGCCCTTCTGGAGGTTCCCAGTGCCCGAGGTGCCGGTGACGTCGGCGAACCGCGTGCCGCCCACGTTCTTGAACATGCGGTTGGGAACGAGGAGGTCGAGGTTCGGGTCGCCGGTGCCGAGGTAGAAGTCGAGGAACCCGTCGCCGTCGAGGTCGCCGAAGTTGCTGCCCATTGCGGCGTAGGCCCCGTCGAGGCCAGCGGCCGTGGTCGCGTCGGCGAACCGCGTGCCGCCCACGTTGCGGTACAGCCGGCCGGTCGGGAGGCCGTGCGGCTCGCCGCGGAGCGAGCGGATCACGGCGGCCGGGTCGCGCGCGTAACTGGTGGCGAACAGGTCCGGCCGGCCGTCGTTGTCGTAGTCCCACGCCCAACACGAGAACCCCATTTCGGGGCCGGCGATCCCCGCGGCGGCGGTCACGTCGGTGAACGTGCCGTCGCGGTTGTTGCGGAACAGTTGGGCGGGGCCGAGGATGTTGTTGAGGAACAGGTCGGGGTAGCGGTCCCCGTCGTAGTCGAGCCACGCGGCCCCTTTGCACACGGCCCCGTCCGCGCCCGCGACCCCGGCCGTGCCCGCGACGTCGGTGAACGTCCCGTCGCCGCTGTTGCGGTACAGCTTGTTGGGGCCGGTCTCGCAACACACGAACACATCGAGGTGCCCGTCGTTGTCGAAGTCGGCCCACTGCGCGGCGATGGTGTTGACCGGGGCCGCGAGGCCGGCGCGCTCGGTCACGTCGGTGAACGTGCCGTTCCCGTTGTTCCGCAGCAGGCTCGGGCGCATGGGCACCTTCAGCCACGCGCCGCGGCACACGAACACGTCCGGGAACCCGTCGTTGTTGTAATCCGTTTGGACGCAGTTCAGCCCGCCGAGCTGGTCCGCGAGGCCGGCCGCCGCGGTCCGGTCCTCGAACGTCCCGTCGCCCTTGTTCCAGTAGTAGGCCATCGGCTTGGTCGGGTCCATCGAGGTGAAGATCACGTCGAGCCGGCCGTCGCCGTCGAAGTCGTCGAGGATCACGCCCCCGGCGTTGTTGAGGCGGTTCAGGCCGGTTCGGTGCCCGACGTCGCGGAACCGCCCGATGTCGAACTCCGAGCGCACGAACGTGTCGAGGGTCAGCACGAACCGCGGGTCGACGCCGCCGGGGTGTTCGCCGAGGGTCATGTGTGCGAGGTTCAGCAGCCACCGCGCGCCCAGATCGTCGGGGAACCGGGCGAGGTACTCCGTCAGGTGCTTGAGCGCCGCGCGCGAGCCCGCCGGGTTCGTGTGGACGGCGGCCGCCGCGACCGGCAAAATGCAGGAACTTTCGCCCCGGCACATGATGCAGTTCTCGTCCTCGCCGCGGCGCAGCGCGCACACCGCTTGCAGGTACACGAACGTGTACGTCCACTCCTCCGCGGTCGCAACCGTCGCGGCTGCGGCCCCGCGCGCGTCCGTGGCCGCCTCGTAGGCGCGGTCCGGCTCGCCCTCGTACAAGTGGGCCATGACCTTTGTGAGGTGGTACGGCATGGCTTCGGCCGGGGGCGTGCCGAACGGGGGAGGGTTCCGGTCCAGCGCGTCCAGCAGGTCGCGCCCGGGGCGCACCCACGAGCGCGCCACCTCCGCGAGCGGGGCCTTCGGGTCCCACGGTTTCGCGAGCCGGCTCACCAAGTCGAACCCGCCGATCGGGACCGGCTTCCGCGGCTGGTACTTCAGGTCCGGACCGGGGTCGGGGTCGCCGTCGCTGTTGCCCCGCGGCCGCGTCGTGCGGTTCCCGTCGCGCAAGCCCACGCCGATTGCGAGCGCGATGAGGCCGAAGAAACCGAGGACGAGCACCGCCCTCGTGCGCAAGTGACGTGCGGGCATGAACCGGGCCTCGCCGGAACGGATTCGGTCACGGTATCCTATCGCGGCCACGGCGCGGGCGCGGGGTTTTCGCCGTTCCGCGCACCGGGGCCGAGGTGTGCGCGAGGCACCCGCGGCTATGGCCCCGCTACTTCTTCTTCCCGGTCGTCCGAACGGCGAAGTCGTGCGGCCCACCGCCGGCGGCCACGGTCGCCTTCAGTTCGGTTGCCTCGCGGTCGCTATACTTCTTGGGCAGCCGCTCGGTCGCGCCCGACTCGATGGGCGGCACGTTCGGGTCGGGGGCGGAGCCGTCTGCGTTCCGCCGGAAGCTGAGCACCACTTTGTACTCGCCGGGGGCCAACCCCTTCTTGCCCTGAGGCGTCGCCATCTCGTACCGGCCGCTCTCGTCGGCCACCGCGGTTCCGCCGTTGCCGGGCGTCCCGGGCTTGGGCACGAACTCCACCACCGCGCCCGCGCCGGGCTTGTCGTCGACGGTGACCGTGCCGGTCGCGGGCACGAGGTCGCCCGCGCCCGCGCCGCACCCGGCGAGGGCCGCACACGCGGCGAACAGGGTCGCGTACACCAACTCGCGCATGACAGGCCCGTGGGTCAATCGAGGTTCGCGGACACGCCGCCGTTGATCGTCGCGAAGTTGCTCAGCGTGGCGCTCGCGGTGGACTCCTTCACGAACCGCACCGAGGCGTCGCACAGGGCGAACTGACAGCCGCCGGGGTGCATACTGCCCGCGCGGCCCCAACTCCCCAACCGGCCCACCTGCGGTACGAACCCGGCGACCGGGTAGCTCCAGTCGTTGATCCCGGCGCGCGGGTCCACCCCGGTCATCACCCACCCCGGTAGCCCCACGACGCGGTGCGCCCGTTGTACACCGCGAGCGTGGTTTCGCCGAGCATGAACGTGTTGCTCGTGCCGTCGCCGATGTCCGTCATGCGCGTGCCGCTGTTCTCGCCGAAGGCGTACTTGTTCGCCCCGGCGGTGCGCCAGTAGTTACAGTAGAAGTCGTTCTGCGAGGCGATGAAGTCGTAGTTGGTCTTGGCCCCGTCGAGGCTCCCGCCGGGTCCGTAGGGGGCGCTCGGCCCTTGCATCTGCGGCCCGGAATCGGAGGGGCACTTGAACGTGGCGATCAGGGTCGCCATGCGCGCGCCGTTGCCGTTCGTCGTCGCGTCGCCGACCAGCGCGCCGCCGGTGTTGCCGACGTAGGAGCAACAGTACCCGGTCTTCTGGTTCCCGAACGCGGACTGCTTGTTGAGTTGCGTATCGAGCGCCGTTTGTTCGATGTACGGCAACAGCAGCACGAGTCCGTTCATGTTGTACACCTGCGCGTCGCCGGTGTACCCGCCGCTGACGATGCACCACCCGTACCCGACGCCCGACGGCGGGAGCTTCTGGTTCGCGCTCTCGTAGTTGTGGCACGCGAGCGCGACCTGCTTGAGCTTGTTCGCGCAGGCCATGCGCGCGGCGGCCTCGCGCACCTTCTGGACCGCGGGCAGCAGCAGCCCGATCAGGATCGCGATGATCGCAATGACGACCAGCAGTTCGATGAGCGTGAACCCGCGGCGGCGCGTGCGCATGTGACACCGTGATGAAAGCGACGAAGGACGTAGCGCGTCAGAACAGTTCGCGAATCGGCTCGCCCACATCGACCAACCGCACCGGGCGGCCCTGCTTGTCGGGCAGCGAATCGGCGTGGTCGATGCCGAGGTGATGGTAGATGGTGGCGAGCACGTCGCCGGGGCCGTAGCGGTGCGTGGCCGGTTCGCCGCCGTCCGCGGTGGTCGCGCCGACCGCGCGGCCCCCCTTCACCGCCCCGCCACTGAGCAACACACTCATGGCCTTCGCCCAGTGCCCGCGGCCGGCGAGCGAATCGATCTTCGTGCCGCGCCCGAACTCGCCCATCGCCACGATCAGCACGCGGTTCGCGAGGCCGCGCGCGTGGACGTCTTCGATGAGCGCCGCGAGCGCCCGGTCGAACGGCGGCAGCCGGGTCTTGATGTTCTTCTCGATGGTGTAGTGGTCGTCCCACCAGTCCACGTCGGCCTCGTAGTGGTTCACGGTCACGAACGTGACGCCGGCCTCGACCAGCCGGCGCGCGAGCAGCGCGCCGCGGCCCCACGGGTTCGTGCCGTACGACTCGCGCACCTTCTGCGGCTCGCGCGACAGGTCGAAGGCCTCCTTCGCGGCCCGGCTCGTAACCAGATCGAACGCCTTCTGGTGCGCCGCGTCTAACCCGCCCACGACCGGCTCGGCGCGCTTCGTCGCAGAGTCGAGGCGGCGCAGCAGTTCTTTACGGTCCTCGGCGCGGCGCACGGTCACATCCGCGGGCAGTGTGAACGACGGGCCGGGGCCGGTGAACCGGAACGTCGGCTCGCTGCCGCTGTTCACCGGGTCGAACTCGTTGCCGAGGTACGTCGCGAGTTGGTAGAAACCCTGCCGCGCGAAGTACGCATCGGGGATGCACACGTACGGCGGCATCCCGACCGCGTTCGCGCCGCGCACCTTCGCCACGACGGAGCCTTGCGCCGGGTAGAACTGCCCGCGGAACTGGACGTTCTTCTCGTGGTACCCGGTCTGCACGAGGTGCGCCGCGTCCGGGTGGTTGTAGTCGTAGTGGCTCATCGACCGCAGGATCGCGACCTTGTCCGCGACCTTCGCCTGAAGCGGCAGCAGTTCGTTGAACCGCACGCCGGGCGCGGCGGTCGGGATCGACTTGAACGGCCCGCGCACGACGTCCGGCGCGTCGGGCTTGGGGTCATAGGTCTCGTGCTGGCTCGGCCCGCCGCCCATCCACCACAGGATGACCGCCGTGCCCGGCGGGACTCGCGACCTGTCGCCCGCAGAGCCGGGCTTCACGGCCGCTCCACTGGTCGCGCGCGACTCCTGCGCGCGTAGGACGTCGGCGAGGGTAATCGCGGTGCCGAGCGCGCCGAGGCGGATGAACCCGCGCCGGGAGACGCCGTCGCAGAGGGCGCGCGAAGCCGGGCCGAGGACCGTGAGCATGGGGAAGGCTCGCTGGAGGGAAAACCGAGTGTACCGCGCGCCCGCGCCGCGGTCGAGCGCGTTCCAGCCGGTTCTACGACAAGGGCACCGAGCGCGTCGGTCCGGACCAGAGTCGGTACCGACTCACGGCGTGGCGCGGTGGGCGTACACCGGGTGGAACCCGCGGAGGTCGCCGATGGCGCGGTTCCGCCACGTCAGCGACACGATCGTGTCTTTCGCGCGGTCGAGGAGCAGTTCCGCCGGTATCCACTCCCACTTCGGCTCCGCGGGCTTCGCCAGCGCGTACACGTCGGCTGAGCTGCGCTTGTAGCTCATCGTCACGCCCACGGGCAGCGCGGTGCGTTTGCCGTCGGCGTCCCACAGCACGCGCTCGCCCTTCCACGTGAGGTCGAGCTTTTCGGGCAGGTCGCCCGCGGGCAGCTTCACCGATAGCCGCTGGTCCTCGGCCGGTTGCCACTCCTTGCCCTTCAGCCGGAACCATTTGCGGTGGTAGGTGAACGTGCCGTCGGCCGCGGGGAACAGGCGGTCGAACGCGACCTTCCCACCGGGGAACCCGTAGTTCAGCGCGAACTTCAGCGGCTTCGGCTCCTTGCCGC
>VGZJ01000360.1 GCA_016872595.1 Planctomycetota bacterium
TCAACCTGACCGAGGCCAGCGCCGCACTGAAGGCCAAGCTCCAAGACGCGCTGAAGATCAAGGGCGAGTGGGACGTGGTGCGGCGCGAGCTGACCCAAGTGCAAGCGGACCTGTCGCGCCTGAACGCCGATCAGGACCGGATCCGCAAGAACCTGCGCGAGACCCCGAAGGAGGCCGAGGTGTACGACACGTACCTGAAGAAGCTCGCCGCGCAGGAGAAGGAGATCGACAAGCTCACCGACCAGCAGAAGAAGCTGATGAACGACGAGTTCAAGGCCCGCAAGAAGTACGACGACTACCTCGCCAACATCGAGGGGTAAGGGGTAGTCGGCCCAGCTAGCCGCGAGCCGTAGGCGAGCGCTGAACGCGCGCTCGCCTGCGGCTCGCGGCTAACGTCGTTCATACCCCTGCAATCAGCTTCTTGAGGTGGATGTGGTGCGGGCCGAGCTTGCCGCCGTAGTTGCCGGCCGTGAGCTTCTTCACGCCCGCGCAGCGGCTCGCGGCGGTCAGGCCCGCTAGGGTCGCGCGCTCGACGCTCGCCAAATCGAGGCCGTCGAACACCAGCTCGTACACCGCATTCACGCCTTCCGGCAGTGCGCTGTTCACCGCGCCGCGCAGCGTCGGGGAGTACGCCTCGTTCGTGCTGGCCTTCAACCCCTTGTACTTGCTGCCCACCTTACTGCCGCTGCGAACCACACCGCCGGGGAACGGCAGGATCACGCCCGGCACCGTGCGGATCGCTTCGACCGCGGCTTCGGCCGCCGCGAGCGTTTGCGATTGCGTTTCGCCGAGAATGAGGAAGTTCCCGCCGCCGACGCCCTTCACTGTGCCGAAGGTTTCTTCGCACAGGAACTCGCCGTCCATCGTCGGCATGCGCCAGTAGCGCTTGCCTTCCAGCAGCTTGCTGATCTGCCAGCCGTCGCCGAAGTAGCGGAGCGTACCGCCGACGCGGATCGTTTTCCCCGGCTCGCCGGCCAGCCCGTTGAAGCAAGCCGTCGTCGCGCACGTCAGCACGCACTGGGCGACGCGATTGGTGACGGCCTTCGCGAGCGCGTCGCGGCTGAAGCCGAAGTAGAGGAGCGCGACGCCGGGCCTGCCGTCGGGCGTTTCGTCCGGGGACAGCTCGCGCTCAATCGCGGCCTCGGTGTCGCAGCCGATGACGCTGGCCGCGTACCCGGTGGCGGTGGTGCCCGCGACCCGTGCCCAGTGGATCGTTTCCGCCGTGACCACCACGCGCGCGGCGGTCATGGGGAACGCTTCCGCGAACGTGTCTTCGACTTCGACGCTGTTCAGGGTGAGCAAGGCGGCGCGCTCCGACCGGAAGGATAGTCAACGTGTATTCGGTTGCGGCAGCGGCAGCAACGGCTAAGATGGCGGTTCCCGCCCCGAGCTGCGAGTGTCATGCGATTCCTCCTGATGCCGATTCGGTCGAACAAGCAGGGCGTGCAGATCAACGTCGGCAAGGACGGCGCGGACTACAACGCCGTCGTGAACACGATGCAGGCGCACCCGGACGACCTGAAAGAGTTGGGCGCGGCGAGCGGGGCGACCATCCGCGTGCGGACCGACGTGGGCGAGGCGACGTTTCAGGTGGTCGAAGCGAAGGTGTCGCGCGGGATGCTGTTCGTGCCCTACGGCCCGCCGACGTGCCAACTGTACGGCGGCGACACCGACGGCACCGGAATGCCCACCTCAAAGGGCTGGGAAGTGGAAGTCGAAGTCGTTAGCCGCGAGCCGCAGGCGAGCGCGAAGGAGCCCCAATGAACACCAACGACAAGCCAAACGACGCGCAAGAGCGCGCCGCTGAAGCCGCGGCCGAAGCGCCGTGGGAAGAGATCGAGCCGGGGCGGTTCATGCCGCGGCGCGTGCGTGGCAGTTTCCGCGGCCGCGCGCTGGGGTGAGCGTTCCTCGCCCCGCCCGGTCCGGGCGCCCCGCCGGTTGAACCCAAACCACAATAACACGATTCACACCATGACCACCGCGACCGCTCCCGAACCGACCAAGCGCCAACTGAAAGTTGTCAAGAACGCGGTCTGCACCTTCTGCGGGTGCGTGTGCGACGACATCGAGTTGCACGCGGACGACGAGCGCATCGTCGAGACGAAGCGCGCGTGCATCCTCGGTGAGGCGTGGTTCAAGAACCACACCGCGGAGCGCCACTACCCGGACGCGCTCATCGACGGCAAGGAATCGAGCTACGACGACGCGGTCGAGGTCGCGGCCGACATCCTGCACGGCGCGAACATGCCGCTCGTGTACGGCCTCAGCAACACCACCTGCGAGGCCCAGCGCGAGGCCGTGTGGCTCGCGGAACTGGTGGGCGCGACCATCGACAGCCACACGTCGCTTTGACACGGTCCCACCGAAATCGCCGCCCAGTTGGGTGGCAAGGTGTCTTGTACGCTGGGCGAAGTGAAGAACCGGGCCGACTTCATCATCTACTGGGGCGGCAACCCGGCCGAGTGCCACCCGCGGCACTTCACGCGGTACACGCTGACGCAGAAGGGGAAGTTCCTGCCGCGCGGCCGCAAGGACCGGACGATGGTGCTCGTGGACATCCGCGAGACGATGAGCGCGAAGGCCGCCGACATCTTCCTTCAGGTGCGGCCCGGCAAAGACTTCGAGGTGATTACCATCCTCCGCGCGCTGGTGAAAAACCAGAAGGTGAGCGCCGAGGCCTGCGCCGAAACCGGCCTCACACTGGAGCAACTGCAAGACCTCGTGAACCGGATGAAGGCCGCGAAGTTCGGCGTGCTGTTCTTCGGGATGGGCCTCTCTATGACGCGCGGCAAGCACATGAACAGCGCCGCGGCGCTGACGCTCGCCACGGAGTTGAACGCCTTCACCAAGTTCGTGGCGATGCCGATGCGCGGCCACGGCAACGTGACCGGCGCGGACGTGGTGATGCGGTACACGCTCTCGTACCCGTTCGGGATCAACATGAGTCGCGGCTACCCGCGGTTCAACCCCGGCGAGTACTCCACCATCGACCTGCTGGTGCGCGGCGACACGGACGCGACCATCGTGATCGGGGCCGACCCCGGCGCGACGATGCCGAAGCCGGCCATCGAGCACCTGCGCCGCACGCCGACCATCGTGCTCGACCCGAAGGTGACGCACACGAGCCGCCTGTCGCGGGTCCACTTCACGACCGCGCCCGCGGGCATCAGCGCGCCGGGCACCGCGTACCGCATGGACGAAGTGCCGATGCCGCTGCGCCCGGCGCTCGAGTCGCCGTACCTGAGCGACGAAGAGGTGTTGAAGAAGATCGTGGCCGCGGTGCAGCGCCGGCCGGGGTGGTACCCCAAGCCGCACAGTGGCGGGCCGGTGGCGTAGCGCCTGCTCTTCTGTAGCCGGCCTCTGTGAGGCCGGAACTGCACGTTAGGTTCAGCTACCGGGGTCACAGACCCCGGCTACAGAAAGGCCGCGCCCCTACAATACTCCCTGTGTCGCGAGAACTACTCGCGCGACCCATGAGAGGCGCGGATGACGTTGGCCGTGGTGAAGCACGCGACCTGCACCGGGTGCGGGTGCGCGTGCGACGACATCGAGGTTCACACCGACGGCGCGCGCGTGACCCGCGCGGTCAACGCCTGCGAGTTGGGCGAAACGTGGTTCCGCGACCACTCCCCGAACCCGAACCTGCCCCCGGCGCTTATCGACAGCAAACCCGCTTCGCTGGCCGACGCCGTCGCGCTCGCGGCCGATCTGCTTCACGCCGCGAACCTGCCGCTGATCTACGACCACGGCTATTCCACCTGCGAGGCCCAGCGCGAAGCGGTCGCGCTGGCCGAGAGTGTCGGCGGCATCATCGACAGCTACACGTCGCAGTGCCACGGCCCGTCCTTCGTCGCGACGCAGCTCGTGGGCAAAGTGTCTTGTACGCTGGGCGAGGTGAAGAACCGGGCCGACTTCCTGCTGTATTGGGGTTGCAACCCGGCGGAGACGCACCCGCGGCACACGTCGCGCTACGCCCTGCACCCGGCCGGCAAGTTCACCCCGCGCGGCCGGCGCGATCGCACGATGGTACTTGTGGACGTGGAGGAGACCGCGACCGCGAAGGACGCCGACCAGTTCTTCCGCATCCGCGAGGGCACCGACTTCGAGGCGCTCTCGGCAATGGTCGCGCTGCTGCGCGGCCAACCCGTGGACGAGCGCCGCGTCGCGGAAACCGGCTTCACGGTCGCCCAACTGCGGGCGCTTCTGGATCGCATGAAGGCGGCGCGGTTCGGTGTGATGTTCTTCGGGCTGGGACTAGCGGCCACGCGCGGCGGGCACGGCAACGTCGGGGCCGCGTACCGGCTCGCGATGGAACTGAACGCCTTCACGAAATTCGTGGCGCTGCCCATGCGCCAGCATGGCAACCTCGTCGGCTCCGACATGGTGCTGCGGTGGACAACGGGCTACCCGTTCGGCGTGAGCCTGAGCCGCGGCTACCCGCGCTACAACCCCGGCGAGTTCACGACCACAGACCTGATCGCGCGCGGCGACATCGACGCAGCACTCGTACTCGGCAGCAGCGCCGCGCCCGGCTTCGCCAACGTGCCGACAATCGAGATCGGCCCGAAGCTGACGCGCACGGGCACGATCCCGCGCGTGCAGATCGCCACCGCCGCAACCGGCGTGAGCGCCGCGGGCACCGTCTGCCGCATGGACGACCTCCCCATGCCCCTGCGCCCGGCGCTCACCTCGGCGCTGCCAACAGACGAAGACATACTCAACCGCGTGCTGGCCGAAGTGCGTAAGAAACCCGCGTGGTACCCGCAGTTGAAGGGCGAGGCCCAGATCGCTTAAAGCCACAAACCCAGCGTGTTCCCGTGAAACTCGTTCGCGCTTCATGCCCATGCGGATTCGTCACCAATAAGGCCCGGTGGGGATATCACTTCTTTCGGTGGTGGTTCCCCGCGTTCGACTGGCAACAGCGCCGGTTGGTTGATCACTCGCTCGCGCTTCCGGAGGATGAACAACGCCAGTTGATGACGTACGGCACGCACGAAGACTGTACTCGCCGATGCGCGGAAGCCGAACCACAGATTACCACGCAGCTGCGCGCCGCGCGTCCCGCGGATGCTCCGCTCTTCGTCACCGAGCAGGAAATCAACGAAGCGAGAATGCGCTGCCCACAGTGCCGCCAACCGACGTTAAGTATTCAAACGGTAGTTGTGTGGGCGAACTGCCGAACGGACTGCGGCAATCGGTATCATTGGCATGACACAGGAGAACTCGGTTGCCCGATCTGCAGTCATCGTCCACATTCGTTCGAAATCGGAGACGAACTCGAAGCACCCGAGCGCTGTATCTGCTACTGCAATTGCAGTACGCTCACGGTGTGTCGTAGCTACGAAGACTGCTACTGCCCGAAATGTGGGAATCTCCCCGGTAGTTACGACATTGACGGGGTGGCCTACTGCGGGCTGCATCATTCCCGATTGGTTCCATACCGGCGGCTAACTTCCAGCCTTCTGGTTCGGGGTCCGGTGTGTCGACGAGATTCGCACCGCTTCCCATTCGCGCGGCATTGGGGTGATGCACGCCCGGACGAAGAATCGGTTGAAGGCGGTTATTGCGAAGCGTGCGACGCCGCACTCAGCGCGTACGCCATAGAACGCGGTGGGGTTGGATAGGAAAACGGATTAGACTCGTTGCGCAATAGCGATCGATGGCCTATTCATAGGGTTATGACGAATTACGAGAAATTGCGTCGGAAGCCGTTGTTGTTCCGCATGTTCACGGGGCTCTCGGCCGACGAGTTCGACAA
>VGZJ01000361.1 GCA_016872595.1 Planctomycetota bacterium
GACCGGCCCGCCGATCACGCGCACCGGCGGCAGCGCCGGCGCTTGCGCGACTACCGAGTTGTTCGGCGCGCCGGCGAGCAGGTCACTCGGCGGTTCCGGCGGCAGCGCCGGCAGGTGGCCCTCGGGCGCGGTCGGGGCAAGCGCGACGCCGGGCAGTGGGGCGCTGCCGGGCTTCGTACCGCCCTTCATGCGCTCGGCCACGGCGCGCAACAGCGGGTCCGGGTCGGCCTGAACGAAGCACACGTTCTTGACCGACGCGATGCCCGGCACGCCGCGGATCACGGCCTCGGCGCGCTTCTTGATCTCGTCGGTGGCGACCGGCCCGCCCACGACCGCGCCGCGGTCCACCACGCTCACGATCAGGTTCACGTCTTTGAGGACCGGGTCGGCGTCGAGGGCCGCGAGCGCGGCCCGGGCGAGGGTGACATCGGCCACGGCGACGGGCGCGGTGGGCTTCGCGGGCGCGGGCGGTTGGGCGACGAGCGCGCCGGCCGCGCCCAGCAGTGCCAGACAGCTAACGCCGGCAAGCGTGCGAAGGAGTTTCGACCGCAGCGGGTGTGCGAACATGGCGGACCTCACCGGCGACGGGAGCGAGTCGGACGCTCGCGGCCCGCGCGCCGCGGGTGTGTGCTTCCATTGTTGTTCACGTCCGCTTGAGACGAAATTGCGCCGCTGAACTTTTTACAAGTGAAGCGCGCGGATTCGTGCCACGCAGAGCGCATGGCTAATACGACTGGATCAGCGAAGGAATTCTGGTTGGGCAATCTGTGCGGGCGCAATGTTCGTAGCGACCCGCTTCAGCGGGTCGCGAGGCCAGCGCGCTTCGCGGTCGCACACTGCGATAAGACCCGCTGAAACGGGTCACTACAAACATCGGAATCACTGGTGCCACGCGCCGGTGAAGCCGTCGTAGACCGACTTGAACTGCCGCCAGCCCCACGCGGGCGCAGACGGGACGCCCTCTTGCCCGAGCGCGTCTACCGCGATCACCCAATAGCGCTTGGTGTCGGTCTTGCCGGTCTCGTCGGTGAACGTCAGCTCCTTCTGCGCGTCGGCGGTGCGGCGCACGACCTTCTGCCCGGCCCCGTTGATCTTCGGCCCGTCCATGCGGTACACGCGATAGCCCGCGATCCCGCTCTCCGCGCTCGCGGCCCATTTCAGATGACACTTCGTGCCGTCTTCCTTCGCGTAGACGTGCTGCACGCTCGACGGGATCGTGAGCGCCCACGCGCTCGGCCCGCCCTCGACGCCCAGCGCGTTGACCGCGCGCACGCGGTACGCATACACACCGTAGCGGTACGCCTTGCCCTTGTCGTCGATCTGGTCTTTGCCGAAGCGGTGCGCGAACGTCGACTCGCCCTCAACCTTCGTGAGCTTGGTCAGGTCGATGCCGGTATCGGTGAACGCGGTCGGTTTCACCAGTTCTTTCGTGACGCGCTCAAACTTGCCGATCAGCTTCACCGCGCCGACGCTCGGTTCCAGCAGAGGGTCGGTGTCTTTCTTCAACCGCACGACTTGATCTTCGGTGAACACCTCGACCGGCGCGCGCTCGACGTAGTAGCCAACCGCGTCCGGTACTGGCTTCCACGCGAGCTTCACTTCCTTCGCGCCAACGACCGACGCGATGAGGTCATCGGCCACACGCGGCTGCGCGCGGACGATGGGGGAATGCCCGCTTTCCGTGCCGTCCGCGAAGATCGCGCTCACCTTGTACGCGGGAACTTGATCCTTCCGAGGAGTGGTGTCCCGCGTACTCGTGCGCGTGATCTTGATGGCAACATCATCCCACACCCCGGTCCACAGGGTGTCACCCACGAGGCCGTAGACGCAATACGATGTCGCACCGGGAACGGCGTCCCACTCCACGACTGCCGCGCCCTTCTCGGTTCGCACGCGCACGTTCGTCGGTGGAACTACCTTCGGCGGGTCGGACTTGGCGTAGCGGTAGGTCCACACCTGCTGTTCGCGCTGCACGCCGAGCACCTTCTGCGCCGGGTTCACCACCGACTCTGCCAGAAGCAAGTTCATTTCGGGAATCGCGGTCAGGCCGCGCGAGCGGTTGCTCCAGCCGTCCGGCTCTCGCGCCGGCTTGAGCTGCCTCCACGCCAGTGCTTTCGCGTCGAACGCCCACGTCTCGACGTGCCCGCCGACGACTTCCTTCCCCTCGAACTTATCCAGCGCGCGCACGAGGGCGATGGTGCGCTTGCCGTTGGCGTCGTAGGCCAGCACCGGGTCGTTGCGGTCGGTCGGCGGCCCCTTCAGCTTGTGCCCGCGCCACTCGTTCTTGCGCAGGTCGAACGTCCACGTCAGCGGGTCGTTGCCGAACTGCGTGCCGAACATGACGTGCAGCTTGTTCGCGCCGTCGTAGGCCATGTTCCCGCCGCTGCGCGGGTCCGGCTCGTCCTTCGGCTTCAAGCGGTGCCACGTGTTCGTGTACGGGTCGTAGACCAGCGTACCCTCGCTGCTCCCTTCCCCGCCGAAGATCAGCGCGACTTGGTGGTCGCTGTCCCAACTCGCGCAGCGCAACGGCGCGACGCGCGGGGCCGGCGGTCGCGCCACGTGTTCGTCGCGAGGTCGTAGCTCCAGATGGAACTGTTGCTCAGGTAGTTCTCGCGGAACCAGTGCCAGCCGTGGCTGCCACTGAACGCCGGGAACCGCAGGAACCGCGATTGGTCCGCGTCGAACACGTTCTGCTGGTTGCAGCACGCGCCCGGCGGCGACGTGTTCGGCTCCTTCAGTTCCCACTTCGCTGTGACGGGGTCGAACGTCCACGTCTCGGCGTTCTGCTCGCCGCCGCCGCCCTGATTGTGCCCGGCGAACCGGATCACGCGCTTGTGCTTGCTGTCCCACGCGAACGCGCCCTCGTAGCCCAGTCCCGGCGACGCCGGCCCGCCTTCGAGCGGCGACCGCTTCACCCACGTATTGGGGGCTTGGTCCGCAATCGCCGGCGGGTCGGCCGCGGGCGCGCGCAAGGCGACGAGTGACACGAGCGAAGCGAGCGCAACGGCGGAGAGGGGGCGGGGCACGGCTGATCCTCGCGGGGGTGGGCGCGGCCCCATTATGCGCGAGGGCGCGAAAAAAGCGAGCGGCCGGTTGAAGCCGGTCGCTCGCCCGCGCGCGGAAGATGAACTCAGTTCTTGACTTTCGGGTTGGTGATCTCGAACACGGCCTCGGCCGTGCCCCCGGCCGGCACGTCGAACTCCTTCTGACTGTTCTCGTTCCACTCCGGCGGGATCAGTTCCACGGTGCTCATGGTCATCTTCTTCTTGGCGCGCTTCTTGGCGGCCTCGTCCGCAGCGGCCGGGTCGCCCTCGGTGTCGGGTATTTCCGCGCCGAGTTGGGTGAAGATGCGCACGCGGTGCTTGCCGACGAGCGCGCCGTCACTGGTGCCGTCGTACCTGAGGGTGAACTTCCCCTCGGCGTCGGTGACCGCGGTGGACCCGCGGCCGGGGTTCGGGTTGTCCTTCGAGCCGACGGGTTGGAAGCTCACGACCGCGTTCGCGTACGGCTTGCCGTTGAGCTTCACCACACCCGACACCGGCACGATCTTCGCCCCGCCCCCGCACCCGGCGACGCCGCCGAGGACGAGGGCAAGGGCCGCGAGTGCGCTGCGGCGCATGGGGCCCTCGTGGGTTAGGGGAGGTTGACGGCCTCGTTGCCCGCGATGGTCGCCGCCGCCGCGAGCATGTTGATGTCGATGCCGTAAGAGATGTACCGTACCGAGCCGTCGCACATGACGAAGTTGATCCCGGTGCCGTGCCCGCTGCCGAAGCTCCGCTTGCACGGGTTGTCGCCGCCCTGCCCCGCGGAAGTGGCGCACCGCGCGTAGTCGGTCGTCAGGACGCGGCTCTCGGTCGTCACCGACGATTGGTTGTACGAGGCGTAGGTGTACGCCCAGAACGTGGCCCGGCGCGTGTTGTTGGTGAGTGTCATCTCGCCCACCAACAGCGTGTTGGCGGTACCATCGGTGACATTGGCGAACCGCTCCGGGCCACCCATCTGTGTAATCGAGGAACCGTTTGTGCCGGTCGCCGTCGCCGCCGGGACGCCGTTGTACGACGCCGACGTGCCGTGCAGCGCGCCGCGCCACGACAGGTCCATCTGCCAGTTCGGGGGCCAGAACTGGTCCTCGAACGTGTCCCAGAACCCGCGCCCGATCGCGCCGCTGCGCCCGGACACGGCGCGGTAGCTCCCGTGCATCCACTGCTGGCCCCCGTGCGGGCCGCTGGCCGGCACTTCAAGGATCCCGACCAACGTGTCCGCCGGGCACTCGTAGGTCTTCACCCGCTGCCGGCCGACCGCGTTGTTGGTCGCCGATTCGTTGAGCTGGTTCTGCTGGTACTGCCGGTACAGGGCGTCCTGCTCCATGTACGGCAGGATCTCGACGGCCCAGTTCGTGTAGCACGGGGTGCCGTTGCGCCCGGTCTGCATCCCGCCGGGCGGGAACGTGCCCCGGGCGTCGTGGTGGTTGTGCAGCGCGAGCCCGATCTGCTTCAGGTTGTTCGAGCACGCCATCCGCGCCGCCGCCGCACGCACCTTCTGGACCGCGGGGAGCAGCAGCCCGATGAGGATCGCGATTATCGCGATAACGACGAGCAACTCGATCAGCGTGAACGCACGCCGACGCGCACGAAGAGCGCGCATATGAACCTCCGAGATGTGGAAGAAGACCGCGCGGGAGCGATCCGCCGAGAATGATGATCTCTGGATACGTGCGGGCGAGTTCCGCACACCATCCATCGGCTGGTATACCATGAGAGAATGGTGGACGCCAACACGAATCCCATACAAACGCGGATCGCCCTGTCCGGTCGCGCGCACCTTGCCGGCACCTACGTTCGGGGCACCGCCGCGCCGGACTTCGCGGTGCTGTGGGTCCACGGGTTCGGGAGCCACCGCGGGGGCGAGAAGTCCGAGGCGGTGCAACAAGAATGCGCGCGGCGCGGGTGGGCGTTCGCGGCGTTCGACTTCCGCGGGCACGGCGAATCGAGTGGCACGATGGCCGACCTCTCCCCGGCGCTCTTGCTGGAAGACCTCGCGGCGATCCGCATTTGGCTCGCGACCCGCGGCCATACGCGGTTGGGGCTGGTGGGGTCGAGCATGGGCGGGTTCGCGTCCGCGTGGTTCGCGAAGGACAACCGCAAGGCCGTGGTCGGGTGCGCGTTCGTCGCGCCGGGGTTCGGGTTCCTCGACCGGCGCTGGAACGCGCTGACGGAAGCCGAGCGCGCCGAGTGGGCGCGCACCGGGCGCATGCGGTTCCGCAACGAGTGGCTCGACATCGAATTGGGTTACGACCTCGTGGCCGCGCGCGAGCAGTACGCCCCGTTCGCGCTGCTGACCGGCTGGCGCACGCCGGCGCTGCTCTTTCACGGCCTCGCGGACGACGTGGTTCCGCACACCGACAGCCTGTATTTCATCGAGAACGTCGGGTACGCTCATGTAGAACTGCGGCTGTTCAAAGACGGCGACCACCGGCTCGCGGTGTACAAGCACGAGATCGCGACCGCGGCCGGCACCTTCTTCGCGAACCTGCTCTAGAGCCAGTTATGCACTTATCGTCATGATAGGGGATAAGTTAGGTGCATGAGCGAGGCACGGAAGTCGTACCCGAGTGACGTAACCGACCGGGAGTGGGAGTTCCTGCTCCCGTACCTGACCCTCATGCGCGAGGACGCGCCGCAACGGGACCACCTGTTGCGAGACGTGTTCGACGCCCTGCGGTACGTG
>VGZJ01000362.1 GCA_016872595.1 Planctomycetota bacterium
CTTGTCGAACTCGTCGGCCGAGAGCCCCGTGAACATGCGGAACAACAACGGCTTCCGACGCAATTTCTCGTAATTCGTCATAACCCTATGAATAGGCCATCGATCGCTATTGCGCAACGAGTCTATTGCTCCCGGCACGGCCGACGCGACTCCCGTCGATGCCGTACCCGACACCGAAGAAGCCAAGCGCGACATCGTTGAGCAGCAAGGCGAGGCCGAGGAATTGGTGTGCCGACTGCGCGAGCACCTGACCGACGACGAACTGAAACTGTTCGAGTGCCTGCACAACGGCTTCAGCAACGAGCAAATCATGGCGGTACTCAATGCCTCGCAGAACCAGCTGAGCCTCCTGAAGCAGCGCCTGACGTTCCAATCCGAGATGTTCGTGTTGACCACCATCATCGGGTGCCAGTGCGCGACCGCGGTTCAACGGGCGTACGCCACGGCCCTCCGCGAGCGCCTCCGCAATCTGCCCGCGCAGCGTCTCACGATGGCGCGGCGCGCCGAACTGTACACCGAAGAAGCCGCGGCGCAAGAGGTGCTTCCGGTCGTGTTCAACGCGGAAATGCGGGACGCGCGGAGGCTCGCCTTCGCGCCGCCCGACGTCGCCGATGCGCCGCACGTTGTGTAGCCCGTGACGGTTCGCCCCTCTCCCGGCCCCGCCTTTCGGCGGGGCTATTTCGTTGCCGAACATTTTCTGCGCTTTTCCGTCAACGGCGCGCGCCGCGCGGTCATTTCCTCGCGAGTGCGGCACGCGCTGCACACCAATCGCCACTTGTTTTGAGGAGCGTCCGATGAAGACCGTTGCGAAGCCCTTCTCGTCCGTGTTCACCCGCGTCGACTGCGTCGAGAACTTCAAGTTCGATCTGCGGCTCGAAGGCTCGACCGATGTGGTGGCGGAGCTGAACGTTACCCTGCACTCGCAGCCGCGGAACCTCGTGACCCCGTTCGCGCCGGCCTCCGCCTTCGACGCGCCGTTCGACGAGACGCTGCTGGGCGGCGGGTTGTCCGCCTCGGTGCGCGGCCTCGACCGGCCTGGGTTCCTGCGCTACATGACCGCACTGTACAAAAAGTTCGACGTGAACGTGGAAGGCGCGTTCGGCCGCCGGCTGAATCTGCTGCAGGCCTCCGACTTCGAGTTCCTCCACACCCACGAGAACTTGGAAAAGGTGCGGGCAATGCTCGACGATCTCGTCCGCGGCAACGTGCCGGACTTCACCGTCCTGCCGGTCGCGGCCCCGGATCGGGTGTTCGAGTTGAAGGTGAAGTTCGCCGAGGACGCGAGCGGGCTGCTGTTCCCGGTGGCCGACTTCCTCGCCGACAACTCGGTGAATCTGAAGATGTTCAGCGCCGAAAAGGACCCGTTCGGCGCGCTGCTCGGCCGGCCCGCGGTGTTCGCCGATGCCGTACTCGAAGTGCCCCCGGTGCTCAACAACCGTGACCTGTACTACGGGCTGCTCGAAACGACCGGCGGGGCCGAAGTGACCCTGACCGAGCGCGTACGACTGGGCGACAACGGCAAGCCGATGGCCGTGAGCGTGCGCCTAAGCAACGTCAGCGGGCGCTAATCCCGCGGTCGCCCGTCCACCTCTCCCACGCCCCGCCGCGCGTACGCGCGGCGGGTTCGTTTCGTTGCCGCGCCGTTTTTTTGTTTTCTGGTTTTCTCGTCAAACCTGCGGGGCGCGCCCTCATTACCTTGCGACGGCCGCACGGGGCGGCGACCACGAACGAGGCGAACTGTGAACAAGTTGAACCCGACCGACGCGCCGCTGACGCACGTTCCCGATCCGCTCGGCCCGGACGCAGCCCCGGCCGGGGGCGTGCCGCTGCCGCCCGTGCCCGACCCGGACCCGCTGCGATACTACTTGCCCGATTACACCCACGTTTAGCGAACCGACACACGCACCCCGCGAACACGCCCGAACCGGAGGAGACCGCCATGACGCCGCAAGCCCCGATCAAGACGACCGAGCCGACGACCGCGCCGCACGGCCAGATCTACCGCGCCCCGGCCCCGGCCCCGACCAGCGCCGCGCCGCGCCCGCACGAGTGCCTGTATCCGGAACTGGCGGACCCGACGTTCTTCATCACGCCCGAACAGTGCCCGTGCGGGGCATAAGCCGCACCGCGACGAGCCGGAAGCGCCAGCGCGGGACAACCAACACGCGCAACTGTGTTGGTTGTCCCGCGCTGGCGCTTCCGGCTCGTCGCGGTGTGTCACTCGGTGTCCACGTCGAGGTACTGGGTCACGTGGGTGCGGCAGTGGGCGGTGCCGAGGCCGGCGTCGGGCACTGCGCTGTACGCCGCCGTGGCCGCCGGGCCGGGGTGCGGGAGCGCCGCCAGCGGCACGTCGATCCGCTCATTCCCCGATTTCGAGTAAGTCTCCCGGCACCCCGGGCGCTGGGTTCGCGACGTGTCGCCCGACGGGACGCTCGCGCTGGGCCTCGTGTTCGACCAGCGCGCGTGGGGCGGGCAGGCGAACTGGGCACCGGCTTTCGACTTGTGGGATTCCAAGGCGCACGAGGTTCGACATGCTCTCGACCTCGGCAGGTACGACGACGCCAACTCCGCGTCCTTTCGCTCGGACGGCAAGCCGTTCGCGGTTCATGTCAACCGGGTTGGGCCAGCGGCCGGGGTGTTCATCGCGACCTTGACCACGGACGGAATCGCACAAGTCTGGATAGTCACATCGCCCCCGATAAAGCCCCAGCGTCGGTTGTCGTGGCCGCCCGCCGTTTGGTGGGGGTCTCTCATTTTTCCCGCGCGTTTCGGCCGGTTTCGGGTTCTTCAGCCCCGGCCGCAATTCGTGTTCTACGGTTCAGTGAATACGCACTCGCACCCACACGCTCCCCTCCGCGACGGGGTTGCCCGATGTCCGTTCGCTTCGACGTTCAGGCCGAACCGATCCCCGGCTACCGGCTCCTCGACCGCCTCGGCTCCGGCGGGTTCGGCGAGGTCTGGCGGTGCGAGGCCCCCGGCGGCATTTTCAAGGCCGTGAAGATCATTCACGGCGACATGCGCTCCAAAGACGCCGACCTCGTGCGCTACGCCGAGCAAGAGCTGAAGGCGCTCAAGCGCGTCAAACAGGTGCGCCACCCGTACCTCCTCGCGCTCGACCGCTACGACATCGTCGACGGCCGCCTCATGATCGTCATGGAACTGGCCGACTGTAACCTGTGGGACCGCTTCCGCGACTGCCGCGACAAGGGGCTGCCCGGTATCCCGCGCGATGAGTTGCTACAGTACATGGCCGAGGCCGCCGAGGTGCTCGACCTGTTCAACGACCAGTTCCAACTCCAGCACTTGGACATCAAGCCGCAAAACCTGTTCATGCTTCACAACCACGTGAAGGTTGCGGACTTCGGGCAGGTGAAAGACCTTCAAGGGCTGATGGCGAAGGTGACGGGCGGCATCACGCCGGTGTACGCCGCGCCGGAAACCTTCGACGGGTTGATTACGCGCTACTGCGACCAGTACAGCCTCGCGTGCGTGTACCAAGAGTTGCTGACCGGGGTGCGGCCGTTCGACGGTAGCAGCATGAGCCAGTTGCTGATGCAGCACCTGAACCTGCCGCCGAACCTCGACTCCAGCCCGGTCGTGGACCGGCCGGCGCTGGCGCGGGCGCTGGCGAAGCGCCCGGACGACCGCTGGCCCACGGTGTCGGCGTTCGTGCGCGCGCTCACGACCGGGGCCGGGGCGGGTGCGAGCCACGCCCGGTACGCGGTGTCCAGCCCGGACGTGGAAACGCCGCCGCGCGGCGCGACCCCGGACCCGCTGGCGGGCCTGCCGGCGCTGCTCGCGGCCGGCGACACGCCGTCGCGGCTCGCGGAACCGCTCGGCCCGGTGTTCACGCCCGCGCCGCCCGAACTCACCGGTGCCGGCCCGCTGCGCCCGGCCCTCGTCATCGGACTGGGTCAGGCGGGCCTGCGCGTGCTCCAGCGCCTGCGGTTCGACCTCGCCGAGCGGTTCGGCCCGCCGGCCATGACGCCCGCGGTACGGGCCCTGTTCGTCGACACCGACCCGGAGGCGCTGGAAGACGCGGGCCGCGACCGCCCCGACGACCGGCTCGCCGGGCTGTCGTCGTCGGAAGTGTTCGCGGCCAAACTGAACCGGGCCACGCACTACCACAAGCCGCGGTTCAACGGGCGCAACCTCACGGACGGGTGGCTCGACCCGCAACTGCTGTACAAGCTGCCGCGGAACCCGCTGACGATGGGCGTGCGTGTGTTCGGGCGGCTCGCGTTCCTCGACCACTACCGCGCGCTCATGGCGAAGGTGCAAGCGGAACTGGAAGGCGCGGTCGCGCCGGACGCGCTGAACCTGACCGAAACCCGCACCGGGTTGCAGCGGCGCACGAACCGGCCGCGGGTGTACGTCGTGGGCGGGCTGGCCGGGGGCACCGGGGGCGGCATGTTCCTCGACATGGCCTACGCGGTGCGCGCGCGCTTGAGGCGCATGGGGTACGACGCGCCGGAAGTGATCGGGCTGTTCGTTTTGCCGCCCGCGGACCCGTCGCTGACGCCGGCGCAGGCGCTGGGCAACACCTACGCGGCCCTGACCGAGCTAAACCATTTCAGCCGCGCGGACACGGTGTTCACCGCGCACTACGACGAGCGCGGCGGGTTGGTGAAGGAGAAGGACGCGCCGTTCGCGCGGTGCTACCTGCTGCCGGGTTCGACGAACGGGGCCGCGCTGCCGCCGCGCTCCGGGGTGGTGGCGGCCCCGCGGCGCACCCCGGCCACGATCCCCGCGCCGCGCCCGCGCGGGTCCGGCGGGGTCGGCGCGCCCGGCGCGCGCGCGGTCCCGGTGGCGACCCAGCGGACCCCGGACCCGACCGCGAGCGAGGCCGCCCTCAAGCCCCACGGCGAAGCCGCCGACCGCATCCGCCTCGACCTGTTCGCGCCCGTGGGCCGCGCCGCGGACAACGTGCGCGACGCCCGCACCGCCGACACCGGACCGACGGCGCGCGGCCCGGTCACGGTCTCCGCGTTTGGGCTGGCCGCGTTCGACTGGCCGCGCACCGAGGTCGTCGGCCGCGCCGCGCTCCTCGTCGGGCGCACCGTCCTGAAGCGCTGGGCCGCACCGGACCCGAAGCGGTTCCGCGAGGTCATGCCCGGTCTCGCCGCGGCCCGCTGGGTGCAACTCGGGTTCGACCCGGACGCGGTCTCCGCGAGCCTGCACCGCACCGCGGACCTCGCCGCCGGGGGCAAGGTGGACGAAGTCATCGGCATGGTGACGGAACCGCTGGTGCCGCGCGGGTGGCTCGCGCGCGCCCCGGAACCGACACAGGTCGCGGTCGCGCTCGACCGGCTGAACAAGCTCATCGGGCCGCCCGCGTCGCCCGTCAAGCGCCCGCCCACCGCGGTCGAAGAGGCCGTGGCGAAGGCCGCCGCCGCCACCGGCGCGAGCTTCGCGCTCGACCTGCACAACCTGCTGCCGGTGCTCGCCGACGACCCGCAGTTCCGGCTCGCCGGCACCGAGGAACTGTACCGCCAGTTCATCGCCAACGCCGACCGGCTGATCGACAAGTTCGCGCAGCAAGCGGTGGAACTCGACGCGAAGGCGGTGACCGGGTACGAGTGCCTCACGCAATACGCGCTATGGTGGACCCCGAAAACTGGACCACCGGATAGGTTGCTATCGGGTGGTCCTATTCGAGGGTTTCAACGATGGGCAAGACGAACCGCACGCACGCGCCGGCGTTCAAGGCGCAAGTGGCACTGGC
>VGZJ01000363.1 GCA_016872595.1 Planctomycetota bacterium
TCGCCCACCCGCTGCACGGCCAGCCGGCGGCGGGCCTCCAGTTCGGCCGCTGTACCTTTGGTCCTCATGGCAAACAGGTTACGACGATCCGGTGGGTTGTACAGGGCTCGCTACCTGCCGGTCAGTAGTGGCCGAACGTGCCAAACGCATGACAGGAGTATCATCCTCTGGCGCTTCGTGCATTTCAACCACTCGCCGGCCTCACCCCGCGAACACACACGCCCCCTCGCGCCAATCCGCCTGGATCGTCGTCCCCTCGCTTATCTCGTGCGCCAGCAGCCAGCGTGCCAGTCCCGCCACCACTTCGCGCTCGATGGCGCGTTGCAGGGGGCGCGCGCCGTAGCGGGGGTCGAAGCCGACCGCGGCGAGGTGATCGACCAGCGCTTCGGACCAGCGCACCGAGACGCCGGCGCGGAGAAGACCTTCGCGCTTGGCGATGGCGTCTAGCTCGCGGCGCGTGATGGCCTTCACCGCGGGCGGGAGCAGCGGGCGGAAGGTGACGACGGCGTCCATGCGGTTGAAGAACTCCGGGCGGAAGAACTTCAGCGCCACGTCCTGATACGCCGGCCCCGCGCCCTCGCCGAACCCGACCGCGCGCGACATCCCCGCGCCGAGGTTCGAGGTCATCACGATGATCGTGCTGCGGAAGTTCGTCACGCGGCCGTATTGGTCCGTCAGCCGGCCCTCGTCGAAGACGCCCATCAGCGTGTCGAACACGTCGGCCGCGGTCTTCTCGATTTCGTCGAGCAGCAGCACGCTGAACGGCTGGCGGCGCACCTGCTTCACCAGCGGCCCCGGTTCGCCGTGCGGCGGGCCGAGCAGCCGATACACCGCGTCGAACCCGCCGTACTCGCTCATATCGAGGCGAATGAGGCGATCCGCCGGCGAACCCGGAGCGTGAGCGACGGGGTGCGACACGCTGCTGCCAAGCGCCGAGTTCTCACCCCGTCGCTCACGCTCCGGGTTCGCCGCGCTACCAAAGAAGTAGCTCGCAAGCGCCTGCGCCATGTGCGTTTTGCCCACGCCGGTCGGCCCGCAGAACAGCATCACCGCGGGCGGGCGCTGGGGGTCGTTCAACCCGGCCTTCACCGTCATTACCACGTTGGCCGCGGCCTCGCACGCTTCGGGCTGGTCGATCACGCGCGCGCGGAACCAGTCGAGGACGCTGTCGCGCGACAGGGTGAGTTCGTCGCGCAGGAACAGTTCCGGTAGGCCGGTCTGCTTGCGGAAGCGGTCCACCACCGCGGCCGGCGTGACGGGCTTCTTGTTGTCGCGCACGTGCGCGTCGACGATCTGCCGCGCGAACGCGGACGCGGGGCCGGGGAACGCGGCGTAGGGCATGAAGCGGCGGAACAGGCGCACGATCCGCTCGCCGGTGCCGCGCTCCACGTCGAGGCCCGGCCCGCTGGCCGCGGTTTCGAGTTGCTTGTCGATGACGGCCAGCGCCGCGGCGCGGTCGAACGCTTCGACGCGGACGATCTGGAACAGGTCCGGCAGGCCGGGAAGCAAGCGGCGGCAGGCGTCCAGTTCCGCCGGCGTGACCTCGGCGATCATGCGCAGCTCGCCGCGCGCGAGGTACGGCATCAGGAACGCCGCGACGCTGTCGGTCGGGCCGTGGCCGCCGGTGCGCACCAGTTCCGGCAGGCGCTCGGCGCACAGCACGCCGTCGAGTTCGCCCAGCTCCGCGATGACGGCTTCGACGCGCTCTTCCCACTGGCCGAGGTACTTCATGCCGGCGATCAGGCGGCCGGCGCTGGTGAGCCAGAACCGGCGCTTGTACTTCGCGCGGCGCTCGTCGGCCTCTTCCTCCGCGAGGGCCAGCTTTTCGGCCTCCTTCACGGCATCGACCATGAGCGTCGTTTTGCCGACGCCGCTCTCGCCGACGAGCAGCACGTTGGCCTTCTCGTGGTGCAACTTCCGCACGAGCGCGGCCAGTTCGGGTTCGCGGCCCCACGCGCGGGCGAAGCCCTTGCGCACGGCGCGATCCCCCACCGGTTCCGCGACCTGCGCGAGCGTCGGCGGGGGCGGCGCCGCGCTCTCCGCGGCGCTGAGCGCGTCCTTCGGAACCGACACCGTCAGTTCCAGCAGCTCCGCGTGCGCGGGCGGCAGGTACGCGCCGAGCTGTTCCGGCGTCTTGCCTTCGAGCGCCTGCGAAACGTAGCGCTCGACGAGCTTGTCGAGTTCGGCGCGGCCGGGGTAATCGAAGCGGATGCCGAGCAGCGGGAGGTCGGCGGCGTGCTGCCCGCTGGCCCGCGTGCCGACGACGCACGGCACGCGCACGCCGACCTCGACGTCGGACGGGTACAGGCGGTTGTTGGCCGCGTACTCCGGGCGCACGGTGACGGTGAACCAGCGCAGTTCGGGGTCGGCGAAGTCCGGGGCGGTGCGCCACGGCTCCTTGCGGTGCGCCCAGCGCAGGTAGTCGCGCAGGTCGTCGCGGGCGTCGGCGGCGCTCGCGCCGAACCCGGTGGTGCCGTCGTCGAGCGCGAGCGCGGAGAACCCGCCGGCGGCGTCGCGACAGAGCAGGGCGTGGTAGCGAACGGTGGGCATGGTGTGTTTCGGTGTGACGCGCGGCGCGGTCCCTTTCGCGGTCCCCGCAGTGCGGGTAGTGTAGGCGTCGGAACCACGTCGCCCCTCGGTGCCGTCGCGAAAGGGTTCGGTGATCTCGTGCCGCGTTTCCTTCTGTTTCTTCCTTTGCCGCTTCTTTTGCTTCTTGGGGTCGCCGCTATGCCCGCTGCCGAACCGCCCGCGCCCGTGCCGAAGCATGAGACGCTCACGAAGGAGCGCGCGTCGGCGTTCGCGAAACTCGCGCTCAAGGGCGCGACGCGCGAGTTCCCCAACAAGCCCGCGCACGTCCTGCTCGACGACAAGGACGCCAAGACCCCGAAGGCGCTGCACCCGGCGTTCTACGGCTGCTACGACTGGCACTCCGCGGTTCACGGGCACTGGATGCTGGCGCGCGCGCTGCGCGCCCACCCGGACCTGCCCGAAGCGAAGGACATCCGCGCTGTACTCAACGCGCACCTGACCGCGGACAACATCAAGGCCGAGGTCGCGTACTTCAACCGCCCCGAAGCCAAGTCGTTCGAGCGGCCCTACGGCTGGTCGTGGCTGCTCAAGCTCGCGGAGGAACTGCACACGTGGGACGACGCCGACGCGAAGCGGTGGAGCGCGAACCTCAAGCCGCTCGCGGAGCTGATCGCCAACCGCTACGTCGAGTTCTTCCCCAAACAGACGTACCCGATCCGCGCCGGGGTTCACTCGAATACCGCGTTCGGGCTGACGTTCGCACACGATTACGCCAAAGCCGTGGGCAACACGAAGCTGCGCGAGCGGATCGAGGAGCGCGCGAAGGCCTACTACGGCAAGGACACCGACGCGCCCGCGCGCTGGGAGCCGGACGGCGCGGACTTCCTCTCGCCGAGCTTGTGTGAAGCCGACCTGATGCGCCGGGTGCTGCCGCCGGCCGAGTTCCAGAAGTGGTTCCACAAGTACCTGCCGGGCGCGGCGAAGGGCGAACCGGCGAACCTGTTCGCCCCCGCGACCGTGACCGACCGCACCGACCCGCAACTGGTTCACCTCGACGGGCTGAACCTGAGTCGCGCGTGGTGCCTGCGCGGAATCTTGACGGCGCTCCCGAAGGACGACCCGGCACGGAAGGCGCTAATCGCGAGCGCCGCGAAGCACGCCGAAGCCGGGCTGAAGCACGTCGCCAGCGGCGACTACGCCGGCGAGCACTGGCTGGCCTCGTTCGCGGTGTGGATGCTCTCGCTCCCGGCGCCGGCCTGAGGGGCGCGAAGTTTCATGTCGGTATCGCACCGCAGCGTTCACACGCGACGCGAGTTCGGGCCGCGCGCGAACCGCCCCCCGATTTCGGGCCGCGGCGAAGAAGTCGCGCGCGCATTTCGGGCAACTTCCGTCCGGTTGTACCGATATTGTCCTACAGGCCGATAGCCGCGCGCCCGCGGCACAACCGTTACGACCCGCAATCTCGGCCCGGACGGACGAGAACCCCTGTACGCGCCAGCACCTGAGGACCCGGCCCGGCGCGCCCGCGAGTGCCCGTGTACTCTTCCAACTTCGGCCCGCACTCCGACCCGCGCGACGTGGACGGCCCGCCCACCCTCGCGGTGCCGGTCAGCCCGCCGCCCCCGGTGCCCGCGCCGTACCTCACCCCGCCGCCGGTCGCGGACCTGTACCTCGGGTGCTCCAGTTGGGGCGACGGGGACCACGACGCGCCCGTGACCGGCCGCCGGCCTCCGAAGGTCGGCGACTCACTGGTCGGGTTCAGACTCGTGGGCGAGTTGGGCCGCGGGGCGTTCGCGCGCGTGTTCCTCGCGCACCAAGAGGCGCTGGCCGCGCGCCCGGTGGCGCTGAAGGTGTCGCTGCGGCCCACGCGCGAGGCCCAGCGCCTCGCGCGCTTGCAACACACCAACGTCGTCCCGGTGTACTCGGTCCACGACGAGGGCACGGTGCAGGTCATCTGCATGCCGTTCCTCGGCAAGACCACGCTCGCGGACCTCGTGCGGGCGTTCCAGTCCGAGCACCCGTCGCGCGCGAGCGGGCGCAGGAGCACGTCGGCGCGGGCCGCACGCACCACGTCGTACGACAGTAAGAGCAAGGCGTCGAAGTTCGCGGACTCGAAGGGCGGCGCGGGCCCGGCCCGCGCCCCAGTGTGGTCGTGGAGCGCGGCCGAGTCGCCCCCGCTGGTGGGCGACCCGCGGGCCGTGTTGCAGGTGGTCGCGCAGCTCGCCGCGGGGCTGGCCCACGCCCACGCGCGCGGCATCCTGCACCTCGACCTGAAGCCCGCGAACGTGCTCCTCGCCGACACCGGCGAGCCGATGCTCCTCGACTTCAACCTGTCGCTCGACACCGCCGACCCCGACCGCGACCGCATCGGCGGCACCATGCCGTACATGGCCATCGAACAGTTGCGCGAAATGCGCGACCGCGTGGGTCGAACGGTCGACGGGCGCACGGACCTGTTCGCGCTCGGCGCGATGGCCTACGAACTGCTCACCGGCTCGGTGCCGTTCCCGACCGGCGCGAAGGACGTGCGCGACATCGAGGCGCAGGTCGCACTGCGCCAAGCCGGGCCGCCGCCGCTGCGCGACAAGTGCCCGGACGCCACGCCCGCGGTCGAAGCCATCGTCCGCAAGCTCCTCGCCCCGGACCCGGCCGACCGTTACCAGTGCGCCGACGACCTGAGCGAAGACGTTCAGCGGCACCTCGCCGACAGGCCGCTGAAGCACGCGCGCGAAACGTCGGCGCGCGAGCGGTTCGCGAAGTGGCGGCGGCGGAACCCGCGGCTCGCCGGGCGCGCGCTGCTCGCGGGCGCGGTGCTGCTCGCCGGTGGGTTCGGTGTACTCGCCCAGCACCGGCACGCGACCAACGCCGCGCTCGTCGCGGTCGATCGCGCGCGGGCCGCGCGTGCCGAACTGGACGTGACCCGCCTTGACCTGATCCTGCCGGACGACCCCGCGGCCCGCGCCCGCGGCACGAAGGTTGCGACCGAGCGCCTCGCCGCGTACGGGCTGCCCGGCGACGCCAAATGGCAGACGCGCGCCGACGTGCGCCGGCTGCCCGACGCCGACCGCGCGGCGCTGGCCGCCGACCTCGGCGAACTGATGGCGCTGTTGGCGCGCGCCAAGTGGCAAGACGCGGAGCAGCGCCCCGGCGAGCGCGGCGCGCTGGCGGCGGAAGCGTGGGAGCTGGCGTCGGCC
>VGZJ01000364.1 GCA_016872595.1 Planctomycetota bacterium
CCATGAAACGACGCAAGATCATGAAGAAGGCACGATCCAAGAAGAAGCGGCCAATACTCATGGCCGACTTGGAGCGAAGGTATCGCGAATCACCTGGGTTTTAGCCCTCTCGCGGATCGTTGCTTTTCATCGGTTCGGTCCACCGTAACGAGCGCACCGCGCCCGCGGGCGCGGGCAATCGTTACAATCGGCACACCTTGCCGCGAACTTGAACCGAGTTTTTTGGGGACTACACCTTCACCGGCGCGCCGCCGTTCCGGGCCGACGCGAGGCAGGCGTCCATCACGGTTTGCGTCTTCAGCGCCACGTCGCCCCAGAACGGGTCCGGCGTCTTGCCGAGCGCGAGCGCGCTGAAGGTGCGGACCATGTTCGTTTCTTGCGCGTCCGGCGCGCCGTCGCTATACTCGGTCACGGCGAACCGCTTCGGGTGGCTCTCCCAGTGGTACCGCGTGCCCTTCACGTTGAACACCGGCTTGTCGGCCACGAACGACGACTCGCACCCGTAGTACGGCAGCACGAAGTCGCGCACGTCGATGCTCCCCTTCGTCCCGCTGACGTGCGCCCACTGCTGCAGCTCGGTGTTGAACGAGCAGTAGAAGGACGCGCTCACGCCGCCCGGCCAGAACAGCTCGCCGCTGAACTCCAGCGGAACGCCGCTCGCGTGCTCCGTTAGCAACCGGCCGCTGACCGTCGTGGGCAGCGCGTACCTCATGGCGAACAGTGAGAAGCGGATGTTGTACCAGCCCAGATCACCGAGCGCGCCCAGCGGTTCCATCTCCTTCGAGACGCGAATGTTGTTCTTCAGGAAGTCGTCGCCCGCGGCGAAGCTGAAGTTCGAGACGATGCGCCGGATTTGGCCGACCGTTTCGCCGTCGTCGAGGACCGACCGCAGCAGCGGCAAGCGCTTGCCGTGCATGAACATCACGCCGTCCATGAACTGCACGTTGTTCGCCTTGCACACATCGAGCATCGCGCGCAGCTCGGTGGCGTCGGGGCCGCACGGCTTCTCGCACAGGACGTGTTTGCCAGCGCTCGCGGCCTTCACGACCCACTCGCGCCGGATGCCGGTCGGCAGCGGGATGTACAGCGCGTCCACGTCGGAGCGCTTCAAGAGCGCGTCGTAGTCGCACGCGGCCGGCGCGGTGGGGAACGGGCACTCCGCTTGATTCGCTTCCAGCCACTCCTTCGCGCGCGCCGGCTCGCGACTGGCGACCGCGGTGAGGGTCGCGTTCTCCGCGTTCCAGATCGCCTTCCAGTTCTTACGGGCGATGTTCGCGGCCCCCAGAATCCCCCACCGACAAACAGTTGCACCCATGACGCGCGCTCCGTGGTATTCTCGTGTGAAAGGCGTTGAGCCTGTCCTACGAAATCACCGCGCCAACAAGGAGCAGCTATGAACGATGCGGACCACAGCGACCTGTCGCGGCGGTTCTTCCTGCGGTGCGGCGCGGCGCTCACGGCCGGCGGCGCGGTCGCGGCGCGGGCCAGCGCCGAGTTGCCCCCGGAACTGACGCCGGCCATCGCGAAGCTCGAAAGCTACTTCACCGTCCCCGCGAAGTTCCAAGACGTGTCGCGCGGGCGGCCGGTGCCGCACACACTGCCGCCCGACAAGAAGAAGGAAGTGGGCCTCACGCGCGAGACGTGGAAGCTCGAAATCGTCAGCGACCCCGAACACCCGGCCACGCTCGGCAAGCAGTTCAAGAAGCAGGACAATACCGCCATCGACTTCGACGCGCTCCTGAAACTGGGCGAGAAGCACGCGGTGCGGTTCCCGAAGATTATGACGTGCCTGAACCTCGGCTGCCCGCTCGGAATGGGCATCTGGGAGGGCGTGCCGCTGCGCGAACTCGTGTGGCTCGCCAAGCCGAAAGAGAACCTGCGTCGCGTGCATTACTACGGCTACCACAACGACGACCCGAAGCAGATGTTCCGCGGCTCGCTGCCCATCGGCCGCGTGCTCGAAGACTACGACGACCTGCCCCCGGTGATCGCGTGCTACAAGCTCAACGGCGAGTGGCTGTCGCCGGCGCGCGGCGGCCCGGTGCGCATCGTGGCCCCGGAGCACTACGGCTACAAGTGCGTGAAGTGGATCACGCACATCGTCCTCAGCAACCGCTTCTTCGCCAACGACACTTACGGCGAACAGAACAACGACGTGGACAGCCCGATGAAGACCTTCGCCGCGACGCTGCACGTGCCGGACACAGTGAAGGCCAACGCGCCGATCCCGCTGACCGGCTACGCGCAGTCCGGCATCTCCGGCCTCGCGAAAGTGCAAGTGTGGGCCAACCCTAAGGGGATGGGGTGGGACGCGAACGACCCGTACTTCACCACCGCGCCGTGGGCCGACGCGACGATCCTTCCCCCGCCGGTCAAGTGGGGTGGCGAACTGCCGGACGGTGCGATCCCGAAGGGCACGACCGGGTTCACCGCGGCCGGCAAGCCGAAGGAGTGGCCGATGCGGTTGGCGAAGGCGTTCTGGGCCGCGCTCATGCCGGGCCTGCCCGCGGGCGAGTACACCCTGCGCTGCCGCACCGTCGACGCGAAGGGCGCGGCCCAACCCATGCCGCGCCCGTTCAAGAAGGGCGGGCGCTGCGACATCGAGGAGGTCGCGTTCAGCGTAGTGTGAGGTCGGCGCGATCGGCCGATTGCGCCTCAGCCGGTGATGAGCCGACTACCGCCTCCGTGCGACCGCGACTCGGCGGACGCGCACCAATGCAACTGGTCTGCGCCCAGCGCTCCGCCCTGAGCGCGGGGTACATGGGGAGTGAGTATCACATGGTCGGGGCCGGCGCAGCGCCGAGTTCGGCGTGCCGTTAGTCGTCCAAGTCTTCCGTGAGGATGTCGTACTCCGCCAGCGCCACTGCCAGCGATTCAAGGAGCGGTCGGCAAACCTGCCGGTCCCCCGGCCGTTCGTACTCGATCTCGATCATGGTCGGGCGGGGGCGGAGGAGGAAGCCAAACTGTGGCCCGCCGGTAGCATCGCGGATTGTGACGTACGCGACCCGACCGACCGCCTGACGGTGAAGTTCGACCAATCGGTCGGTCGGGTTCATCAGCCTAGCCAAGTTGTCCGCCTCCGCCCGGATGACCCGGTCACCCCGCTCGCGGTCGATGATGGCCAGTGGGAATAGGGTGGCCACTCGCCGCAATAGCTCGGCCGGCGGAAGGTAGCCCTCCGCGTCCGGATCGGGATCCCGGTGTATGAGGCAATCGGTAATCGCCATCGCGTCCACTCCCGCCGAACTTGGAATCAGCGGGCTGATGATACTCAGCTCATCGCGCGCCGCGCGCTACCCCCAGCGTTCGCACTCCGCCACTCTCGCACATCTCGCCGCCCTGTCAAGCAGCGCGTTCCGCGCCAAGTCGCGTTCCACCGTGCGCCGTTCCCGATAAGATTCCCTCATCACGACCGCACGAGGGAATCATGGCCGACCATTACGTGTTTACGATCCGCGACCTGACCAAGCACTACGGCAAGAAAGAGATCCTCAAGAACATCAACCTGAGTTTCTACCCCGGCGCGAAGATCGGCGTGATCGGCTCCAACGGGGCCGGCAAATCCACGCTGCTCAAGATCATGGCCGGCGCGGACAAGGAGTTCATGGGCGAGGCGGCCCCGCACCAGACCGCCACCATCGGCTTCGTGCCGCAGGAACCGCACCTGACGCCGGGCAAGACGGTCCTTGAGAACGTGGAAGAGGCCGTCGCGCACATCCGCGCGCTCGTCAAGCGCCAAGAAGAGATCGGCGAGGCGATGGGCGACCCGGACGCCGACTTCGACAAGCTCTCCGACCAGATGGAGAAGGTGCAGGCCCAGATCGACGCGACCAACGCCTACGAACTGGACCGGCAGCTCGAAATCGCGATGGACGCGATGCGGCTCCCGCCGTCCGACGCGCCCGTCGAGCGGCTGTCCGGCGGTGAGCGGCGGCGCGTCGCGCTGTGCAAAACGCTGCTCCAGCGCCACGACCTGCTCTTGCTCGATGAGCCGACAAACCACCTCGACGCCGAGAGCGTGGAGTGGCTCGAACACCACCTCGCCGCGTACCCCGGCGCGGTCGTCGCGGTCACGCACGACCGCTACTTCCTCGACAACGTGGCGAAGTGGATTCTGGAACTCGACTACGGCCGCGGGTACCCCTACGAGGGCAACTACAGCGGGTGGATGGAACAGAAGCAGCGCCGACTCGCCGTTCAAGAGAAGCAGGAGAGCGCCCGGCAGAAGCACCTCGCGCGCGAACTCGAATGGGCGAAAAGCTCGCCCCGCGCGCGCATGAGCAAGAGCAAGGCCCGCCTCGCCAACATCGACAAGCTGCAAGAGCAGGTGATGGACGAGGACGAGAAGGAGCTGACGATCCAAATCGCGGCCGGGCCGCCGCTGGGCGACCTCGTCGTGCGCGCCGAGGGCGTGAAGAAAGGCTACGGCGACATCCTGCTGTACGACGACCTCACGTTCAACCTGCCGAAGGGCGGCATCGTCGGCATCATCGGGCCGAACGGCGCGGGCAAGACGACGCTGTTCAAGATGATTACGGGACAAGAGACCCCGGACGGAGGCAAGCTCACGGTCGGCCCGACGGTGAAGGTGGCGCACGTCGATCAGAACCGCGACGCGCTGAACGACAAGAACACCATCTTCGAGGAGATCACCGGCGGCACCGATTACATCATGCTCGGCAAGCAGAAGGTCGCGAGCCGGGCGTACTGCGCGCGTTTCAACTTCAAGGGGCCGGACCAGCAGAAGCTGGTGGGAAGTTGCTCCGGCGGCGAGCGGAACCGGGTCCACCTCGCGAAGTTGTTACGCAGCGGCGGCAATTTGCTGTTACTGGACGAGCCGACCAACGACCTCGACGTGGAGACGCTCCGCGCGCTGGAGGAGGCACTGACGAACTTCGGCGGCTGCGCCGTGGTGATCTCGCACGACCGCTGGTTCCTCGACCGCATCGCGACGCACATCCTCGCCTTCGAGGGTGACAGCAAAGTGGTCTGGTGCGAAGGCAACTTCGAGACGTATGAAGAGCAGCGCCGCGCGCGGTTGGGCCCGGCGGCCGACCACCCCACGCGCATCAAGTACCGGAAACTGACGACGTAGTGTGAGGGTAGTAGCCGATGGGATTCCGCCAGAACAACAAGCGAAAGGCGGAACAGGACACCGCCTTCGCCGGCTGGAAGGAGCGGAACCGCGAGCGGATCGGCGCATTGGGGTTGCCTGCGCCCGTTCTGGCGACGCGCGACGACTGGGCGTACTTCGTATTCTTCGGCTACCACGATTACGGGAACTGGAATACGCCGCCGGGAACATAGATCGACTTCACCGGCGATGAACTGAACGCAATGCAGCGACAGGCACTTGCGGCGCTGATGACCGATTGGGACGAGGCAGCGAAACGCGAACCGATCCTAGCTGAGAGGTTATCGCCACAGAAGTTGACGTGATTTCTTGGCCCCGGAGGGGCGACCGATGGTAGCAGAGGGTGAAGCGAGGCTCTGCGAGCGCAACCCGCGGAATCGAGCGACGTGAGAGACGTTGAAGCCCCGGAGGGGCGACGGACACCGGCGCGGCTAGTTCCGTCGCCCCTCCGGGGCTTCGCCCAACTGTTGTGCGACGTGTACCGGGGTTGCGCTCGCAGAGCCTCGTTCACCCCCGTCTACCATCCGACGCCGCTCCGCGGCTGAAGGCAAAGCC
>VGZJ01000365.1 GCA_016872595.1 Planctomycetota bacterium
CGACGACCGCGAGGAGCGGATCGTCGTTCGCGAGTTGCCGTCCGGGGCCGAACGGGGTCAGATCCCCGTCCGCGTCAACGATCCCCGGGTCCTGTGCGTTGGACCGGACGCCTCGTGGGTGGCGACCGCCGGCGGCCCGAAGCCGAACAACCGTCGGGTGCGTGTCTGGGACGTCGCCACTGCAAAGGAGCGGTTCGCATTCGACCTCGACAACTCCGTCACCTGCCTGGCCGCGTCGCCCAACGGCCGCGGGCTCGCGGTCGGGGTGTCCGACCTGGGGAGGGACACGGGGAACGTCGTCGTGGCGTTCGACACGACCACCGGCGAGCGATCGTTCGAGCTGCCGACGCGGCGAAAGCCGATTACCACACTCGCGTTTTCGGCAGACGGGAAACATCTGGCCGTCGGGTTCAACGGGGCGGTTCAGGTGTGGGACGTGCCGGACCGCAAGTTGGTGCGGTCGCTCGAAGGCTTCGAACGAACCGTCACGCGCGTGGCGTTCGACACGAACGGCAAGCTGCTCGCCGCAGGCATGGGGGACGGGCAGGTGTGGGTGTGGTCGGCCGCGACCGGTCGCCGCACACAGGTCATCGACACCGGCGCCCGCGGCGTGCGGTCCATGGCGTTCAGCCCGGACGGCAAGCTCCTGGTCACGGCGACGAACAAGGCCCCGGTCGCCGTATGGGCTGTGGCCCCACCTCTCCCTGCCGGATCGGAACCGGACGCCTGACGAAGCCGCCCCTGGATCCCTCCCTGCCACCCCGGCCCGCGACCGAGACAGATAACATGAGCCGCCGTGACCTCCTCCTCTCGCTCTTCCTCATTGGGGTGTCATCCCTTCCTGCCGTCGCTCAGCCGAACCCCCCAACGAAGCCCGACCCGAAAGGCGTCGAGTTCTTTGAAACGAAGATCCGCCCGGTGCTAAGCGAGCGGTGCTACTCGTGCCACTCGGCCGAGGCCCGAGCGCAGAAGAAGCTCAAGGGCGGGTTGCTCCTCGACACCCGCGACGGACTCCTCCGCGGCGGCGACTCGGGCCCCACTGTCGTCCCGGGCAAGTCCGCCGAGGGAACGCTACTCAAGGCGTTGCGGCACGACGGCGACATCAAGATGCCGCCCAAGGGGAAACTGCCCGACGCGGTGATTCAGGACTTCGAGACGTGGGTGAAGATGGGCGCGCCCGACCCGCGCGACGGGAAGGCCGCCGCGGCGGCCGGGATCGACGTAGAACGCGGCCGGCAGTTTTGGGCGTTCCAGCAGCCCCGCAAGCACGCCCCGCCCGCGGTCAAGGACGCGACCTGGCCCCGCAACGACATCGACCGGTTCGTCCTCGTGGAGTTGGAGAAGCGCGGGCTCAAGCCCGTCGCCCCGGCGGCGAAGCGGGACTGGATCCGCCGCGCCACGTTCGACCTGACCGGCCTCCCGCCGACCCCCGAAGACGTAGAGGCATTCGAGAAGGACGGTGCCCCGAACGCTTATGAGAAAGTGGTGGATCGGTTGCTGGCCTCGCCCCACTACGGCGAGCGGTGGGGCCGGTACTGGCTCGACCTCGCACGCTACACAGACGACCTCGGCGGGACCGTTGGTCCCGTGCCCGCCCCGAACGCGTGGCGGTACCGCGACTGGGTCGTGAAGGCGTTTGGTGCCGACATGCGGTACGACACGTTCGTCCGGCTGCAACTGGCCGGCGACCTCAGCCCGGACCCGACGGCCGATTACGCCGAACGGCTCGGCGGCCTCGGCTTTCAGGGGCTCGGCCAGCGGTTCAGCGGGAACGCGGTCGGCATGGTCAAGAAGAAGGCCGCCGACGAACTCGACGACCGCGTCGATACGGTCACGCGCAGCCTGCTCGGGCTGACGGTCAGCTGCGCCCGGTGCCACGACCACAAGTTCGACCCGATTCCTCAGGCCGATTACTTCTCGCTCGCAACGGCTTACAACGGGGCAACGCTGAGCACGGAAGTCGTCCTCGACTCGCCCGCGAACGTCGCGGCGGCCGAGCGGTGGCGAAAAGACGTGGCCGACCGGAAGGCGCGATTGGACCAGACCACACAGGCGGAGGCCCGCCGGATCGGGCGGGACGAGCTGGCCCGCGTCGATGCCTACCTGCTCTCCGCGTGGCGGCTGAAGCTCGTGGCCGATCGGGGCGGGAAGGCGGACCCGGACGCCGTGGCCCGCGCCGCGGGTTTGCGCCCCGTCTTCCTCGCCCGGTGGGCGAAATCGCTCGCCGCCGGCAAGCCCCTCCCGCTGCTGGCCGACTGGCAGGCCGCCGCGACCGCCGCTCTCAAGGCCGCGGGCAAGGACGGCCCGGCCGACCCGCCGAAGGCGGTGGTCGAGGAGGCGGCGAAGGTCAAGGACCGGGTGACGACCGCCCTGCGCGATCTGGACTCCGGGAAGAAGCCCCCGCCCGATAGCGACACGCTGCTCAAGGTGTTCCTCACCAACGACGGGGCGTACTTCAAACTGACGACCGCCGAGGTTGTGCCGCTGCTCGGCCCCGCCGAGCGGAAGGAGTACGACGGGCTAGCGGCCGAACTGGAGGGGCTGAACAAGGCGCCGCCCGCGCCGCAGGTGAAGGCACCGGCGGTGGCCGGCGGCGGTCAGCCGCTGCGGGTCCACGTCCGCGGCAACCCCGAGGTGCTCGGCGACCTCGCCCCGCCCGGTTTCCCTCAGGTGCTCACGAAGAAGGGGGCGGTCAGGAAGGAGACGTTCACCCGGCTCGACCTAGCCGACGCCATCGCCAGCAAGGACAACCCGCTGACCGCTCGGGTGTGGGTGAACCGTGTCTGGCATTATCACTTTGGCCGCGGCATCGTCGCCACGCCGAGCAACTTCGGCGTGCTCGGCGAGCGGCCCACCCACCCCGAACTGCTCGACACACTGGCGGTGCGGTTCACGGAGAACGGCTGGTCCACCAAGTGGCTGCACCGCGAGATCGTGCTGTCGGCGACCTACCGGCTCGGCGGTACGTCGGACCCGGCGAACGCGGTGAAGGACGCGGACAACCGGTACCTGTGGCGGGCGACCGCGCGGCGACTCGACTTCGAGGCGTGGCGGGACGCGATGCTCGCCGTGGCCGGGCGGCTCGACGCGCAGGTCGGCGGGCCGCCGTTCCTCGACCCGGCCGGGAAGACCCAACTCCAGCCCGAAGACCCGGCCAACCGCCGCCGCACCCTGTACTCGTTCATCAGCCGGTTCAAGCCGAACCCGACGCTCACGCTGTTCGACTTCCCGGAGCCGAACGTCACCAGCGACGCGCGGACGGTCACGACGATCCCGCAGCAGCAACTGTTCGCGCTCAACAGCCCGTTCGTCGTCGCCGCGGCGAAGGCGTTCGCGGCCCGCGTCGAGAAGGCGGAGGCGGACGACGGCGCGCGGCTGCGGCTCGCATGGCGGCTGGCGTACGGGCGGCCGTCAACGGACAAGGAGGCCGACCTCGCCCGCGACTTCCTCCGCGCCGCGGCCGCCGACCGCGGGGACGGCCTCCGCCCGTGGGAGCAACTGTGCCACGCCCTCCTGACCGCCAACGAGTTCGCGTTCCTCCCCTGACCACCGCCCGACACGGTCGAGACGAATCATGATCCCGAGCCGCCGCCACCTTCCCTCGCGCCGCGACCTGCTGGCCCACACCGGCCATGGGGTCGGGGCGATCGGCCTCGCCGCGGCACTGGCCGCCGACGCCCGCGCCGCGGAACCCGTCGCCCGCCCGCTGGCCGCGCGCCCGCCGCACTTCCCGGCGAAGGCGAAGCGGATCATCCACCTGTGGATGAACGGCGGGCCGAGTCAGGTGGACACGTTCGACCCCAAGCCGGCGCTCGAGAAGTTCGCCGGGCAGCGGCCCGAGAGCACGGCGAAGCTCACGACCGAGCGGGCCACCCGCGGGCTGATGCCCTCGCCGTTCAAGTTCGCCCGGCACGGGAAGTCCGGGCTGGAGGTGAGCGAACTGTTCCCGCACGTCGCCCGGCACGCCGACAAGCTCTGCGTGATCCGGTCGATGCACACGAACACACCGGTTCACGAGGCGTCCAACTGGCTGATGTTCACCGGGCACGTGCAGCCGATCCGCCCGGCGTACGGGTCGTGGCTCCTGTACGGGCTGGGGTCGGAGAACGAGAACCTCCCCGGCTTCGTGGTGCTCGGCGAGGGGCAGCCGGTGAACGGCCCGTCGAACTGGAGCAGCCGGTTCCTGCCCGGCATCTACCAAGGCTGTCAGGTCGTCCTGCCGGTCAACTACCGGCCCGAGGACGTGCTCGCGAACCTGCGGAACGCGCAGCTCGGCCCGGACGCGCAGCGGCGGCAGCTCGACTTCACCCAGCGGCTCAACGCCCTGCACCGCGACCGGGTCGGGGCGGACGGCGGGCTGGACGCCCGCATCGACTCGCTGGAGCTGGCGTTCCGCATGCAGGCGTCCGCGGCCGACACGTTCGACATCGGTCGCGAGCCGGAGAAGGTCAAGGAGGCGTACGGGCTGACCGGCCCCGATGCGACCTTGGCCGCGAACACCAACGGCGGATTCCGACGGGCCGCGTTCGCCCGCAACTGTCTGCTCGCCCGCCGGCTGGTTGAGAGTGGCGTGAGGGTGGTGCAGATCTACTGCGGCAACCTGCAGCCGTGGGACACGCACGACAAGAACGCCGAGGGGCACCAAGCGCTGGCGCGGGTGGTGGATCAGCCGATCGCCGCGCTACTCGGCGACCTCGAGCAGCGGGGGCTTCTGGACGACACGCTGGTGGTGTGGGGCGGCGAGTTCGGCCGCACCCCGACCACCGAGGGGGGCAGCGGCCGGGACCACAACCACTACGGCTTCAGCATGTGGCTGGCCGGCGGCGGCGTGAAGGGCGGGCTCGCGTACGGGGCGACCGACGAGTTCGGGTTCCGGGCGGTCGAGAAGCGGGTCCACGTACACGACCTGCATGCGACCCTGCTCCACTTGATGGGCCTCGACCACGAGAAGTTGACGTACCGGTACAGCGGACGGGACTTCCGCCTAACCGACGTCCACGGCACCGTGGTGAAGGACATCATCGCCTGACGCTTCGACGACCCCGAAGCATGATCCGACTACCGCATCGCCCGGTCGCGTCCCGCGAGAGCCCGCGGCTCTTCCGGCCGGTCACTTCAGCGTGGACAGGTAGATCACCAGATCCTCGAACTCGCGCCGGCTGAGACCGTCGGCAAGTCCTTCGGGCATCACCGAAACCTTGGTCACGGACCGGGCCGCGACGTCGGCCTTCGGCACGCGCGCCACCGCTTCGGCGGATAGCACCCGCAGCGCGTCGCCGTCGTCGCGGACGAGTCCGGTCAGCACCCGGTCGTCGGCCGTGCGGACCGTCTCCGCCTCGAACCCCGTTTTGATCACCTTCGACGGCAGCAGGACCGACTCGACGAGGTACTCGAGCTTCTGCCCGCCGATGCCCTTGAGCGACGGGGCGAGTTCGGTCGTCTGCGTGGCGGTGGTGTGGCACTTCGTGCACCCGGCGCGGTCGAAGACCTGCTGCCCGAGGGCGGACCGGCGTGCGCGGTCGGCGGGCGGCACCTTCGCGACCAAGGCGCCCGCGTCGCGCCCGAGTTCGTCGCGCGTCGGCGGGGCCGGGAGGTTCAGCCCCTTCAACTTGTCGGCCGGTGCCCCGAGCGCGCGGGCGACGGCGGCGAAGTCGCCCGCGAGGTCCGGGTCGCCCTTCAGGAG
>VGZJ01000366.1 GCA_016872595.1 Planctomycetota bacterium
CTCGCCGTGGAACCTCTCGACGGCCGCGGTGCCGGCCCCGGAGAGCGTGAGCGCTTCGAGCTTGGGAACCGAGACGAAGTATTCGATCTTCGTCTTCGGGCGAAGGGAGAGCGACGACGGGCCGCGCAGGACGAGTTTCCCGTCCTTCGTCTCGGTCTTCAGGTAAGGGAGGATGTTGTCGTCGGCCGTGACCTTCACGGAGGCGTAGTCGCTCTGAACGACCGTGAGCGTGCCGGTTCCGGAAAAGCTGATGTGCGTGACGGGGGCGATGTCGCGCTCCTCGGTCGCGGGCACGCCGGAGCCTTCGATCCGCGGCAGCGCGACCGCCACCGCGACCACCGCCCCGCACCCGAGTGCGCCGACGTAGAAGCACAACTTGAGCGCGCGGCGAAGCATCGGGGTGTTCTCCTCACAACTCCGGCATCTTCCCCGCGAGGATGTCGCGCTTCCACTCGTCCTCGAGCGGCCACGAAACCGTGCAGGTGCCGAAGTCGGCCATGTGCTGGTACTTCGTCAACCGGTCGATGGCATTTTGGAGAATCGTCGGGTCGTTCCGAAAAACCGGGCCGTGGCTGGGGAGCAGGTACGCGGCATCGTCGTCGCGAATGCGGGTGAGCGAGGAAATGAAGCTCGGCAGGTGCGAGCCGTGGTGCGCGTCGATGGCCCCGACGCACCCGTCCTTGTAGATGTTGTCGCCGCTGAACAGCAGGTTGCCGAGTTTGAAGCTGAGTTGCCCCGGCGTGTGGCCGGGGGTGTGCCACACCCTGAGTTTCAGTTTCCCGATCTTGATCTCGTCGCCCTCGTTGAGCTTCACGTCGATCTTGCATTGGGGCATGCCGCCCTCGATCTCGAAGCCCTGCGCCGGGATGCTCGCGTAGGTCTGAACGGCGTCCCCGGTTTCGAGCGCCTTGGCCGCTTTGGGGTGCGCCGCGGACTTCGTCTTGAGGCGCTCGCGCGCGCCCTTCAGCCCCTGTACGTGGTCGGCGTCGGCGTGCGTGGCGATGAGCAGTTTGCACTTCGCGAGCGGGAAGTCGAGTTTGCGGATCAGGTCGATGAGGTCGTCGAGGGTGTCGTTCTGCCCCACGTCGATGAGCGCCCACTCGGTGCCGCCGTCGAGGAGGTAGATGTTCACCCCGAACGACTGCCCGGCCTGTAGGTTCAACTCGATCACGTTCGGGAACAGGTACTTGCGCTGTAGCGCCATCGGGTGGCTCCGTCGCGGGGTGCGGTCATCTTACCGGGGGCGCGCGCCGCGGGCGACCCCGAAGCGGCGCTGGGTGTTCCGCGCCCGCGGCTGGTCACGCGGCGCGCAGGGTGCGGGCTTCGCGCGCCGAAACCCCAGCGATTCAAGCACTTCGCTCGTGTGGCACCGCGATTGCTATTCGGACAGCACTGCCACCCGAACCGGAACCCACCATGCCACACACCCGCCGCGCGTTTACGCTCATCGAGTTGCTCGTTGTCATCGCGATCATCGCGGTACTGATCGGGCTGCTGCTCCCCGCGGTCCAGAAGGTGCGCGAGGCCGCGGCCCGCCTCAAGTGCCAGAACAACCTCAAGCAGCTCGCGCTCGCGGTCCACGGGTACGAGGGCGCGATGGGTGTGTACCCGCCGAGCATGACCGCCCCCATCGGCTCCACGTTCGGCTCCAACAACGGGTCTTGGTCCGTTCACGGGCGCATCCTGACTTACATCGAGCAGGACAACGCCGGGGTGAAGGTGAACCTTGAAGTGGGGTACGACGTGGCCCCGAACCTGAACAACGGGGTCGCCACCACGCGCATCCCGGTGTTCATGTGCCCCAGCGAGATCAACGACGTGGTGCGCACCAAGAGCGGCGCGCCGTTCGTTTACCCGCAGACGTACGGCTTCAACTTCGGCACGTGGGCCGTGTGGGACCCGGTCACGGGGGCCGGCGGCGACGGCGTGTTCTTCCCGAACGCGCGCCTGAACCCGCAGGCCATCAGCGATGGCCTGAGCAACACGCTCATGATCGCCGAGGTGAAGGCGTACACGCCGTACAGCCGGAACTTCGCGTCGGCCCAGTCCGCGACCCCGCCCGCGACCGTGAGCGACGTGGCCGCGCTGGTCCTCGCCGGCCCCGACAAGAAGATGGGCGCGACCACCAACGACAACACCGGCCACACCGAATGGCCCGACGGGCGCGTCCACCACAGCGGGTTCACTACCGTGCTGCCCCCGAACACGAACGTGCAGGTCACGTACAACGGGACCGTTTTCAACAACTGCGACGTGAACACCCGGCAAGAGGGCAGTTCCGCGACCGTCCCGACCTACGCGGCGATCACCTCGCGGAGCTACCACAGCGGCGGCACGTTGGTGAACGTGGCTCTGATGGATGGCTCCGTGCGCTCGGTGCGCAGCGGCGTCTCGCTCGCCACGTGGCGCGCGATGGGCACGCGCAGCGGCGGCGAGGTGATTACCAACGAGTGACCCACCAGAGACTTGGCCGCACGGGTTTCCGCGGCCGAGCGCGCCCGCCCGGACGGTCCGGGCGGGCGTTTCCGTTGGGCGGCTCAGCACGGTGCGAGCTCGTACAACTCCACGACGTAGCCGCGGCGCAGCCAGTAGAGACCCCTCGACACGCGCCGATACCCGCCCACATCGGCGACCAGTTCCGGCACAGACAGTTGGTACCCGTCCCCGCCGTGACGCGGGGGTTTACTCTCGTGGTTGATCGAGACGAAGTGGCGGGCGGCGGATCGGATCCAGTTCAGATACCTGCGAACCTTGTCGACGCCGATCTCGGGGAACGAATCTTGGTTTAACACGAGGTCGAACGTGCGGGGCGGCTCGTGTTCGGCGGCGAAGTAGGGCAACACGCGGATCACGTCGTGCCGCCCGACGGCCGGTTCCCCGTAGAGGCGAACGGCCCGCCCGGGTCGCGACTTGAGGAGGTAGAACCCCTGAACCACGTTGACGTGGGGCAGGTCCAGAATCGTGTACGCGGCACAGCCGAACAGGTTGCTCCAGTGCGCCACCCGGCCCGTCCCGGCCCCGATCTCACACACGGAACCCGCGGCCGGCGTGCCGAGGAGCCGACACACGACCCACGCCGTGTAGATGGCGTGACAGTCGCGCTCACAGAACAGGCCGCTCTTGGTCGGGAGCGCGAGCAACCCGCCCTCGACGGACGGCGGTTCGATCGGAACGCCGATCGCGGTCGCGATTGCCGCGATCAGTTCGTCCACATCCGCGAACAGGGCGCGCCCCCAAACCCCTTGTTCTGGGTTCTCGCAGGGCACGGCCCCGACCGCCTCGGCCAACGACACGAGCTTGTCTTTCGTCTGCAGCGCGAGCCGCTCGCGGTACCCCGGTTCGTGACAGATGCGGTCGTATCGCAAGTGCCCCTGAACGATTCCGACGGTCGCATCGCGGCGGGCCACCGCCCCAAGGTACTCGGCGAGTTCGGCCGGGCGGTCGCGCTCGAGAACCCCGAGGAACTCGCCCTGAAGGGTGCGAATCCAGTCCCAACAGTCCGTCCGTTCCCCGTGCGCGAGCCGCGCCTCGTCCGCCACCGCGCGGCGGTACGCGGCCAGCAGGCGCGCCGCGAGGGCCACGTCGTGCTCGTCCGGCGCGAAGTCGGGAACGACGGTCGACTCGACCGCGGGCGGATCGCCGTCGAGCGCGTGGGCGAGAACGGCACCCGCGCGCCCCGACGACTTCACCGTGTGGCCGCCCGCCTTGACGAACGCATCGAGCCGCTGGAGCGCGGCGTCGAGCGCGTGGGCGTGCGCCCACGCCGCTCCCAGTTCCGCGGCCTTCGATTTCGTGAGGGCCGCGAGTTCCCCGGCGAGGTCGGCGACGGTCGCGCGGAGGCGCTCGACTTCGTGATCGTCGTCCCCGCCCCCACGCCCGGGCGGTGCGGCATCACACCCGAACGAGCGCGCGGCCAACCGCTTCAACCGTCCGATCATGTCTCGCCCTCGCGGCAGGGAGCTCTCGCCGCTTATAGCACCTTGTGGCGCGCGGGTCGAGAGCGAGTTCGGCCGGTGGGCAACGGGTCGCGCGGCGGCTCGACGGGTCCGTCCGTCTGTGCCGCCGCTCCGCGCCAACCGACCGCCGGACTTCACACCGCCTTCGCCGTTTCTTCACACTTCGGGGTTACAACACTTCCGCACGCAGGCCGCAGAAATCGGGTACACTGGACGTGGACCCATCGGTTCGTTCCCCCACGGAACCTCACATGGTGACCGCTCCCCCGGTGTTATCCCTCCCCAGCGGCCTCTCTGCCCCGAGCGAGGCCCCACCGATGGCACAACCGCGGATCCTCATCGTCGAAGACGAGCGCGGCCTCACGCAGTCGCTGTCTTGGTTCTTCAAGCGCGAGGGGTACGATGTGACCGTGGCCGACAACGGCCTTGAGGGGCTGCGCAAGGCCCAGACTGGGTTGCCCGACGTGGTGCTGCTCGACATCATGCTCCCCGGCATGAACGGCCTCGACGTGTGCCGCGAGCTGCGCGCCGGCGAGCGCACCCGCGACATCCCCATCATCATGATTACCGCCAAGACCGAGGAGACCGACCAAGTGGTCGGGTACTCGCTCGGCGCGGACGATTACGTCGGCAAACCGTTCTCGAACAAGGTGCTGTTGGCGAAGGTCAAGGCGCTGTTGCGCCGCGTGGACGGGGCCGGCGACCCCGGCGACGTGACCGAGACCAGCGGTGTGAGGATCGACCGGGTGCGGCACCGCGTAACCCTCGACGACGAGCACCTCGAACTGACGCCGACCGAGTTCCGCCTGTTGGAGTGCCTCGTGCGGCAGCCCGGCCGGGCGTTCAGCCGCAAGCAACTCATGGAAGCGGCCATCGGCGACGGCTCCGTCGTGCTGGAGCGCACTATCGACGTCCACATCAAGACGCTGCGTCAGAAACTGGTGAAGGCCGGCGGCTCGCCGGAACTGATCGAGACGGTGCGCAGCGTCGGCTACCGCTTCCGCGAAGAGGACGCGGGCGCGAAGTGACCCACTTCCCCACCCAGAAAAACGACACGGCCCCGGCGCTGAGCGCCGGGGCCGTGTCGTTCGCGTTCGCGGGGCCGTTATTCCTTCGGCGCGATCACGACAACGCCCTTTTCGACCTTGTAGCTCGCCTTGATCTGGCGGGCCAGCACGTCTAGCACCACAAGCCCTTGCCCGTTCACGGTCAACGGCTTCATCTTCATTTTCTGGATGTCGTCCACCCCGTTCGCAGCGAACTGGTCTTGCCGAATCACGAAGGTGACGCCAGTCGCTTGCGACAACTTGTTGAGTGCCTCGGCGAAAGTGACGCCCTCGTCGATCTTGTAATTCACCTGTTTGCGGAGCGCGGCCCCGACGTCGACGGGGTTCGCACCGCCCGCGGGCGGGAGCGCCGGCGCGCCGGGGTTGAACGGTGGCGAACTGACCGGCGCGCCGGGGTTGCCACCGGGCGCGCCGACTGGGGGAAGCGCCGGCGGGTTGCCGGGGAGCGCGGGGTTCGCGCCGCCGGGCACGCCGGGGTTGATAGGCGCGCCGCCGGGGAAACCGGGGTTCGCACCGCCCATGCCGGGCAGCGGCGGCATACCGTATGGTGGACCCCGAAAACTGGACCACCGGATAGGTTGCTATCGGGTGGTCCCATTGGAGGGTCCGAGAGATGGGCAAGCCGAACCGCACGCGCACGTCCGCATTCAAGGC
>VGZJ01000367.1 GCA_016872595.1 Planctomycetota bacterium
TTTAACCTCGATCACCCCGCCGAAGTAGCCCGCGATCAGCGTGTTCTTGTTCGGCAGCCGCACCGCGGACATCGGCGCGTTGATCTTGTGCTCCCACACGGTCTTGCCGTCGGCGTCGTACTCGCGCACCGCGTTGTCCTCGCGCTGGCACACGAGGTATCGGTCACCCGGCAGCGCCCGCGCGGAGCGGATGTTGGTGTGCTCCTTCGCCTTCGTATCGACCTTCACCTCGCGCACGATCTTGCCCGTCCCGTCCACTTCGATGAGGCGGGCGTTCTTGTTGTCGCCCACGAGGGTGCGGCCGTTCGCGAGCCGCTGGCAGGTATACGTCTCGCCGTCCGGCTTGAACGACCAGACCACCTTCTTGTCCGGGGTGACTTCGAGGATGCCCTTTCCGCGGCTGGCGACGAGGACGTTCCCGTTGGGGAGCTTCCACGCGTCGAGGCACGCGGGCGCGTCGTACTCCCACTCGGCCTCGCCCTTCGCGGAGACCGCGACGACCTTGTTCTTCTGGAACGTGACCCCGACGAAGGCGTGCCCGTCGGCCTTCGGGTCGTCCGCAGGGGCAGCGCCAGCGAGCACGAGGACGAGCACCGCGAGGCCGGGGAGCGTGCGTGTCATGGGAGGGGCCGGTACGGGTGGGAGGGCGTGCGGTTCAAGCGGGGCACATCATAAACCCCGCCGGGGTCGGGGTCAGACCACAGCCCGCGGGGGCACGCGAACAACCCGGGGACCACCTTGCCGCTCGCGTCGGTGAGCCGGAATGTCGAGACGTTCAACCGGGGGCGTTCGGTGGTGCTCATACCGATTGACCGTTTCGCTGACGGTGCCGGGCGGATACGGCGGGCGGTGCTTGTGACTCAAGGCTTCTCGATGCGGATCGACTGCTCGACCGGCGCGGCGGTCTTCACCCGCGGCTCGACCCCGCGGCCGAACTGGTACGCGACCACCTTGACCTCGACCGGGAACACCGCGCGAGCGGGCAACTCCGCAACCCGCAACTTCCCGCCCTCGATCACCGCCGGGCCGTGGGCGACGTAATACTCGACCGGCAGGCCGGCATCGCTCGTGCCCTTCAGTTCGACGGAGCCGCCCGGCTTCAGGTTGCCGACCGGCGGGAACGTGATCGTCTGCTCCTTGCCGTCTTTCAGCCCGGCGAACCCCTTCGGCATCATCCCGACCTGCTCCGTGTAGCGGTAGTCCGCGTCGCCCTCGCTGTATGCCAGGAACGTCGCACGGCCGGGGTCCGTGGCCGGGGCGAGCGCGTCGTATTTCATCCGGAACCGGTCCGGCCCGGCCGCGACCACCGGCCCGCCGGCCGGACGAACGAGGATCGGGCCCTTCGAGTGCCCGACCGGCTTGCCCGCGAGCGGCCACCGCGGCCCCTGGCCGTTCGGCTGCGTCTTCGGGTAGACGTCGGCGTACTCCGGGTGAACCTCGAACGTCTGCCCGTCGCCGACCCACTTCACCTCGGTGAAGAAGAACCGCGCCCCGGCGTCGACCGTCACGGGGTCCTTCCACCGGATGAACTGATCCTTCTTGCCCGACACGCCCGCGTGGTAGGCGACCGTCGCCTCCGCCAGTTCGCGGTCGAAGTGCCACGCGGCCCCGGAGCGGTCGCCGGCGTAGTCCGTGTGTGGTGCCGGCTTCTGGCCCGGAGCCTTGATCGTCAGGTCGGTGAGCCAGCCGGTCGCGGGGTCGATCGCCTTGCACTTCACGGGTTCGGTCGCGTCGAGGGGCCAGTCCGGGATGCGGGCCTTCGCGGCCTTGCGGAGGAAGAGGGCGAAGTAGTCCGCGCTGCGGTCGCTCCAGGCGAAGTGGCCCGCGCCCGGCTCGACGACGAAGTTGCCCAGGTTCTTATCCTTGGCCGCCCGGAACGCGGCGAGCGAGTCGCGGCCGTACTCCCAGTTCTCGCGGCCGTCGGCGTCGCGCATCATCTGCCTGCCGAACTCGTCGTACTGCCCGAGCATCATGAGCGCGGGCACCCCGGCCGGCACCGGGTCCGACTCGCCGGGGTGCCCGCCGCGGTACTGCACCACCCCGAAGCACCGGTCGGCGAACTTCACGGCGGCGGCCTTCGCCTGCGGCCCGCCGGCCGAGTGGCCGAAGAAGAACAGCGGCGCGACCGACAGTTCACGGTAGCCGGACGCCTTCGCGAGGTCGTCGAGAACCAGTTGCACGTCCACCGACCCGATCCCGGTCTTGAGGAAGACGAGGGCGAGTCGCTCCTCGGCGCACGCCTTCCGGACGCGGGCGTCCTTGACCATCTCGCGCTCGGCGAGCGTCATCCCGGCGACCACGACGCCGCGGACCTGCTTCGCCTCCGGCGGGAGCCAGAAGAACGCGGCGCCCGGCTGGCCCTTCGCCGGCTTCACCGGCACGGTGTACTGGAACACCGCGTCCGCCGCGGGTGCGGGACCGGCCGCCAACAGGAGGGTGAGCAGAGCGAATCGCATCTGAAGCCGGCTCCGGGGGGTCAGAACACTTCCTCGATCAACTTGGCGTCCTTGGCGACGATCCCGACCGGCCGCCCGCCGCGGACAGTGTAATCCTGCGTGTGGTCGATCCCGAGCGCCTTCAGCACCGTGGCGAACAGGTCCGCGGGCTTGACGGGGCGGTACTCCTTCAGCGTCTTGCCGTCGTCCCCGGTGTGGCCGATCGATTGCCCGGTCTTCAGCCCGCCGCCCGCGAGCACGGCCGTCCACATCTTGTTGTTGTGCTCCACCCCGTTCCGCGACCGGCCGAACTCGCCCATGCACAGGACCAGGGTGGAGTCGAGCCGGCCGCGACACGCGAGGTCGTCGAGCAGCGCCGAGAAGCACCGGTCGAGATCCTGGAACTGCTCCTTGTTGCGGTTCGGGGCGTCCATGTGCGTGTCCCACCCGTTCCCCTTGCCGTCCTTGACGTGTGCCGCCACGAACGGCACGTCCGCCTCGATGAGGCGCCGGGCCAGCAGGCACGCCCGGCCCATGCGCCCCTTGCCGTACCGCTCCTGCACCTTCTCCGGCTCCCGGTCGAGGTCGAACGCCCGCGTCTTCGGGGTCTGCATGATCTTGAGGGCCTGCTCCAGACTCGACTGGTGGCCGGCCGCGACGCTCGAATGGTTGTGTTCGAGGAAGGCCTTGTTCATCCGCTCCAGCACCGGCGTCCGGGTCGCGAGATCGGCCGGGGTCAGTCCCGCGGTCGGCTGGAGGTCGGGGATAGCTTGCCCGATGTTCACCTTCAGCGGCGCGAACTGCGGGCCAAGGTAGCCGGCCCCCATGCTGTACGCCCCCTCGGCCTGCATCGGGTCGACCACGACGTAGTGCGGCAGTTCGGCCTCCTGCTTCTGGAAGGCGTGGGCGACCCGCGCCCCCAGACTCGGGTGGTCGAGGCCCCCGTCCCGGGTCTTGTACCCGGTCTGCGACCAGATGACCGCGTCGCCGTGGCCGAAGTTGCCGTGGTTCATCGTCTTCACCAGCACCAGGTGCCGCATCCGCTCGGCCAACCGCGGCAGGTACTCGCTGAAGTGGAGGCCCGGCACGGTCGTCTTGACGAGTTGGACGTGCTCGCCGGGCTTCGGGTCGAAGGAGTGGGCCTGGCTCGGCCCGCCGCCCAGCCACAGCAGGACGCACTGCTTCGCCGGCTTGCGGCCCGCGGCCTCCATCGCCTCGGCCCGGGCGCGGAGCGGCTCGAACCACGCCGGGGAGGTCGTCAGCGTGCCGGCCAGCGAGAGCCGGAACAGGTCGCGGCGGGACAGAGTGCGAATGGTATCGGTCATGGCAGTGTTCCAGGCGGGTGATTCGGGTCGGCTCAGTGATTCGCGACGAACTCGGCGGTGTTCAGCAGGATCCACAGGGCGGCGGCGTAGCCCTTCGCCGGGTCGCCGCTCTCCTTCACCAGGGCGAGCATGTCTTTTGCTTCCGCCGCGGTCGGGCGGCGGGCGAGCGTGAGCAGGAACAACTTCTCGACCACCTTGTCCGGGCCGGGGCTACCCTCGTGCAGCTTGGCGATCAGTGCCGGGGCTCGCCGGGGAACCTCGGCATTCATCAGCCGGAGCAACTGCGGGGCTCCGAAACTGTAGTTCGATGCCAACTCGTCGTACCCGGCGGTGTCGAACAACTCGGCGTTCGGGACTGCCGTCACCGCCTCCTTCTTGGCGTTCTTCACGGGCACGACCACCTCCACGCCGAGCGCCTGGTCGAGGCACTTCAGCAGCACCTCACCCTGAAGGAACTTGACCGGCATGCGGGCGTACCCGTCGTGGTCCCGGTTCCCCGCGGTGACCCGGCTGGAGCGCTGGTACGCCCCGGTCCGGCAGATCGACCGCAGGAGAGACTTGACGTCGTGCCCGGTGCGGACGAACTCGGCGGCGAGGAGGTCGAGCAGTTCGGGGTGGGTGGCGGCGTTGTCGGGGTTCAGATCGTCCAGCGGGTTGACCAGCCCGCGGGCGAACAGGATCGACCAGTAGCGGTTGACCGCCGCCCGGGCGAACGCGGGGTTCTTCGGGTCGGTCAACCAGGCCGCGTACAGCGGGCGGTACGGGCCGTGTTCGCTCAACACCGGCTGCGGCCGGCCGGGCAGCTTCGCCGTCACCGTCGCGGCCACGACCCTAGCGTCGAGGGCGTCGGGGATGTCGATCTTCCCGTTCGCGGGCGGGCGGAAGCCGGGCCGCCCCTTGGCCGCCGGGTCCGGCGCGGGCGGCTCCGCCTCGGTCACCTTCTGGCTGTTCTTTTCGGCCCCCTTCTCGAAGCGGGTCCGGCCGAAGAACGCGGCCAGCTCCCAGAACTCCGTCCGCTTCCACGTGGCGTACGGGTGGTCATGACACTCGGCGCACTGAAGTTGCACCCCCAGGAACAGATTGGCCGTGGCCCCGACCATCTTGGCGGGCGACGGCCGCTCGCCGCTGAGGCGATTCGCCTGAAAGACGAAGACCGCCGGTCCCTCGCCGTCCACGGTCAGCGTGTCCGTAACGATGCGGTCCCAACCCCGGCCCTTGTTGAACTGCTCGGCCAGCCAGACTCGGAACGCATCGGCTTTGAGCCGCTTGTTCTGCTCGCCGTCGCGCTTGACGAACAGTTCGGTCCAGTAGCGGGCGAGGTGCTGCCCGTACTCGGGGCTGGCGAGGAGGTCGTCGATCAGTTTGGCCCGCTTCTCCGGGTCTTTGCTGTCGAGGAAGTCGGCGGCCTTTGCGAGTGGCGGCAGCCGTCCGGTCAGGTCGAGGTAGACGCGGCGCTGGAACTCGGCGTCGTCGCTGGGTGGCGAGGGCGGGACGCCGTCCTTGCGCAGTTGCGAATCGAGGAGTTGATCGATCCGCTGGGCTACGGTCGGCTCCCCCCCGAAGGCATCCGGAGCCGACAGGGGCAGCAGGAGGGCCACGCATACACCTGTCAGCGTTAAGATTCTCAGTTGCATCTCGCTTCCTCCCGGCACGACCACCCCAGCACTACCGGACCACACGAGCGGGTCGGTTGTGTTGATCGAAACCGCAGCCTCAAAGCCACTCGCTCTCGACGGCAGAGGCGAAGTTCCCCTCAACCGGCTCGGCACCGGCGACGACACCGACGAGGTCGGCGAGCAGCGGCGGGAGGAGCAGCAAGCAGCGGGGCAGATCCGAACGACTCCGCGGGCGGATTTCCCCACCGAACCCCGCCCCGGACGAGCGCAGACCGCGACAGGTGATTTCCACATG
>VGZJ01000368.1 GCA_016872595.1 Planctomycetota bacterium
GGTCGGCCGCGCGCGCGACCGCGAGGAGCCGGTCGCGCAGGGTCGCGTCCGGTTCGTACACGGCCCAATCGTCGAGGGCCGCGACCAGTTCGGCCGCGACCGGGGCGGCGCGGACGCGCGTCGCGGCCTCGTCCGGCGCGAGCGCGGCGAAGTCGAACCCGTGGGCCGCGAGCGCGGCCTTGTACGCCGCGGCGGAGGCGACCTTCGCCGCCTGCTCGTCCCCCGTCTTCCCGCCCGCGGTGCGCAGGCACTTGCGGTACCGGATGTCGTCCAGTTTGGCGACGAGGGCGAGGTCGCGGCGCGCCGCCTCCACCCGCGGGAGCAGGTCCGGCGCGCCGGCGGCGAGGCCCGCGGCCTGCGCGAGCGCGGCCTCCGCGGCCTTGAACTTGAACTGCTGGCGCAGTTCGGCCGCGAGCCGCAGGTTCCCCTCGGCCCCCTGCCGGGCGCGCTCCTTCGCCCCGCGCTCGCGCTCCGCGGCCACGGTCGCGAGGGCCGCGAGCGCCGCGCGCTCGGCCTCCTCGCGGGCCTGCACCGCGTCGAACTCGGCCTGCTTGCGCTTCGCGCGCTCGCTCTCGCGGTCCGAGTACCACGCGAACGCCGCGGCCCCGGCCGCGAGGACCAGCACGCTGGCGGCGAGCAGCGCCTGCGCTTTGCGGCGCTTGCGGTGCTCGGCGACACAGGCCTCGGCCTCGCGGCGCGTGTTCACCTCTTCGGCGGCGCGGGCCTCGGCCGCGGCGCGCTCGCGCTCGGCCCGTTGCAACCGCTCCGCGACCCCGGCCCGGTACGCGGCCACCGCCCCGGCTGCCGCCGCGCCGTCGGCGTAGCGGTCGGGCGCGGCCGGCGCGAGGCACCGCTTCGCCACCGCCACCAAGTCCGGATCGGCCGCGCAATTGTCGAGCCGCGCGAACACTTCCGACAGGTCCGCCGCCGCCGCGCAACGGATCGTGTCCATGACGGTCGTTCCGCCGAACGGCGCGCGCCCGGTCAGGATCGCGGCCAAGATGCCGCCGAGCGCGAACACGTCGGCCCGCGCGTCCACCTCCTCGCCCCGGGCTTGCTCCGGGGCCATGTACGCCGGCGTGCCCTTCACTTGGCCCGCGAGCGTGGCGTCCTCGGTCACGCGCGGCGCGCCGAACTGCTCGGCGCTCCCTTGCCCTTCACCGCCCACTGCCTGCTGCCCACTGACCACTTGCTTTGCCAGCCCCCAGTCCATGACGAGCACTTCGCCGAACGCGCCGACCATCACGTTCGCGGGTTTCAGGTCGCGGTGGATGATGCCGCGGGCGTGGGCGAACCCGACCGTTTCGCACACGCGCTCGAACGCGCCGAGCAGGCGCGGCAGGTCCGCAGGGGTCGCGGCGCGTAGCTCGTCGGCCAGCGTGCGCCCGCCGATCAGCTTCATCGCGAGGAACGGGCGGCCGTCCGGCAGCGTGCCGAGCGCGTACACCGGGGGCACGCCGGGGTGCGGCAGTTGCGCCGTCACCTTCGACTCGATCACGAAGCGGTCGGCGTCTTGGCCGTGGTGCATCACCTTGATGGCGACCTCGCGGTCGAAGGCCGGGTCGCGGGCCACGAACACCGCGCCCATGCCGCCGCGCGCGACCTCGCGCACGACCTCGTAGCCGGGCACGGCCGGCAGCCCGCCGGGCGCACCGAACGGGCGCGGAACGGCCCCCACGCGGGTCGCGTCGGCCCCGGCGTCGGACGGCGCGGGCAGGAGCGTTTGTTCGGTCGGGCCGGTGGGCGGGTCGGCCGCGCGCGGAGCGGAATCGGTCACGCGGGTTTCGTCGGACGAGTGGGGCGTCATGGCGCACCGTTGCGAGTCAGGGGAAGCCAATGATACGCCGCGGCGCGGCCGGCGCGAAGCACCTTGCCCGCGCCGCGCGTAAGGGTCGCGTGTAGAGCAGGTATGGGAGCGTAACTCGTCTCCGTCCGGGGGTGGCCCATGTCCCGGCTCGCGCTGTTCTCGCTTCTTGCCGTTGCGTGTGCGCTCCCCACGGGGGCCGCGCCCGTGCCCAAGGACCCGATTCCCCGCTCGCGCGACTGGCCCATGTTCGGCGGCACCCCCGCGCGCAACATGGCGAACTTCGACGAGAAGCTGACCAAGTTCCCAACCGCGGCCCCGCCGTGGGGCGAGGACGCGGAGGCCGACAAGAAATGGCAGGCCGAATGGCTCCACTGGAAGGCGGAACTCGGCGGCCGCAGCTACGGCGGCCCGGTCGTCGCCGGCGGGCGCGTCTACGTCAGTACCAACAACATGCGGCCACGCAACCCGCGCGACGCGAAGAAGGACGCCTTCGGGAACGTCGAACACATCGATAAGAGCGTGCTGATGTGCTTCGACGAGAAGACCGGCAAGTTCCTCTGGCAAGCGGTTCACGACAAACTGCCCGCCGGCAACGTGCAGGACTGGCCGGAGCTTGGGCTGACGGCGTCGCCAACCGTCGTCGGCGACCGGCTCTATTACGTCAGCAACCAGTGCCGCGTCGTGTGCCTCGATGTGCGCGGCTTCGCCAACGGCAATCAGGGCGTGCAGAACGAGAAGTACACCGACGCGACCGACGCCGACATCATCTGGGAGTACGACATGATGCGGGAACTGAAGGTGTTCCCGCACAACTGCTCGAACTGTTCGCCGCTCGTCGTCGGCGACCGTGTCTACGTCTGCACCAGCAACGGCGTGGACGAGAGCCACATCAAGATTCCCTCTCCGGACGCCCCGAGCCTCATCTGCCTCGACCGCAACACCGGCAAGCTGCTGTGGAAGGACGCCTCGCCCGGCAAGCACATCATGCACGGCCAATGGTGCAGCCCGTCGTTCGCGCCGGACCCGGTACCGCAGATCATTCAGGGACAGGGCGACGGTTGGCTGCGCGCGTTCGACCCAACCACCGGCAAACTGCTCTGGAAGTCCGACGGCAACCGCAAAGGCGCGAAGTACCAACTCGGCGGCACCGGCGACAAGAGCGACTTCATCGGAATGCCGGTCGTCCACAACGGCCGCGTCTACGTCGGCACCGGGCAAGACCCCGAACACTTCACCGGCATCGCGAACCTGTGGTGCATCGACCTCAAGAAGGCCGTCGAGTTCGGCGCGAAGGCTCCGAACCGCGACGTGTCGATGGAACTGGAACAGTCGGCCGGGAAGCGCGCCGACGGCTCCGAAGTGTTCGTCGTGCGGGCGAATCCGGCGTCGGCGCTGGTGTGGGTGTTCGGCGACGAGGAGAAGCGCCAGTGGGCACCGCGCGACTTCAAGTTCGGCCGCACCCTCAGCACCGTCGCCGTGGTGGACGACATCGTCTACGCGGCCGAGATTCACGGCTACGTCCACTGCCTGAGCGCCAAGACCGGCGAACTGTACTGGCAGTACGACACGAAGGCGTCAATCTGGGGTTCGCCGTACTTCGTGGACGGGAAGTTACTCGTCGCCACCGACGCCGGCGAGTTGTACGTCTTCAAGCACACGAAGGAGCCGAAGAAGTTCGACGCCGTTCTCGCGGCGCAAGGCGCGCCGAACATGAAGGCCGCGCGCGTGATTCAGAAGGCGAACCGCGCCGCGGTGGAAGCCGAGTACCTGTTGGCGAAGGTCGAGTTCCCCGCCACCATCCGCACCACGCCGGTCGTGGCGAATGGCGTGCTGTACATCGTCAGCGAAAACACGCTGTACGCGCTCAAGACGAAGTGATCGCGGTCTGTTCGTAGTGACCCGCTTCAGCGGGGCGCGGGGCCGGCGCGCTTCGCGGTACGCCCCCGCGCGAAGACCCGCTGAAGCGGGTCACTACGAACACCACGGACCAATCGCCCTACTTCTTCGGGGCGAGGAGCGCGTCGGCTTTCGTGGGGTTCTTCTGGACGTAGTCCGCCATACCGTTGAAGAACTCCAAGAACTGTTCCGCGCCCTGCTCCGCGACCTTCGGGGCCGTGTTGCCGAGGAGCCGGATGGCCGCGGTCGCGGCCAGGCTGTCGCTGACCATGTAGATTTGCACCGTCGAGGCGAACGAGGCCACGCCGTCCTTCGCGGCCTTCTTCGCGCGCGTCAGCACCGCGACCGCCTTCACCGGCACCGACGGCGTGGCTAGGGCCGGCTTCACCTTCCCGGTCGCGTACCACACCAGCCCGTCCTTGAACGTGCCGACCGTGCGCCACGTCACCTCGCTGCCGTTCTCATCGGCCCACGTGAACTGGCCGTTGCCGGCGTCGGTGATGGGCACCGCGGGCACCTTGAGCCGCTGCCACGCGAGCGCGACACGGTCCGGGTGGTCGAAGAGCCACTCGTACATGGACACGGTGCAGACCACGTCGGGCGCGGTGGCGCGCGTCGAAACGGTCGGCTGTTTCACGACCTTCATGACCGCCTCGCGGTAGTCCGCGTGGACCACCTCCGACAAGTTGGCGCGGACCGCGCCCGCGGTGTTCGGGAGCGCTGGCGCGGGGTCCGCGGCCACCGGCCCCGCGGCCGGCGGTTGGGCGAGGGCCGCGCCCGCGCCGATCAGTCCGCCCAGCAACACACCCAACGTCTTCCCCGCTCCGAGCATGGGGCACCTCGTCCGTGGCAACCCGGTCGCGCGTTCCGCCAATAGGAATCGAACCGCGGGCGCGGGCGGCATGAACAATTCCGGTTGCCCTTGCCCCGCCCGCGCCGCCCGCGTTACCTTCTCACCCCCTGCCGCTTGCGGCTCCGCGAGCGGCGGCACGAGGCACCGCTGATGAAACTGACAGGGAAGTGGAAGTTGCGCGCGGCCGGGTTGCTGCTGGCGGGGTTGGTCGCGGGCGGGACGTGGGCGGCGCTGAACGCGCCGGCCCTGCGCGCGAAGTACGCCGCGCGGCAGCTCGCGTCTGCGACCACCGACGAGGAGCGCGCGCGCCACGCCGCGGCGCTCTTGGGCCACGGCGAACCGGGCGTGCGGAAGCTGGTGGAGTGCGCCGCGACCGGCGCCGACCCGGCACGGGCCGCGGCCGTGGCCGCGCTCGACGGGCACCTCGCCGCGCTGCCCGAGGGCGACGCCCGCGCCGTCACCATCGCGGGCATCGTACTCGACGCCTTCCCCGGTGCGCCGGACGCGGGCAAGGCCGCGCTCGTGCGCCTCGTGCCCAACATCCTCAAGCGCACCGGCACCACCCACACGCAGCGGTGCCGCGCGGCGGCGGCCGAAGCGCTGAAGCTATCGGACCTCGACGCGCGCCTCGTCGCGGCCCGCGTCGCGCTGCACCCGGAGGTGCGCCTGCGGGCCGAGTTGGTGCCGCTCTTGGCCGCGCCGGAGCCGGCCCTGCGCGGGGCCGCGCTGTTCGCGCTCGCCGCCGCGGGCGAACCGGGCGAACAGGGCCTTTCGGACGAAGAACTGTTCCGCTGGCTGCACGACGCCGACGCGAGCGTGCGGAAGGTGTGCTACGACGCGCTCTTGGGCCGCGACCGCACGGACCCGGAGATCGCGCTCGGCCGCCGGCTGACGCACGCCGACCCCGGCGAGCGCCTGAAGTTGCTGCTCGACCTGCGGTACGACCACGACGTTCACGACCCGGAGCCGTGGCTGGAGCGCCTGAGCCGCGACCCGGAACCGGCAGTGCGGGCCGGGGCCGCGCGCGTCGCGGTGGAACTGGCCGACGCGCGGCAGGTGCCGCGCCCGGCGTGGGTGGCGCGCGTGGCCGACGCCGACGCGCAC
>VGZJ01000369.1 GCA_016872595.1 Planctomycetota bacterium
AGGCGAAGAGGGGGTTCGTGCTGTTGCCGCGCCGGTGGGTGGTGGAGCGCACGTTCGGGTGGCTGGGCCGGTTCCGCCGGTTGGCCCGCGACTACGAACGGTTGACCGAGACGCTCGCGGGCTGGCATTGGCTCGCCTTCCTTACGCTGCTGCTCCCCAGACTCGGACTCAATAGTGCATAACTGGCTCTAGAGAAATGGCAACACGCGGAGCGAGTTGCCTACGCTTACTTCACCAACTCCGGCAGGTATTTCACCGGTAGCGTGCCGTGGCTGAGGACGGCCTCGTGGAACTTGCCGAGGTCGAACGCATCGCCACGCTTGCGCTGCACGTCTTGGCGCAGGCGGTAGAACGCGGTGCGGCCGACGAAGTACGTCGAGAGCTGCGTGCTGCTTTGTTTCGCACGCGCGATCTTGCCGACCGCTTCCGCCTCGGTTTGGAAGCCGCGTTCGAGCAGCATCTTTAGCGCTTCATCGTCGGTCAGGTTCTGGCAGTGCATCTTGTTGTCGAGGATCGCGTTCAGCACCGCGCGGATGTAGAACTTCAGTTGGTGCAGCCGCAGCGACAGGTCGCCGTCGCCGTAGCCCTGATCGAGCATCATCTGCTCGGTGTACACGGCCCAGCCCTCCGCGAACGACCCGGACCAGAGGATTTTGCGCACGAGCGACGGGCAGCGGTTCGAGTACGCGAGCTGAACGTAGTGGCCGGGGTACGCCTCGTGGATCGTCAGCACTTGCAGCATCGCGGAGTTGTACTCGCGGAAGAACGTGTCCTGCCGCGCCTGCGGCCAATCTTTGGGTGGCGGGGCGACCGCGTACAGGCTGTTGGCCTTCGGGTCGAGCGGCGGCGCGGGGTTGAGGTACGCGGCGCTGAAGCCGCGCTGGAACTCCGGCATCGCGATGATCTGGCAGGTGTCCGGGTCCGGCAGCGTCAGAATCTTCTTCGCGCGGATGAAGTCCTTGATCTTGGCGACGGTCTTCTTCGCGTCGTCGACCAGCGTTTCCGGCTTGCCGTGGTCCTTGCCCAACTCGTCGAGAACCGACTTGATGGTGGTGCGCCGCCCGGCGGCGTCCTCCGGCGGGAGCGCCTTACCGGGGAACTGCTTCGACCACAGTTGCTTCGCGACGTAGTACATCTCACGTTCGACGCGCTCCGCCTCCGCCTCCGCGACCTTCACGACCTCGTCGGCCGTGAGACCGGCATCAAGTTCTAGCTCCAGTTTCTTGGCGAACTTCTCTTTGCCCAACCGCCACTCGCCGGTGGACTTCGGCAGCAGTTCTTTTTCGAGCCACGTCTGGTAATCCTTGAGCGCCTTGACCGCTGCCTTGCACGGGGTCGCGAGCGGCTCGGTGCCGGGCGTTTCCTTCGCGAACTCGTAAATGTCCTTCTCGTAAAACGCGATCGCGCCGAGGTTCCGCTTGATGGTGATCTCGGTCAGAATCTTCGGCGGGTTCTTCAAGCTCGCCTTCGCCGCCTCCACAATCTTCGGGATGTGTTTGATGCGCTTGGCCGCGTTCTCGACGTTGCGTTCGCGCGGCAGCGTCGATTGCGTCAACAGCAGGAAGGTGCTGTCGGAGATGTACTCGCCGTAGGTGCGCGGGTCGAACTCGAAGCGGTTGTCGTTCTCGGTTTGCCACAGCCCGTACTTCAGGGTGTGGGTCCAAATCTCGAAGTCGATCTGCCCGTCGCGCGACAGCTTCTTGAAGTCGATCTCCTTCGGGATGCGTTCGAGCCACTTCTTCGCGCGCTCCACGTCCTTCGCGCGCGCCGCCGGTGACAGGTCATCGAGTTGGTCGTCGAACTCGTGATTCCCCTGCTGGGTGGCGAACAGCGGGTGCAGCCGAAACTCTTCGTCCAGATAGCTCTGGAACAGCTTCGCGAACCGCGCGTCCTCGGCGTTCTTCTCCGGCTGCGCCGCGGGGGATGGTGAAGGAACGGACATGACCGCGACTCCGAGCAGGAGAGCGAGCGCGTAGCGGAACATGGGGAACCTCGTGGGGTCAGTAGTCGAGTGTGAATTGTCGGGCGGGACCGTCCACCAGCAAACGGAAATCCAGAAGCACGTTCATTCCGATCAGTACGTCGACCGGCGCACCCGGCGGCAACTCCATGACTTCCAGATCGGGCACCACGAACCACGGAACATGGGGCCGCGCGGGATCGAGAATCACGAGCGACGCGCGGTAGAGTTGCACGGCGACGGGGCCGCTGATGCCCTGAGTGGTCGAAGAGAGTGTGCTGATGAGCGCGAGTTGTTGGACGAGCGCCGCCGACACACAGGTCGCGTTGCTGTCGGTGTCGAGGATCGCCCGCGCCGCTGCCGACTGTGGGATGGGCCGCTGCGCCGGTTGGAGCGCGACCAGCGCCGGCGCGTGAAGGTTCAATCGCACGTCGATGAGCAGTTCACCTATTACGATTGGGAGGGCGAGTTGCGCCATAGGTACCACTTCATCGGGAGCCGCACGAGCGGTTCCCATTCGAGGATTTGCTTCACGAACACGGGTTCGAGCGGATACCGCTTGTCGGCGACCGCGAACGCCTCGGTGCGCGTGTCCCAGATGCCGACGATCTCTTCGCCTTTAATTACTACCCACCGGCCGTCGTGTCCCTCGATCATCAATCGGCCCGCCTCGCGCCGGTAGACCGCGCTTACCGTCGCCAGCGGCCCGGTGTCTTCCGGCAGTTCCGTCCAGTGAATCACCGACCTGCGCTCGTTCATCCCGCGTCCACCTGCACGACTCGCCACTTCTCCGTGTCGAAGCACAGCGTTACCACACCGTCCGCCCGCGGCACCGCGCCGAGGTCCGCGGCGCGGCCGATCACCACGCCGATCGCGCGCGGGTAGCCGGGCTTGTCGCGCACTCGCGCCAGTAGCGTTTGATCCGCGGCGACCGCGCCGGGGTTGGTTGCGAAGGCGAAGCTGATCGCCGCGAGGCGCGAGTCCGGTGCGCCGTGTTCGCCGAGCTTCCAGAACAGCAGGTCTGGGGCGCGCGCGCCGGCGTCCGAGTCGGATTGGATGATGATGTGGCCGAGGCCGCGGCGGATCGGTTCGGCCTTGTCCCACATGCGGCGGAACTCGGAGTAGAACTCCATCACGAACGGGCGCTCGCGCACCTTGCGCGCCGCGGCCGGTTCCTCGGCTTCTTCCGGCGTGTACACCAGCCCGCCCGCGGACGCGAACCGCGGGTGCGTCAGGTTCAGCGCCTCAATGACGAGTTGGACAAAGAGATCGGTCACTGCGAAGTTCCAAGTTCCAAGTTCCAGTGTCCCAAGTAAAAGACACAGAGTCGAGTTCCTGTCTTCAACTCGGAACTTGGAACTCTGGAACTTGGAACTACACTTTGACTCCGGACAACAGTTCCTTCCACTTGCGGACGCGGGTGGCGTCGATGACGCCGTCGCGCTTGCCGGCGGCACACACCGAGGTGCGCACCGCGAAGTAGTCCGGGGCCACGCCCTTCAGTTGCTTCAATTGTTCCGGGCGCAACGAGCCGGCCACCGCCACCGTTGTGTAGACCCGCTTCAGCCCGTCCACCATGTCGGCCACTTCCTTCCCGGACATGAAGTCGAGCAGCGTCTTGCCGTCCTTGCCGTAGGTGTCGAGCAGGAACGCCTTGAACCGGAACCGCTTGGCAAACTTGGCGACCTCGGCCGGCGGGATCGACTTCGCGCGCTCCCAGTCGGCGTAGGCCACCAGCACCATCTCCGCGCCGATGGGCAGTTCGCGGCGCGTGTCGAGCAGGTCTTCGCCCCAGCCGGGGGCGTGCGCGTACCCGGCCAACCCCCACTTCACGTATTGCAGCGGCAGTTCGAGGTGCCAGTGCGCGTCGGTGATGGCATTGGGCGACCACTCGCCCAGCGCGGCGCTGACCGGGACTTGGCCGTCGACTTCGTCGATGACGGCCGCGACCACCTCGGCCTCGGCCGGGGCGAGCGGGCCTTTCATCGGCTCCTTCACGTCGATGATGTCGGCCCCGCCGTCGAGGGCCGCCGCGACTTCGCTCGCCGACCGCACGCTGACCAACAGTCCGGGCGTGGTGCTCATAGCAGGGTGATTCCTTCCACCGCGAAGAATAAGGTCCGACCGGGGCAGGCATGGTACGCGACCGGCCGCGGGTTCTGGAAGGCGAACCCATAAAGGCCGCCGGGTTTGTACCAGTTGGGGTTGTTTCGGTGCGCCTCGGTTGCTCTCGCGAAGGCCTCGGCGCTGACGTAGCGCGCGCAATCGGTCAGGTCCGCAGCCCCGATCACGCCGCCGCGCAGGGCCGCGAGCGCGTCCATTTCGGGCGTGGTCACGAGCGCCCAGCCGTCGGGCCGCGGGTCCGCGCTCTTGCTCGCGTGGATCAGCACCGGGCCGCGGGCGCGCGTCGGCCACGTGCGCACCTCCACGGTTTTTATCCCCGCGACGAGCAGGGCGGCCCACGGCTGTTTCACAGAAAGAGCGAGCATTCCGCGCGTTCGGGTTCAGGTGTGGCGATAAATCGCGCCACCGGTGCCGGTGTCGGTTTTGCCAAAGGCCGCTGTCTGAACTACAGACTATTAGCCCCGGATTCGCACCCCGACCGCGCCCCGCGCGGCCGGCGCGCGGGTCCGCCCCCCATAGGCGGCGCGTCGTCATGCCGGTTCGCTTGGTCAGTCAAGAAGAACTGCCCGGCCCGCTGAAGGGCTACCGGCTGATCGAGCGCCTCGGTCGGGGCGGGTTCGGCGAGGTTTGGAAGGTCGAAGCGCCCGGCGGGCTGCTCAAGGCGGCCAAGTTCGTCTTCGGCGACCTCGACGCGATGGACGACGAGAGCCGCCCGGCCGAGCAAGAGGCCAAGGCGCTGGAGCGCGTCAAGGGCATCCGCCACCCGTACATCCTGTCGCTCGAACAGTTCCGCATCATCGACGGCCAGCTCATTATTGTGATGGAGCTGGCCGACCGCAACCTGTGGGACCGGTTCCGCGAGTGCCGGGGCCAAGGGTTTCCGGGCATCCCGCGCGACGAGTTGCTGCGGTACATGGAAGAAGCCGCCGAAGCGCTCGATCTGATGAACAACCCCTATCAGATTCAGCACCTCGACATCAAGCCGCAGAACCTGTTCCTCCTGTTCAACCACGTGAAGGTCGCGGACTTCGGGCTGGCGAAGGTGCTCGAAGGTGTGCGCGCCACCGTGACCGGCGGGGTCACGCCCGTGTACGCGGCCCCGGAAACCTTCGAGGGGTGGATCTCGCGGTTCTCCGACCAGTACAGCCTCGCCATCGTGTTCCAAGAGCTGCTCACCGGGCACCGGCCGTTCAGCGGCTCGAACACGCGGCAACTGATGATGCAGCACATCAACGGCACACCGGACCTGAGTTCGCTGCCGCTGACCGACCGCGCGATCATCGGGCGCTCGCTGACGAAGAAGCCGGACGACCGGTGGCCGACCTGCACGGACCTAGTGCGCGCGCTGAAGCTGAGCGGGCTGCCAACCCCGCCGCTGACGCCCTCGGTCACGCCGCCCGCGTCGGGCGTGCCCGCGCCGCGCGAGTTAGTGCCGGGGTCCGGGGTCCGCACCCTGCCCGGCGGCGGGCACGCGCTGACCGATTCGATCCAAGCGACGCGCATAGCCGTCGGCGGGTCCGGGCGGCTCGGCCCGTCGCCGGACGCCGGCCCGCGCGAGCAGACGCCGCCGCCG
>VGZJ01000370.1 GCA_016872595.1 Planctomycetota bacterium
GGTCGAGCCGTGGAACTCCAACTTGATCTCGCGGTCGAAATCCACACGCAGGGGGTCATTTCGGCGGTCACCCATTGGGTTCCTCGGTCATTTCGGCAGGAAAGAGGCAGAAACGCTGGGAATCCCAGGGTTCCGGCGCACATGCCATGCCGAAAGTCGAAGGTCATCTGGGAAATAGGGGGTGGAAGGACAAGTACGACACCGAGTTCAAGGGCAAGGGCGATCAGGGCTATCAGGGGCCGCGGGCCTCGCCCGTCGTCGCCGGCAACATGGTGGTCACGTTCGGCGTGAACGGCACCCTCTCCGGCCTCAAGGCCGCGAGCGGCGAGAAAGTCTGGCGCGTCGAAACCGGCAACGTGCCGCGGTTCCACACGTCCAGCTCGCCGCTCGTCGAAGGGAAGTTCGTCGTGGTGCAGGTGGGCACCGAGAACGCCGGCGGCGTGACCGCCTACGACCTCGCCACCGGCGACGTGAAGTGGCAGTGGACCGACGAGGCCGCGTCGTACGCCTCGCCCGTGCTGATGACACTCGGCACCACGAAGGTGGTGGTCGCCGAGACTGACCGGAGCATCGTCGCCATCGGCCTCGAGACCGGCAAGACCGTGTGGAAGACGCCGTTCCCGCTCGCGGCCAAAGGCCCGCCGAACTACAACGCCTCCACCCCGGTTCTGGACGGCACGAAGGTGTTCTTCTCCGGTATCGCCCGTGGCACGAAGGCCGTGCAGGTCGAGAAGAAGGGCGACGCCTATTCCGCCAAAGACCTGTGGACGAACAAGGACAGCTCGGCCCACTACGGCACGCCGGTGATCAAGAACGGCCACATGTACCTGCTGACCGCGAACGACAACTTGGTGTGCGTGAACGTGGCGACGGGCAAGACCGCGTGGACCCAATCCGTGACCGGGCGGCGCGGGTACGGCAACGTGGTGGACGCCGGCCCGGTGCTGCTGGCCCAGACCGCCGCGGCCGGCGCGAAGTTGCTCGTGGTGGACGCCAACGAGAAGGAGTACACGGAACTGGCTGCGTACAAGGTCTCGGACACCGAGGTGTACGCCTACCTCATCGCCACGGGGAACCGCATCTACATCAAGGACAAGACCAGCGTGATCCTCTTCGCGGTGGAAGAGAAGTAACGGGGATCGCGCGTCACTTCTTGGGCGGCGCGGTGACGACGACCGTGACCGGGCGCGAGGGTAGCGGCACCAGCGTGTTGGGCCGGGCCGCGGCCTTCGGGTCTTTGGCGAACGGCACCTGCGCCTGCCCGGTCAGCACGAGCGTGTACGTGCCGGGCCGGGCGTTCGCCTGCACCTCGACGGTCACGGTCGCCGCGCCCTTGCCCTCGGCCACCGCCACGGGCGGCGCGCGGAACGGGCCGGGGAACGACAGCGGGATCAGGTTCACGGTCCCCTTCACGTCCGGCCACAGGCGCTCGCAGTTCACGACGAGATCGAAATTCTTCCCGGCTTCGACCTCGACGCGCTCAGGCGCGGGCGCGAGGGCGAACGGGGCGGCCTCGCCCGCCACCGCGACGACCAGTTCGCGCGTCGGCCGGCTCGAATTGAGATCGGTGCTGTTCCACACCCGCGTGTAGGGCCGCACCTCGCGCGTGATGGTGGCGTCGCCGCTGGTGCCGGTCGCCGTCAGGACGATTGGCCCCACCCACTCCGGCGCGTCCTTGTCGGCCCACAGCACGACGACGCCGCGCGAATCGTTGTTGATCGTGACCGGGGCGCAGTGCAAGCCCTTCGGCAACCCGCTCGCGGAGATCGTGACCGGGCCGCTAAACCCTTCCTTGTTGTGAACGATCACGTCGAGGTAGGCCGCGCCGCCCTTGCGCACGGTCGTACCGCCGGGGCCGGGGTTCTGGTGGTGGATCACCGCGGGGTAGAAGTCCGGGGCCGCCTTGCGCACCGTCAGCACGTACTGGTAGCGCGCCCCGCCGCGCTTGTAGCGGTCCTGCACGAGCACGCGATACGTGCGCTTCGCGCTCAGGGTCACGACGCCCTGCGGGTCGCGCAGGTGCCCGTCGAAGGCGTTCGTGCGGATGCCGAAGTCGTCCAACTCGGCGACGCGGCTGTCCTTCTCGTCGAACACCACGAGGTACGGGTCGGCGCGCCCGGCGATGCGCTCGCAGTACACCTCGAAACTGTAGGACCCGTTCTCCGGCGGCTCGATCTCGAACCAGTCGGCGTCGCGCTCTTTGTCGAAGCGCCCGGCCAGCGCGCCCGGGAGCGCGAGTTTCTGCGGCTTCCGCGGGTCGTCGTTCGGTTCCTGCTCCAGTGTCACCGCGGTGTCACTGACGACGAGCGGCGCGCCGCGGTGCTGGAACCCGTGCAGCGTGCAGGTGGCCGCGGTGGGCAGGACGCTGTGCCCGGTCGGGTGCTCGGCGAACGCGAACCGGCCGCGCCTCAAAATGTCGGCGGGCGGCGTGACGCGCTCGACCAGCGCGTCGAGCGGCAGATCGTTGACGGCGAGCGCGGACGGCTTCGCGCCCGCGCCGAGGTTCCGCCCGAACACCGTCAGTTCGCTCGTCTTGCCCGCCTGCACGACGCGCGGGAACACGTTCTCGACGTGCGGCTGGTCGGTGACGACGAGCCGGAACGGAAGCCCGCCGCGGAACGACAGGTCGTTGAGCGCGACGAAGTAGTCGCCGTCGGCCGGCGCGACGAACTCGACGAGCGGGTCTTTGCCGAAGTAGTCGCCGTTGCTGGCGAGCTGCTTCCCCTCGGCGTCGGTCAGCGTGAGGTTGGCGTCGAGTTGCGAATCGAGGCGCTGGGCGAGACACTCGGCCACGACGCGCTGCCCCTTCTTCGCGGCGAACCGGAACACGGCCTCTTTGCCGCCCTTCGAGAACCCGGCAACGGCGCAGTTCAGCGGCACCGGCTGCGCGGTCGCGCGGTCGTCGTTACCGCTTTTCTCCGCCACTTCCGTCAGGCCGCGTGACACGGCGAACATGCGCGGGTTGCTCACGCCGTAGGTGCCGACGAGCCGCGCGTCGTAGGTGCCCGCGGGCACGTCGGCCGCGACCGTGACCGCGAACGTCCGGTCCTTGACGTGCTTCGCGCTGATGCCGGCGTGGTCGAAGAGGAGGCGCGTCGCGCCCTCGATGTCCGCGCCGACGACTTCGACAGTTACGGTCGAACCCGCGGACGCGCCGAGGGGCGCGAGCCGGTCGAACCGCGGCGACGGCAGGTCGGCGCGGGCGCGCGGGGCGAGGGCGATTATGGCGAGGAGTGCGAGCGCGGCGCGCATGGTGGGTCTCGGCGCGGGAAGGCTAGTGTAGCCCGGCGCGACCAAAAGGCGCGGTAGCCCCGCTACTGCGGATCGATGCGCCAGTTGCGGAACTCCAGCAGCGGCACGGGCTGCTTCGGTTTCGGTTCGGGGTCGGCGCGCTCCACAACCGACAGCTCGACCGCGTTCAGGCCCGGTTCGAGGCGCAGCGGGATCGCGGCGGCGCTCTCCTTCGGCAGCGCGAGCGTTCCGGTTTGCGCGCCGAGCGCGTAGCGCAGGGTGCGGCGGTCGCGGTCGGGGTGCGCCGGGCCGGCGCTGGTGTCGGCCTTCAGCACGACGGCGCGCGCGGTCCCGGTGCCGTTGTGGATGTAGAACGTGGTCGGCGTGTTGCCGACCCACACGCCGGGCCGCCACTCGCGGTCCCACGTCATCTCCTGCGTGCCCGTGACGGCGAGCACGGCGAGCGCGTCGCGGTCCTCGACGAGTTTCAGGCGCTGGCCCACGAACCGCTCGGTGCCGGGCGGTGCCCACGCGTTGCGCTCGACGAGGCTGTACCGCGCCTTGGGCGCGAACAGGTCCGGGTCCGGGCACCCGGCGCGGCGCGCCCAGTTGCGAACGGAGCGGTCCCACGCCGGCGGGCGCAGCCGCACCTCGACGCCCTGCGCGACCAGTTCCGCAAGGGCGACGTGGTTGTCCGCGTAGTGCCCGACGGTCACGTCGACCGCGTCCGGGCCGATGAGGGCGCGGATCGCGTCGGTGTCGCTCTGGCGCACGACCGTGCGCGGGGACTCCTTCGAGTACACGTAGCGACTCGCGGTGGCGCGCACCTGCGGCACGCGGAGCGCGACCGCGCCGGTCACCAGAACGGCGACGAGCGCGACCCGCGCCGCGCCCCACCACGCCGCCGCCCGCGGCGCGGCCAGCGCCGCGGCCCCGGCCAGCGTGAGCGGGTACACGACGCCCTGAAACGTGTGCAGCAGGTTCTGCCCCAGCGCCCACGACGCCGGGACCACTAGCGCGCAGCCGACGAGTGCGAGCGCCACCGGCTGCCGGTGCCGCAGGGCCAGCGCCGCGGAGAGCAGCAGCACCGCGGCGCATCCGTAGACGAGTTTCCTCTCGGTCGCGGGCTTCAGCAGCGGCATCGCCGGCGGTTCGAGGTCGAGCGCTACAGGAATCACGACGGGCCAGTTCGCCGGCGCGCCCGGTACTTTGATTTCGTTGCGGGGGAGGTAGTGGGCCGCGAACGCGGGCACGGCGACCGCGGCGAACGCCAGAACCGCCGCCGCGCCCGGCCCCAGCACCCGCGCTCGGAACGACCCCGGGGCGGTCCCGTCGCCGGGCGGTGCGACGCGGTTCAGCAGGTACACGACCGCGAGCGCGCCGAGGTAGCTCCCGGCCACGAGTCCCAGCGCGACCGCGGCGAACACCGGGGCGAGCGCGAACGCCGCCGCCGAGCCGAGCGCGGCCAGCACCGCGACGCGGGCGCGTGTGAACCGCTCGGTCGCGATCAGGAACAGCCCCGCCACGAGGATCGTGCCGGGGTACGCGAGCGAGCGCCCAAAAAACCCGCTCCGCGCGTTTGCGAGCCAGTTGCTGGTGCCCGCGCCGAGAACCAAGAGCGCGAACGTGAGCGGGCTTGAGGCGAACACCCCGCCGAAGCCGAGCAGCGCGGCGGCGAGGATCACCCCGCTGGCCCAGTCGTACGAGAACAGCGACGTGGTGCCGCGGGCTTCGCCGGCCGCGGCGGCGATCAGGAACGCGAGCGGTCGGCCCCCGTCGACCGTCATGTTGACGTAGAGCATCACCTCGAACGGCCGGTCGGCGCGCGGCGGCTCGGCCCACGTGTGCGCGCGGAGCCAGTCCGCGGTGATCGCGTACCCGAACATGTCGCTCCCGTCGAGCGCCGCCACCGTCGGCTGGCGCGCGTCGATGGCCGTTCGGTTGCACGCCACCGTGCCCCAATAGGCCGCGCCGAGCGCGACCGTTACCCCGAGCGCGCGGGCACACACCGGCGGCAGCCCCGGCCGGCCGCGCGCCAGCACCGCGACGGTGGCGAGCGCGTTCAGCCCGAGGCCGAGCCACAGGCACCACCTGAACGGGAGGAGCGCGAAGAAGTACAGCACCGCGAGCGTCCCGCCGAGGGTCAGCAGCCCGGCGAGCGGGGCCGCGGCCCACAGGTACGGCCGGTCGGCCCGGCGGAACGGCCACAGCGCCCACCCGCCGGCCAGCCCCAGCGCGAGCAGCGCGAGTAGCGTTTGTCCGAGGAGCTGCCACCCGTAGGTGTTCATGCCGAATCCTTTCGCGGTACAGCGCCCGGCGGAAGGTGCCGCGCCGCGGCCCCCCGCGTCAAGGGCAACCGCGCGGCGCGATGCGGCCACCGAACCGTCGCGCGTGCTTGACCGTAGTTGGAGCAGAACCTAG
>VGZJ01000371.1 GCA_016872595.1 Planctomycetota bacterium
TGAACCTCGCGACCGCGGAGCCGGCCGCGTACAAACTGCTCGCCGACGCGCCGTCCAACGTGCTCATCGACCTGCTGGCGCGCGGCCTCGCGGAGAAGCGCACGACGCTCGTGCTGGCGACCGTGCAGGTGCTCGGCGACCGGGCCGACCGCGCCGCCGCGACCCCGCCCGCCGGCGCGCTGGAGAAGCCGTCGCTGCTGGTCCGCGCGCTGAGCTACCCCGATCACGGCGTGCAGTTCGCTGCGGCCACCGCGCTGCTCCGCTCGCCGGTGCCGGTGCCCGCGAACGTGCGCCCGCTCGTCGTGGACATCTTGCGCCGCGCCGCGGCCGGCGACGCCAGCGGTGCCGGAATGGGAACCGTGCTGATGGCCGACCCGGGTAAATTCCGCGCGGAGGCGAACTCGCTCCTGCTCCGCAGCTTCGGGTTCACCGTCGAGACCTACACCAACGGCCGCGACCTCCTCAAGCGCGTCGCGCAGGCGTCCGACTTCGACCTGATCTTCGTGGACCGGCACACCGCGACGCCGGAGCTGATCGACCTGATCGGCCACTTGCAGGGCGACGTGCGCACCGCGGCCCGGCCGATGTTCGTGATCGCGTCCGCGGACAAGCCGCGCGTGCCGAGCTTCGACCAGCTGCTGGTGCGCACCGCGGCGCTGATCGCGGCGACCGAGAACGACGTGGTGGCGATGCCCGCGCCTTACGTGCCGGACTCGAAGACCCCGCCGGAAGACCACATCAAGCTGCGCCGCGCGGTGCAAGAGCGACGCGACAACACGGTGCGCGGCGCGGTCGCGGCCCGCACCCTGCGCCTCCAGCGCGTCCTCGATACGCTCCCGCTGACACTGACCGAACAGCAGAAGCGCGTCATGGACCTCCGCATCCAGATGATCCAGTACGCCCTGCTCGCGGCCGAGTTCCCGATCTCGAAGGAGTCCGCGCCCGAGACGACGGCGGAACTGGACCGCATCCGCAAGCAGATGGCGCTACAGCCGCCGGTCACGCCCTACGGTTCCGGTCTCGCCTCGACCGACCTCATCAAGCTGATCGAGCGCTTCGAGTTGGACGTGGCGAAGGCCAAGCTCGCACAGGAGAAGTATGACCTCCTGCGCTCGCGCATCGACGTCGCGGAACTGGGCTTTACGGTCGAGACGTTCCGCGACGCGGTCCTCGAAACCAAACTCAAGCGCACGCTGCACGAGTACCCGGCGGTGAAGGTGATCCCGGAGCCGTACTCGCGGCTGTCGTTCGAGGCCGAGTTTAAGGCGCTGTTCGCGGACCCGATGATGATCCCGCGCGACCCGGCGGCGAAGCGCGCCGACGCCCGCACCGCGGTCGAGTATCTGCGCCAAATGGCCGTGGGCGACCTGCCCGGCTATGACCTCAAGCCTATCGAGTCCGACCTGCGCACCATTCTCAGTTCCAGTGCCGATCACGACCTCGTCGCGCTCGCGGTGGACGCGATGGAACGATTCAAATCCGGCGACGCGCAGCAGGCGCTGGCCCGCGTCGCGATCAAGGACGTTCGGAACCGCCCGGCGGCCCTTCGCAAGCGCGCCGCGGACGCCCTCATCCGCCACGTCCGCGCCAACAACAGCGCGCTCCCGAAGGAACTAATCGACCTTATCGTGACCCAGTCGAACGTCGATCACGAACTGGGCGAGAAGGAGGACGCCGAACTGCGCGGCAAGCTCCTGACCCTCAAGGGTATGTTGGCGTACAAGTCGGGCGCGTTCGCCGACCAGCTCAAGGGCTACAACCCGCCAATCGTCATCCCGGTCGCGCCGAAGAAAGACCCGGAGATGAAGAAAGACCCCGAACCGAAGCCGTAACCGCAACGGAAGCGGGCGAAATCAAAATCGGTTGCACAACGTCCACGACTTGTCTTATGTGGGGCGGGCCTCTGGCCTGCCTCCATACGGGCAGGCCAGAGGCCCGCCCCACAAGGAAGTGGCCGAATCAAAAAAGGTTGCACAACGCCCCTTCCCTCAGACCGCCCCGAAGCGGGCGGATGAAAAATCCTCGCACAATAAGCGTGTGTCATAATGAAGCCCGCCCGCCGTGCGGAACGAAAAGTGCAGCACGACACGTGCTGATCAGACTGTGGCCGGTTGGCACCGCGAAGTGGCGTTTGTTGGGACGGTTGCACAACGCCCCCATCTGCTCCGAGTAGGTGCCGCGATATCCAACGTTAAGCCAGCGGCGCAAGCCCGAAACGGACCGCGCTCAACAGCGGTGCCGCTCGGCTCGCGGCACCTACCAAGCGCGCCGCGTCCGTAACGAGACACTTGTTTTATAATATACTAATTGACACGTAAAGCCAAGGCCCGTTGCGATTAATTCTTCGCGGCCTCAATACGCTTCGAGACGCTCCAGCGCGGCGCGGGCGTCGGCGTGGCCCTGCGCCGCGGCCCGGCGGTACAGGTCGAGCGCGCGCGGCAGGCTCCGCGCGCCGCCGTGCCCGCCCTCCGTGAGCGCGCCGAGGTTGAACTGTGCGTCCGGGTCGCCTTGGGCCGCGGCCTTCTCGTACCACTCGCGGGCCTTGGCGTAGTCGCGCGGCACGCCCTCGCCGTTGTGGAACAGCGCGCCGAGGTTGTACTGCGCACCGGGGTGCCCCCGGCTCGCGGCCCGCGCCCACCAGTCGCGCGCCGCGCCGGCGTCGTGCGGTACGCCTTCGCCGGTGTCGTACAGCACACCGAGGTTAAACTGCGCGTCGGCGTCACCCTGCGCCGCAGCTTTTTCGTACCATGCCCGCGCCTGTACCGGGTCGCGCGCGCCGCCCTCCCCTTCGTGGTGCAACCCGCCGAGGGCGCTCTGGGCGGTGGCGTCGCCTTGCTCCGCGGCCTTCTCGAACCACTCGCGGGCCGTCGCGCAGTCGCGCGGCACGCCGTCCCCGGTCTGGTACAAGGTGCCGAGGAACGTCTGCGCCGCGGGGTGGCCGCTGGCGGCGGCGCGCTCCCAGCACACCCGCGCTAGCGCCGGGTCGCGCGGCACGCCGCGCCCCTTTTTGTACAGCACGCCGAGGTGGTACAGTCCGTTCGCGCTGCCGTGGGCCGCGGCGCGCTCGTACCACGCGCGGGCCGCGATCGCGTCGCGCGGGACGCCGCGCCCGTGGTCGTGCAGCCAGCCCAAGCGGAACTCGGCCTCCGCGTGCCCCAGCGCCGCGGCCCGTTCGTAGAACTCGCGCGCCATGGCGTAGTCGTGGAGCGCGCCGCGCCCGGTGTAGCACTCCTCCCCGCGCCGGTAGTCCTCGTCGGCCCGCGCGCGGCGCTCCTCCCCCGCGGGCGCGTCGGCGGGTGCGGGGTCCGGCGCGGGCGCGCGCGCTTCGAGCAGTGGGGCGATGAGTTGCTTCCACTCAACTGCGTCGCGGGGCCGGCGCTCGGGCTTGGTCGCGACGCTACGGACGACGAGCGCGGCGAACGGGTCCGGCACCCCGAGGTCGCGCAGCTCATCGGCCGCGTCCGCGCCGGGCGCGGCCTTCAGGTCGCCGGTGAGCATCTGGTAGGCCATTACCCCGAGTGCGTACACGTCGTTGCGCGGCCCGGGCGCGCCGCCGCCCATCTGTTCGGGCGATGCGTAGCGCAGGCTCCCTGCGTGCTTCAGCAGCGTGGGCAGGCGCACGGAGTCGGGGCCGAAGGTGCCGGTCTCGTCGGCCGGCGCGGGCGCGGCGACCCCGCCGAGGCCGAAGTCCGTGACGCGCGGCACCCCGTCGGCCATCAGTACGTTGTGCGGCTTGAGGTCGCGGTGAACGATGGGCGGGTCGAGGCGGTGCAGCGCGGCCAACGCGCCGGCGATGGCGTGCAACGCCCGCACGGCGCGCGCGAACCGCTCGCGCGGGTCCAGTTCGCGCGCGGTCTCGATCACGTCCGCGAGCGTGCCGCCGGGCACGAACTCGTACATCAGCCACGGGATCTCGGCCTTGAGCGAGTATTCGAGGAGCGGCACGATGTTGGGGTGGTCGCCCGCGGTGCGCATGACGCGCAGCAGCACGGTCTTTTCGTGCGCGATGAGCCGGTGTCGCACGTCCGGGTGCGTGCAGAACTTCACCGCGCGCAGTTCGTCCTTCCACTCGTGGCGCGCGAGCCACACCTCGCCGAACCCGCCGCGGCCCAGTTCGCCGACGAGGAGCCAGTTTTCGGCGCGGTCCACCGGGTCGCAGGGCGCGAAGTGCGGGCGCGCGGCGGGGTCCGGGGTCGGCGGGGTCGCGGGGTCGTTCATGACAGGGGTGATTCTACCGCGGCGCGGGCGCGCGCGGAACGTGAGTCGGTGCCGCGGCCGCGCGCGTCCGGTAGAATATGCGGCATGAGCGACGCGACCGAATCCGACGCGCTGGCCGCGGCGCTGGGCCGCGTACCCAGCGGGCTGTTCGTGCTGACCGCCGGCACCGGGGCCGCCGAAACCGGTATGCTGGCGAGTTGGGTACAGCAGTGCTCGTTCGAGCCGCCGCAAGTCACGGTCGCAGTCAATGCGCGTCGCGCCGTCCTCGCCCAGCTCGAAATCGGCGCGCCGTTCGTACTGAACGCGATCCCGGACGGGACCAAGGCGCTCGTCGCGCACTTCGGCCGCGGTTTCGATTCGGGCGAACCGGCCTTCACGAACCTCGACGTGCGCCGCACCGCCGCCGCGCCGCCGGTGCTGCTGGCAGCGCTGTCGTACTTGGTGTGCCGCGTAGGGGCGCGCGTCGAGGCCGGCGATCACGTGGTGCTGGTGGCGCGCGTCGAATCCGGCGGCGTGCTGAGCGAAGGTAAACCCGCAGTTCACGTCCGCAAGAACGGGCTGAGGTACTGAGCATGGACGAGCCGATCATCAGCCCCGACACGCGCCGCGCGGAGCGCCTGCCGCCGCGCCAAGTCGAGACGCAGAAGTGGCCGGTGCTCCACGCCGGCGGCGTTCCGTCGTTCGACCCGTCGAAGTGGGACTTCACGATCTTCCCGATCCCGTTCGTGGACCGCGTCGCGCAGTTCAGTTGGTCAGCGTTCTCCGCCCTGCCGCGCGCGCGGGTGTTCGCGGACATGCACTGCGTCACGCGCTGGAGCAAACTCAGTAACCTGTGGGAAGGCGTCGGGACGCGCGAGCTGCTGAATCACGTCACGGTGTCGCCGCGGGCGAAGTTCGTGATGGTTCACTGCGAGTACGGGTTCTGCACGAACCTGCCTATCGACGACTTTTTCGACGACGATTGCCTCTTCGCCACCCACCACAACGGCGACCCGCTGACGCCGGACCACGGCCACCCGCTGCGGCTCGTAGTGCCGAAGTTGTACGCATGGAAGAGCGCGAAGTGGGTGCGTGGGATCGAGTTCATGGAGGCCGACCGGCCCGGCTACTGGGAGAGTTGGGACCACGGCGGCTACCACATGCGCGGTAACCCGTGGACCGGGGGCGACAACGGCGACGGCGAGCGCTACCGCCCGGACAGCGACCGGCCGGGTCGCCGGGCGCTGTAACGGGCGGAGCCGCGCGGCGTTTCTGCGGCATTTTCTCAGGTTTTTTCCGAGCGAGAATCCGCCTTCCTACAATAGATGTTCTTCACGATAGCGGTGGTTGTGGGTAGGATGCCAGCCCCTTGCTACCCCCGTTGAGAGCACGTCCGATGATTGCTCGTCTGGACCACCTGCGGAAGCACCCGGCCGTGTTCCGCCACCT
>VGZJ01000372.1 GCA_016872595.1 Planctomycetota bacterium
AGCCTATTCGACCTCTTCCCACACGCTGCTCGTTGTGCCGATCTGCTCGAAGTACGTCAGCATCCGCTGGTAGAACTCGTCGTTCGCGAGGGTCGCACTGTCGCCGATTACCAGTAGCTTGCGACGGGCGCGGGTGAGGGCGACGTTGGTGCGGCGCGTGTCGGCGAGGAAGCCGATTTCGCACTCGTTGTTGGAGCGAACGAGTGACACGATGATGGCCTCTTTCTCGCGCCCTTGGAAGCCGTCAACGCTGTCGATCTCCAAACCAACCACGTCCGCGAGGCGCTCGCGCAGCAGGCGCACTTGCGAGCGGTACGGGGTGATGACGCCGATTTGCGTTGGCGGCACGCCAAGCGCCAGCAGCGCGCGGACTTTCTTCACCGCGAGCGCGGCCTCCTGCACGTTCCGCCGGCTGCCAGTGTCTTCCTCTAGCTCCTCATCGAAGCTCGCGCCCGCGGTGTCGATGAACTGCACTGGCAGTTCGGTGAGCGGGTTACTTGTCACGCCGGGCAGGTCGCACAGGCGGTGCCCGGCGACGCTCTCGTGCGCGACCAGTTCGCCACCGTAGAACTCCGCGTTCGAGAAGCCCATGATGGCCGCGTGCATCCGGTGTTGCACGGTCAGCAGCCGCGCCGCGCCCGGCCCGTAGAGCGCGATGAGCCGCTCCATCAGGCTGACGGCCAGCCCGCGCTCCGCGGCCTCGGGCGAGATGATCGTCGGCGGCAACTGGCAGTGATCGCCGGCCAACACGAGCTTGTTCGCGCGCAGCAGCGGAACCCAGTTCGCCGGCTCCGTCGATTGGCACGCCTCGTCAATAACTACGACATCGTAGCGGCGCTGCGCGAGCAGCGCGCTATCGAGGCCGGTGAGCGTGGCGCACACGATGCGGGCCTCGTCCAGCACGCGCTCGACCGCGAGCGCTTCGAGCTTACGCGCCTCGGAGAGCATGTCGCGCGCCTCCTTGCGGAGCGCGGCTTTCTCGCCCGGTTGCGGCTTCTCGCGCGTCCACTTGTCCGCTTGGCGGAAGAGCGCGAACGCGTCGCGCGCGACCTTCCGCGCCTGTCGCGCGTCCGAGTGCTTCTCCGCGAGGATGTCGATGGCGCGCTCGCGCAGTTCCGGCGCGACGCGCGCTGGGTGGCCCAGCCGCACCGGAAGTTCGCCGGCCGCGAGCAGCTTTTCGAGCAGGTTATCGACCGCGTGGTTGCTCGGCGCGCACGCCAACACGGTATCGCCGTTCGCGACCGCGAGCCGGATGTACTCGACAACGGTGGTGGTTTTGCCCGTGCCCGGCGGCCCGTGGATGATGGCGAAGTCCGGCGCGCGCAGGGCGAAGTCGATGGCCGCGAGTTGGGGCGGATTTAGTGCCGCTTGCGGCTTCGCGAGCGACTCTTCACGCACATCGGGCGAAGCCGCAAGCGGCTCAAGTTTCCCCAACAGCACCTCGCGCAGCTCCGCGAGCCGATCCCCATCCGCGCTGGCGGCGCGGCGGAGCGCGTCTTGTTGGCGCAGGCGCGAGACTTCGTCCGGCGTCAGGTCGAGCCGCCAGACGGCGTCGTCGGGCAGGTCGTCGTCGGGCGGGTCGATGGCGACGCCGATGGTCGCGGTGGCGCGGTCGTAGATCACCCCGCGATACGACGGCGTCCGGCGGTTCACGTTCGTCTGGCTGATGACGACCGGCGAGCCGGGGCCGAGGCGCGACGGCGGCAGCGGTTCGCCCTGCGTTTTCCGGCCGAAGGTGAGGAGCAGCCGCCCGCCGAGGCCGAACTCGGAGTCGCGCAGCACGAGTTTCGTGAGCGTGGAGCCGTCGCCGACGGGCGCGCCCTCTTCGGCCTGCGCGCGGCGACGGGCCTCTTCCTGTTCGGCCTTCGCTTCGAGGTCGAGCAGCGCGGACAGGTTGCCGAAGTGGTCGGCGTTGGAGAAGTCGAGCTTGCCGGCGAAGCGGGCGCGCACGGGCTTGTCGCCGAAGGTCGCGCCGTCGAGCGCCGCGACCACGGCCGCGGCCTTCGCGTCGGGAACCTCGACGGTCGCGCCGCGGCCGACGAAGGCGATCTTACCGACGTGCTTGCCGTCGAGTTTGGTGGCGTTGCAAACGAACGCGAGGACCGCGCCGGGCGTGGCGCGCTGCGGCAGCGGTTCGATGTGGATCAGGGCCATGCGGCCATCTTATCAGCGCGACAGGCCGGCACTGCCAACGGCGACGTGTCGCCAGTGGGTGCTCTGGTTCGCGCGGTAGCGGGCGGCGGCGTCATCGCGCGCGTTACGCGCGGCGGGCGCGGTCTCGTGTTCGTCCCCGCCGGAGCGGGCGAAGCCCCAAACGCACAGCCCACAAACCAGCGTCATCGCGGCGAGCAACCGGCGCAGCGTCATCGTGTTCCCCTACCGCGTCCCTGCGTGCGGGCGGGGAGATAGCGTGAGGCGCGGCGGAAGTCAACAGCGGGGAAATGTCGATTGCAGCTTTCTGATTGCAGATTGAAAGGCAGTGGCTCCTACTGCTCCCAATCGTCAATCATCAATCTTCAGTCTGCAATTGCTAAAGGGTCGCGCTCGTCGCGGCTCGGCCATGCGGTGATAGTTGGGAAGTCGGCGGCGAGTTTCGTGGCGAGGTCTTCGACGCCGGGGCGCTCGGTGGCGTAGTGGCCCGGCAGGATGAGGCCGACGTTCGCGCCGCGCGCGGTCAGCGCGTCGTGGAACCGAACTTCGCCGGTCAGGAACACGTCGGCCTTGCGCGTGATGGCGTGGGCGAGGAACTCGCCGGCCGCGCCGCACGCCAGCGCGACCGTGCGCACCGGCCGCGCGGGATCGCCCACGATCTGCACCGCGTTCGCGCTCAGCGCGGCCTTCGCGCGGCGCGCCAGTTCGCCTAACGTTGTGGGCTGTTGCAGCTCGCCGATGCGACCGTCCCCGGTGAGGGGAACCCCCCGCGGGTTCCCCCCACTCCCCCCTCCTGTTTCGCCGCCGCTGCTGTTGGGCCGAAGCGGGTAGACGTCGAAGGCCGGTTCCTCGTAGCTGTGCGCCGCGCGCATTGCCGCGACGACCTCCGCGACGCGCGCTTCGGGCACGACCACCTCGAACCGCCATTCGGGGACTTCCTCGCGCCGGCCGCGCTGCCCGACGACGGGGTTGCTGGCGTCGGTGCCGAAGAACGTGCCGGTGCCCGCGAGCCGGAACCCGCACTCGTTGTACTGCCCGATCACCCCGGCCCCGGCCGCGAACACCGCGTCTTGCACCTTCTGTAAATCGCCGTCCGGCACGAACGCCACCAGCTTGCACTGCCGCTTGCCGTCGCGCGGCACGAGCGGGCGCACGGCGCTCAGACCGAGGCGCGCGCACAAGCCGTCGTTGATCCCGCCGGGGCAGTTGTCGAACGCGGTGTGCGGCGAGTACACCGCGACGCCGGCGCGCAGCAGCGGCAGCACGGCCGGCCCGTCGGCGCTGGTCGCGGTCAGCTTCTTCGCGCCCCGGAACAACACCGGGTGGTGCGAAACGATGAGCTGCGCGCCTTCGCGCACGGCTTCGGCGCTAACGTCCGGCGTGACGGTGAGGCACGTCACCACGCGCGCGACCTCCGCGGCCGGGTCGCCCAGCAGCAGCCCGACGTTGTCCCAGTCGGCCGCGGTCGCGCACGGGGCGAACCGCTCCAGATACGCCTCGAGGTCGGCGACCGTCGGCATGGTGGTGGCTCCGAACGATTGGGGCTGTGGAAACGAGACGACCGAGCCGGAACCCGACTCGGTCGCGGGCCGCGCACGCGGGGTTCACTTCATCGGGTTCTTCTCGCCCTTGTCCGCATCCGGGGCGTAGCGGTAGTAGACCTCGAGCGTGAGCAGGCACATGCACGTGGTGCCGAGTCGCCCACACTGCGGGCCGAAGCTGAGGCCGTTGGGGTCGAGGCCGGCGGGCCAACTCCCGCGGTTCTGGGGCGCGCGCACCTGATGCTTGAGCAGCACATCGGCCAGCCCGCCTTGGCGCTTCCCGTCGACCAGCGGGCCTTCGTTCCACGTCTTCCACTCCTCGCCGCCGTAGTACCGCACGACCTGCGTGGCGTAGTAGTAGTAGTACATGTCGAGCGATTGCGGGCGCTGCTGCCCGTTCGCGCGCACGGCCCGCGCCATCAGCCCCTTCGCACCGGCGGCGAAGCCCGCGGTTTCGGACCGCCAGCCGTCCACGTAGTAGCGGCACAACAGGCCGATTGCCGTGCGCGACGTGGCCGGCTGGGCCTCCGCGCGGCTGAAGTACCCGTAGCTCGATTCGAGCTGCCCGCCGCCGGCGACGGACTTCAAGAATCGAATCGCGCGCTCGATCACCTTCGGATCGACGACGAGGTCCTGCGTGAGCATCGCCGCGTGCAGCGCCTGAATCTGCCAGCCGACGATGCTGGTGTCGTTGTCGGTGCCGGCGCTGTAGCCCCAACTGCCGCGCGGCCCCTGCGCCTTCTGGATGTAATCGACGGCCGCCTGCGCCGGGGCCTTCAGCTTGGGGTCGCGGGTCACGCCGTAGGCCTCGATCAGCGCCAGCGAGGCGATCCCCTGCGAGTACATGTTCGAGATGGTGTTGAACTTCCCGCGGTTGCCGCCCTGACTCATGTCGATGTTCTTCAGGAGCCAGTCGACGCCGGCCTGAACGGTCTGCTTGTAGCGGCCCTCTTTGTGCGTTTGCCCCGCGCCGAAGTAGGCGAGCACGGCCATGCCGGTGGCCGCGGCGTGGTCCGACGTGTGGTGCCCGCCGTCGTACTGCCAGTTGCCATCCTTTTTCTGCACCTGCGTGAGCCACGACAGGCCGAGCATCACGGCCTCTTCGCCCTCTTCGCTGCCCCCGAACTCTTTGAGCAGCCGCGCCTTCCCTTCTTTCGTGCGGCCGTCGAACCCGCCCTTCTTGGGGTCGCCCTTCGCGGGCACCACGGGATCGGGCGCGGCGGCGGGCGCGGTGGCGAACCCAAAGAGCGCGGCGACGAACAACGCGAACACGACGAAACGGGCCACGGCACACCTCCGCGAACGGGGCCAACGGGGTGAAGTCTACCGCATGAGTGGGGAAGGCAGAAAGGCATTTTGACAGGATGAACAGGATGAAAGACAGGATGCAGAGTGAAGTCAGCCTTGGATTTCCACCTCTGTTCATCCTGCTCATCCTGTCAACGCTCTTCAGCCTTCTCTTGCAATCGCGCGAAGATTGTGTCCGCGTCCAGTTCCGCGAGGCTGGTCGCGCGTGAGCAGGCCTCCATCAGGATGCGGTCCTGAACGCGCCCGCGGGCCAGCGCTTCGGAGTAGGGCACGCGGTGGAAGGAGACCATCGCGTACTTCGAGAGGAACCGGCCGGGGAACATTGCTTCCAGTTTGTGTTCGAGTTGGCGCTTCAGCGCGAAGTTCGGGTCGGCGCTGGTGTCGCGCATCTCGACGAAGTTGTCGAGCGCGAGTTGCGCGATGGCGTCGGTGTTCGGCTTCCGCGCCGCGAAGAACCGCGGAAACACCTCGGCACAGTCGCCGCCGTGCGCGTCGAACAACTCCGCGAGGACTTCGCAATCCTCGAAGGCGCAGTTCATGCCCTGCCCGAAGAACGGCACGATAGCGTGGGCCGCGTCGCCCATTAGGAGCGCCTGCCCGCCGAGGTGCCACGGCCCGCAGCGAACGGTGACGAGGCCGCCTG
>VGZJ01000373.1 GCA_016872595.1 Planctomycetota bacterium
TCGCCCACCCGCTGCACGGCCAGCCGGCGGCGGGCCTCCAGTTCGGCCGCTGTACCTTTGGTCCTCATGGCAAACAGGTTACGACGATCCGGTGGGTTGTACAGGGCTCGCTACCTGCCGGTCAGTAACAGTTCGCAGTTCGCAGTCGATCCGTTATCGTTGCGGACGGATGTGCCTGACTGCAAGCTGTGAACTGTTAGCTGTCGACTAAATCTCGAACAGGATGCGCTCGGGGTTCTCGACGCATTCCTTGATTCGCACGAGGAACTGAACGGCTTCGCGGCCGTCGATGAGCCGGTGGTCGTAGCTGAGCGCGAGGTACATCATCGGGCGGATCACAACTTCGTCGTTGATCGCGACCGGGCGCTTCTGGATGCTGTGCATCCCCAGAATCGCGACCTGCGGCGGGTTCAGGATCGGCGTGCTCATCATCGAGCCGAAGATGCCGCCGTTGGTGATGGTGAACGTGCCGCCTTCGAGGTCGGCCACCGCGATCTTGCCGTCGCGGGCCTTCTTCGCCAGCACGCCGATTTCCTTCTCGATGTCGGCGAAGCCCATCTGGTCGGCCCCGCGCAGCACGGGGACCATCAGGCCCTTCTCGGTGCTGACCGCGACGCCGATGTCGTAGAAGTGCTGGTGGACGATGTCGGTTCCGTCGATGCGGGCGTTCACGAGCGGGAACGCCTTCAGCGCCGCGACCGCCGCCTTCACGAACACAGACATGAAGCCGATCTTCGCCCCGTACTTCTTCTCGAACTTCTCGTTGTACTTGGCGCGCAGGTCTTGAATCGCGGTCATGTCCGCTTCGTTGAACGTGGTCAGTGTCGCGGTGGTGGTCTGCGATTCGAGCAGCCGCGCCGCGATCCGCTTGCGGATGGGCGACATGGCCTCGCGCGTCACGCGCCCGGCCGCTTGCGGCTTCGCGGGCGGCGCGGGGGGCGGCGATGTGGGCTTCGCGCTCGCGGCGACCGCGTCTTCCTTCGTGACGCGCCCGTCGCGCCCGGTGCCCTTCACGTCGTCGGCCTTCACGCCGGCTTCAGCCAACACGCGCTGCGCCGCCGGCGACGCAATGGCCTCGCTCTTGGGCGCACTCGCTGGCACAGGGGGCTTACGCCCCCCGCTCAGGTCGGCCGGCGCTTTCGCGTCGGTGTCGATCTGCGCGACGACCGCGCCGATGGCGACCGTCGCGCCCTCGGCGACGAGGTGCTTCACGACCCCGGACGCGGGCGCGACGACCTCTTGCGACGCCTTGTCCGTGCCCATCTCGAAGAGTGGCTCGTCGGCCTTCACGAACGCGCCGTCCGGCTTGAACCAGCGGTTCAGCGTGGCTTCCGTGATCGACTCGCCCGCCTTCGGAACTTGGACCTGTTCGACTGGCATGAGTTCCTCGGTTCCGCTCAAGAAACCTAACCCCCCGGCCCCCTTCCCTGAAGGGAAGGGGGAGCACGCACGTTTAACATTCCGCGCGCCGGGAAGCTGTCCGGTACTTCAATCGCGAATCCACCCCCTTCCCTTCAGGGAAGGGGGCCGGGGGGTTAGGTTCCCACCTTCGGCGCGTGCATTCCGTTGGCGAGGGCCGCGCCCCACCCGCTGCGGCCGGGGCCGACCGCGCCCGACAGCTTCGGCGCGAACGCCCCCTCCACCAACAACCGCTGTTCGATCTCGTGAACGTGGTGCGAGCCGGTCGAGGGGCTGGCGCTGGCGTCGCGGCCGACGTACTCGAACGGGAAGTTCATCGCCCGCAGCCGCGGTTCGGCGAAGCTCCACCCGCCCATGTTCTGCGACTCCTCTTGCACCCACACCCACTCGCGGGCGCGGCGGTAGCGGCCCAGCACCGCGGCCAGTTGCGCCTCCGGCCACGGGTACAGTTGTTCGAGCCGCACGACCGCGACCGCTTGCGTGCCCAACTCGTCGCGCTTCTTCGCGAGGTCGTAATAGACCTTGCCCGAACACACCAGCACGCGCGTCACGGTGTCGGGATTGAGTTTGTCGTCCAGCACTTCGCGGAACGCGGTGCCGGTGGCGAACTCGCTGACGGGCGACACCGCGGCCGGCAACCGCAGCAGGCTCTTGGGCGTCATCACCACGAGCGGCTTGCGGAACGAGCGCCGCACCTGCCGGCGCAGCAGGTGGAAGTATTGGGCCGGGGTGGTCGGGTACGCGACCTGAATGTTGTCCTCGGCGCACATCTGCAAGAACCGTTCGAGGCGCGCCGACGAGTGCTCCGGGCCTTGCCCCTCATAGGCGTGCGGGAGCAGCAGCACGAGGCCGCTGGAGCGCGTCCACTTCGATTCGCACGAGGTCAGGAACTGGTCGATGATGACCTGCGCGCCGTTGGCGAAGTCGCCGAACTGCGCCTCCCACATGACGAGCGATTCGGGGGCGTCGAGCGAGTACCCGAACTCGAAGCCCATCACCGCGGCTTCCGAAAGCGCGCTGTCGTACACGTCGAACTTGGCCTGCTTCGGGTCGAGTGTGGCGAGCGGGTAGTGGTCCGCGCCGGTGTGGTAATCGACCACGACCGCGTGCCGCTGGGTGAACGTCCCGCGGCGGCTGTCCTGCCCGCTCAGGCGCACCGGCGTGCCTTCCAGCACGAGCGAGCCGAACGCCAGCGCCTCGCCGGTGCCCCAATCGACCGCGCCGCGCTTGGCGACGTTCTCCGACCGCGTCACCAGCGTCTTCAGCAGGTTCGGGTGAACGGTGAAGCCGTCGGGGAACGTGCCCAGCGCGGTCGCGATGCGGTCGAGCGTGGCGTCGCCGATGCCGGTCGCGACCGCGTCGTGCGCGTAGCGGTTGCTGAACCCCTTCCACACGCCGCTGAACCCCGTCATGCCGCGCTTCTTGCTCTCGCCCTTCTTCACCATCTCCTTGACCTGCTTGTGCGCGGCCTCCATTTCCTGCTTGTACTCGGCGGCCACGGTGTCGGCGTCGCGGAGCGACTGCGCGAGCTTGTCGTCGAACGCGCGGCCGATGTCGGCGACGACCGCGGCGGGCATGGCCTCGGCCCCGGTCTGCGCTGCTAGCCGCTCCGCGTACACCGTGGAGATCGGCGGCTTCTTGGCGATCACCTGCGCCTGTAGCGGCTGCGTGTACCCGGGGTTGTCGCCCTCGTTGTGGCCCCAACGCCGGTAGCACACCAGATCGATCACCACGTCGCGCTTGAACTGCTGCCGAAACTCCAGCGCCAGCTCCGCGACCATCACGCACGCCTCCGGGTCCTCCGCGTTCACGTGGAAGACGGGCGCTTGCACGAACTTGGCGATGTCGGTGCAGTACTGCGTACTGCGCGAGTCGCGCGGGTTCGTGGTGAACCCGATCTGGTTGTTGATGACGACGTGAACGGTGCCGCCGGTGGCGTACCCGGACAGCGTCATCAGGTTGAAGGTCTCCATCACCACGCCCTGCCCGGCGAACGCGGCGTCGCCGTGGATCAGGATGGGCACGCCCGTGGTGCGGGCCTTGTCGTTGTGGTGGCGCTGCTTAGCGCGCACGCGCCCTTCCACCACGGGACCGACGATTTCGAGGTGACTGGGGTTGGGCGCGACCGACAGGTGAACGGAGTTGCCGTCCGCGGTGCCGACGTCGGCCGAGAACCCGAGGTGGTACTTCACGTCGCCGTCGCCGTCGTGCGTCGAGAGCGGCAGGTAGTTGTCCTCGAACTCGTTGAAGATTTCCGCAAACGGCTTCTCCAACGTGTTCGCCAGCACGTTGAGCCGGCCGCGGTGGGCCATGCCGATGACGAACTCCTTCACCCCCAGCGCCGGCCCGCGCTCGACGATGGCGTCCAGCACCGGGATCAGCGTTTCGCCGCCCTCGAGCGAGAACCGCTTCTGGCCGACGTACTTGGTGTGCAGGAACTTCTCGAACATCTCCGCTTCGTGCAGCGTGATGAGGATGCGGTACTTGCGGCGTAGGTCGAAGTGGGGCCGGTTCCGGGTCTTCTCGATGCGCGTCGCGAGCCACTTGCGCACGTCGAGCGAGTCGATGTGCATGAACTCGGCCCCGACCGTGCGGCAGTACGTGTCGCGCAGCAGGTCGAGCAGGTCGCGCAGCACGATGGGGCCGTCGAACCCGAAGATCATCGAGCCGTCGACGGTGCGGTCGAGGTCGCTTTCGGACAGGCCGAAGTTGTCGAGCGCGAGCAGCGGGTGCGGCGGCGGGGCTTCGGCCGCGAGCGGGTCGGTGTGCGCCTGCAGGTGCCCGGCCTGACGGTACCAGTTCACGAGCCGCACGACGCCGGTTTGGATGCGCGCGTCAACGGACACGCCGGGCGAGCGGGGGGCGTCAGCCCCCTGTTGTGGGGAGAACTTCCCCGCGAACTGCATCCCGGCGAAGAACGCGCGCCACGTGGGGTCAACGGATTCGGGGTTCTGTTGCCAGCGGCGGAACTGGTCGTCGAGGAGGTCCGCGTTCTCGCTGAACATGCCGTGGCTCCGGGGGGCGCGCTCCCAGTTACAGATAGCACCGCGCGCGCGCCGGACAAGCCGCGCGCGCCGATGGCTATTCTACGCCCGCGGTTCGGGTATGATCGTCGGTGGCACCCGCGAGGCCCGTTATGCCCGAACCGACCGACTCGAACCGCGCGCCCGTCGATAACACCGTCGTGCAGGACGGGTTCCCGCTCATCGCGCGCGACCCCAGCGCGCCGGCCGCGCCGCCGGGCTACGAACTGCTCGCCGAGATCGGGCGCGGCGGCATGGGCGTCGTGTACCGCGCGCGCGACCTCGCCCTCAACCGCGACGTCGCCGTGAAAATCTTGCAGGAGCGGTTCCCGCCGGACGGCACCGCGGCGCGGCAGTTCGTCGAGGAGGCCCAGATCACCGGGCAGCTCGCGCACCCCGGCGTGCCCCCGGTTCACCAAGTCGGGGCGCTCGCCGACGGCCGCCCGTTCCTCGTGATGAAGCTCATCAAGGGCCACACGCTCGACGTGATCCTGACCCAGAACCCGGAGCGCGCGCGGCTGCTCGCCATCTTCGACGCGCTGTGCGCCACGGTCGGCTACGCCCACGCCCGCGGCGTCATCCACCGCGACCTCAAGCCGCAGAACGTGATGGTCGGCGCGTTCGGCGAAGTGCAGGTGATGGACTGGGGCTTGGCGAAGGTACTGCGCCCGCCGAGCGCGGGAGCGGGGGAGCAACCGCCCGCGCCGCCCGCGCCGACCAACGGCTCCGCGCCCCACACCGAGTTCCGAGTCCCGCTCTCGGACCAGACCGTTCCCGGCAGCGTGATGGGCACGCCGGGGTACATGTCGCCCGAACAGGCCGGCGGCGAGCACGACAAGATCGACCGCCGGGCCGACGTGTTCGCGCTCGGCGGCGTGCTGTGTACGATCCTCACCGGGCGCGGCCCTTACACCGGCACGAGCGCCACCGAAGTTCACTTGAAGGCCGTGCGCGCCCAGACCGGCGAGGCGCTCGCGGCGCTCGACGCCTGCGGCGCGGCCCCGGCGCTGGTCGCGCTGTGTAAGCGGTGCCTGAGCGCCGCGCCCGAAGACCGGCCCGCCGACGCCAACGCGGTCGCGCTCGCGCTAGCCCCGCCCGCGCCCGCGCGGCGCGCGGTGTCGCGC
>VGZJ01000374.1 GCA_016872595.1 Planctomycetota bacterium
GGTCGCGGCGGGCCGCGCGGGGACCGCCCGCGCCACGGCGACAGGCCCATGAACCCCGGCGGCGCGCCACCGCTGCTCAACTTCGGTGGCATGAAGCCCAACAACCGCGAACTCGACCAACAGATCGAGGCCGAACTCGCCGCGGCGATGGGCGACTTCGACGTGACGAAGACCGTGGCGCAGGCAGAGACCGTCACCAAGCCCGGCGCGCCCGGCAAGGCCGGCGGGAAGAAGACCGGCGTTGTCGTCGGCGTCCACGGCAACGACGTGTTCGTCGAGGTGCCCGGCGGGCGCAGTCAGGGGGTGCTGCCGCTCCAGCAGTTCGAGGGCCGCAAGCCCGTGCGCGGCGAGACCGTCGAGTTCGACATCGACCACTACGACAGCGCCAACGGGCTTCTCGTCCTCACACGCGAAGGCTCCACGCAGGTCGTTCACGACTGGTCGCAGGTCGCCTACGGCATGATCGTCGAGGCCCGCGTGACCGGCACGAACAAGAACAAGACCGGCCTCACGGTCGAGGTCGCCGGCATCAAGGGGTTCCTCCCCGCGAGCCAACTCGACATGTACCGCGTCGAGAACATCGAGCAGTTTCTGAACCAGCGCATCAAGGTAATGGTCGCGGAAGTGAACCCGGACGAGCGCAACCTGATCGTGAGCCGCCGCGCGGTTCAGGAGAAGGAGAAGCAGGCGAAGGCCGAGGAGTTCTGGAAGACGATTCAGGAAGGGCAGGTCCGCAAGGGCATCGTCCGTAGCATCAAGCCGTTCGGCGCGTTCGTCGATCTGGGCGGCGCGGACGGCCTGATCCCGGCGTCCGAGTTCTCGTGGCAGCGCGTCAACGACCTGAACGAGTTCGTCAAGATCGGCCAAGAAGTCGAAGTCATGGTCAACCGCGTGGACTTCGAGGCGCGCAAGATCGGCCTGTCGATGCGGCAGCTCACGGTCAGCCCGTTCGACGAGTACGCGAAGGACATCAAGGCCGGGGCGCGCGTCACCGGCAAAGTTTCGCGCATCGCCGACTTCGGCGCGTTCGTGGAACTGGCCCCCGGCGTCGAAGGGCTGATTCACGTCTCCGAACTCTCGACCCAGCGCGTGCGCCGCGTCCGCGACGTCATCGACGAGGGCCAAACGGTCAACGTCGAGGTGCTGAGCACGGACCCCGCCACCCGGCGCATCGCCCTGAGTCTGAAGCGCATCGTTCAGGAGGCCGAGACCGCCGAGGACGCGGCGGAGCAGGCCGAGCGCGAGGCCGACGTGCGGGCGGCGCAAGAACTCATGGCGAACCGCCCGGTGAACCCCAACCTGCGCGGCGGCGTCGGCGGCGCGGTCAAGTTCGACGTGGAGTAGTGTCCCCGCTTCGCCGCTCGCGGCTTCGCGAGCGGCGAACCATTTCTTCCCTTCGGGCGTATATTACTGCGGTCACTTCCCACAGAGACCGTGCATGCCCGGAAACGGCTCCCAATCCGCCCGCCCGCCGCGCGAACTGGCCGCGCTGCTGGCGGCGCTGCAGGCGAACGTCGGCACCGTGTTCCTCGGCAAGCCCGACGTCGTGCGCATGGCGTGCGTCGCGCTCCTCGCCGACGGCCACGTGCTGCTCGACGACGTGCCCGGTGTCGGCAAGACGCTCCTCGCCAAAGCACTGGCGCGCAGTCTCGGCTGCAAGTTCACCCGCATCCAGTTCACCCCGGACCTGCTCCCCGGCGATCTGATCGGCGTGACCATCTACAAGCAACAGACCGCGGAGTTCGTGTTCCAGCCCGGCCCGGTGTTCGCGCAGGTGGTTCTCGCCGACGAGATCAACCGCGCGACGCCGCGCACGCAGTCGGCGCTCCTCGAAGCGATGCAAGAACGGCAGGTGACTCTGGACGGCACGACGCGCGCCCTCGGCCCGCCGTTCCTCGTGGTCGCCACGCAGAACCCGCACGAGTTCGAGGGCACGTACCCGCTGCCCGAAAGCCAGCTCGACCGCTTCTTGTTGCGCGTGAAGGTGGGCTACCCCGGCCGCGAAGCCGAGCGCGCGATCCTTACGCAGCACCGGGCCGGGGAGCCGGTCGAAGCGCTCGAACCCGTCCTGACCCCGGACGACGTGCTCGCGCTACAGGCGCACGTGCGCAACGTCCGCGTTGAAGCCTCGATCACCGACTACGTGCTCGACCTCGTGGCCGAGACGCGCAAGCACGGCGAACTGGCGCTGGGGTCGAGCACGCGCGGCGCGCTCGCGCTGTACCGCGCGGCGCAGGCGCACGCCGTGACCGCCGGGCGCGACTTCGTGGTGCCGGACGACGTGAAGGCGCTCGCCGAGCCGGTTCTGGCGCACCGCCTCGTGACGCGAAGTTGGGCCGCGGGCGGGCACCCGGACGCGGGGCCGGTGGTGCGCGAGATTCTCGCCGCACTCAAGGTGCCGACATGAGGCGCGCCGACCGCGCGCCCCCCCGCGCGCCCGTGAACCTGCGTTTCACCGCGTCCGGCCTCGGCTGGCTCGCGGCGGCGACCCTCATCGGCGCGGCGGCGTGGTACAAGAGCATCAACCTCGTACTCGTCCTCGTGTACGCGATGTTCGCGCTCGTCCTACTCAACGGCCTCCTAGCGTGGCACGCGGTGCGGCGCACTACGGCGGCCCGCGTGCCCCTGCCCCCGGTGTTCGCCGGCGAGAGCGCCGACTGCGGGGTGGTTGTGCGGAACGGCGCGGCGCGCCCGGTCACGGTGGCCGTCGAGGAGCGCGCCGGGCCGACGAGCAACACGTTCCTCGTGTACCGGCTCCCCGGCGGGCACGCCCAAACGTGCGCCGCGCCGCGCGTGTTCCCGGCGCGCGGGCGGTTCGGCGGGCCGGTCGGACTCTCGTCCGGGTTCCCGTTCGGCTTCTTAGAATGCGAGCGCGCCGGCGACTCCGGCGGCGCGGTGGTCGTGCTCCCGCGCCCGGGTGTCGCGGAGCCGGACGGCCTGCGGCGCTGGGTGTCGCGCCACGCCGGGCACGACGGCTGGGCGCGGCGCGTGTTGCGCCGCGCGACCACCGATCAGGCCGAGGTGCGCGGGCTGCGCCCGTACCGGCCCGGCGACGCGCTCCGCGACGTCCACTGGCGCACGACCGCGCGGCGCGGCGAGCCGATGGTGCGCGAGTACGACGTGGCCCCGTCGCCGGAACTGCTGCTCGTGGTCGAGGCGTGGCTGCCGGACGCGCCGACCGCGGCCGACCGCGCGCGCGTCGAGGCCGCGCTGAGCCTCGCGGTCACGATCGCGCGAACGTGGCGGCGCGCGTTCGACAGCCCCGTGACGGTGGCCGTGCCCGGCGACGAACCGGCCATCGCGACCGCGGCATCGGAAGCCGAGTTGCGCGCGGCGCTCGTGCCGCTGGCGGACCTCGCGGGCGGGCCGACGACGCCCGCGATCCCCGGCGGCGCGTTCCACCGGCACCTCGTGGGCGGCGCGCGGGTCGTCGTGAGCAGCCGCCCGAACACGCCCTACGCCGACGCGCTCGGGCGCGCGACCGGCAAGCCGTTCGCGGCGGTCGCGCCCGGCGACCGGCTCCCGTGGTACCAGCCGCCGACCGTAGAGTAGCGCGCGAACCCGCAACCGGCGGAGAGGGTCCGATGCCGACCGACGCGACGTTCCGGTTCTGCACGTACCTCGCGCTCGCGCTGTCGTGCCTCGCGCTCGGCTACGCCGAACACGAATTGCTGCCCGAAGTGCCGGCGTTCGCGGGCCTCGCGGTGCTCGGCCTCGGCACGCTCTACTTCCTCGAGAGCCGCGTCAAGCTACTGGCGATCCCGGCCGCGAACCGGCTCGGGCTCGTCATCAGCGTCCTGTACCTCGCGTGGGCCGGGTACCGCATCAACCGCGAGTTCACGACCAACGAGTTCGCCCACGTCGGGTGGCAGATGCTCATCGTCGCCCTCTGCGGCCCGCTGGTGATGCTCGTGTTGGTGGCGAAGGTGGCGCGCGCCGACAAGCACGCCGGCGACTACTGGACCCTGCACGGCATCGCGCTCGCCGGGGTCGGTATGGCCGCGGCGTTCGCCGAAGAACCGGCCTGTTTCGTCCTCGTCGGGCTGTACCTCGTGGCCACCGTCTGGAGCCTGACGCTGCTGCACCTCGGGCGCGCGCGCGGCGCGATCCCGCCGATCCCCGGCGGCAAACAGCCCGCGACGAAGGCCGTCGCGGTGTCCACGGACCCGACCGGGCACCGCACCGACCTGCGCCCCGCGCTCCTATGGGCGGTACTCGCGGTCACGGTCGCGGTCCCGCTGTACCTGCTCACCCCGCGCTCGACCGCCGGCAAGGTGGACTTCGGCAAGCCGAAGCTCGAGATCGCGTACGGCTCCGAACAGATGGTGGACCTCAACAAGACCGGACCGCTGAAGCCGAACAAGGAGACCGCGTTCGAGGTCACCGCGACGTACCCGGACGGCCGCCCGAAAACCGACCTGAACCCCGAGACCCGGTGGCGCGGGCGCGCGCTCCGCATCTACTCGAACGGCGAGTGGAAGCCGATGGACGAGCAACTGCCACCGATCACGCCGCGCGCGGCGAACGGGCCGGTGTGGGCCGCGCCGGACCTCGGCCCGGGACAGTTCACGGTCACGTTCGAGGTCGAGAAGGTGCGCGCTACCTTCACCGCGGACCCGATGCTCTGGGTCGCGGGCCAGCCCGCGCCGTGCGCGGTGCTGACCGACGACGGCCCGCAGGGGTGGATGCCGCTGGCCGACGGCTCGTACTTCTGGGACCCCGGCGGGCGGGCGCGCCCGACCGTGCGCCGATACGTGCAGGCGTACCGCACGAACCCGGACCCGGACGTCGGCCCGGAGTTCCGCTTCGTCGAGCGGTACTACGGGCTTCAACTCGCGCCGCTGCTCCACAACCCGGTCACGCGCGTGAAGGAGTACGCCGACGAGTTGGTGAATCAGATGATCGCCCGCCGCGAGCTGCCGAAGGACTGCCGCGACCCGGTCACGCTGAACCCGCTGCCGCGGTACCAAGATAAGGTCGCGCGCGCGTTCGCCGCGCTCCTCGCCACGACCCCGGACCTGCGGTACACCACGGACCTCAAGCGCACCAACCAGAAGGTGGACCCGGTCGAAGACTTCCTGTTCCACACGAAGGCCGGGCACTGCGAGCGGTTCGCCAGCGCGCTGGTACTGATGCTGCGTTCGCAGGGCATCCCGGCGATGTACGTGCGCGGCATGAAGGGGTGCGAGCACCTCGGCGACGGGCGGTACGCGGTGCGCCACGAGTTCGCGCACGCGTGGGTAACGGCACTCGTCGCGATACCCGATCAGCGGTGGCCGGTGCGCGACCCGCGCGACATCGTGTTCCAGTGGCGCAGCCTCGACCCGACGCCCGGCGCGGCCCAAGTATCGGACGCCGACGCAAATAAGCCGTGGTGGAAGCAGGCCAACAGTTGGGTGGAGTCGAAGTTCAACAAGTACCTGAGCGAGTACACGCCGGAGCAGCGGCGGCAGGCGCTGGTCGCCCTCGGCACACGCGCGACCCGCACCGACACGCTCGCCGTCGCGGGCGCGCTCGTCGCCGGGGTGCTGGCGGTCCGCGCCGCGCGCCG
>VGZJ01000375.1 GCA_016872595.1 Planctomycetota bacterium
CGCCCCGTCGTCACACGGTGATGATGAAGAACGTCGCCGGACTCCACAACCGGATGTACGGGTAACGACCACACAGGATCGTCTGGCCGAAGTGCGACTGAACCAACACCTATTGCGCAACGAGTCTACTAGGTAGATGAAGCACGTCACCGAACTGTTCGCCGCGGTCGCGCACCGCGTGCGCCCGCCGGTCCTGATCGCCCTCGGCCCGCCGTGGTCGGTCGCCAACCTCGTCAAGGCCCTCGCGCTCCCCGAAGCCGATGTCACCTGCGCGCAGTTCGACCTGCACCAGACCGCGCGCGTCCGCGAGTGCCTCACCGAGGTCGGGGCCGCGGCCACCGTCGTCGCCGTGCCCGACATTTGGGACGTGCCACCGGGCTTCAACACGGTCATCTTCCCCGCGAGCGCGCAGTCGGACCGCGAAGTGAAGATCGACGTCGTCGATCAGGGCTACCACATCCTCGCCCCCGGCGGCGTGTTCCTCACGCTCTCCGAGTACGAGAAGGACAGCCAGTTCGCCAAGCTCCACAAGAAGGTGTTCGGCAAATGCGGCGAGACGCCCGCGAGCGAACACGGCATGGCCTTCTTCAGTACGAAGACCGATGAGGGGCGAAAGCGCCGGCGGCACGAGGTGACGTACCACGCGAGCATCGGCGAGGGCGCACCGATGACGTTCGTGTCGCGCCCCGGCACGTTCAGCTACGGCCGGTTCGACAGCGGCTCGCGCGCGATGCTGGAAGTGGCCGACGTCCGCGCGCGCGACGGCGTGCTCGACTTGGGGTGCGGGAACGGCGCGGTCGGGTGCCTCGCCGGGCAGCGCAGCGGGCCGAACGGGAAGGTCACGTTCATCGACAGCAGCCTGCGCGCGATGGCCCTCGCCGAATTGAACGCCGCGGCCAACGGCATCACGAACGCGCGGTTCGTGACGGCCACGCGGTTGGAGGGCTTGGGCGCGAACGCCTTCGACGTGATCTTGGCGAACCCGCCGTACTACGCGAAGGCCGAAATCACGCGCCTGTTCGTCGAGGGCGCGCGCGACCTGCTCCGTCCCGGCGGCCGGTACTACATCGTCACCAAGATGCCGACCGCGGTCATGCCGCTCATCTTCGACACGTTCGGCGACTGCTCGGTGATCGAGAACCGCGGTTACTCGGTCGTCATCGCCGGCGGCGAGTAGCGCGCGGCCCTCGTCGAGGGGGCGGGCGCGCCACCGAAGTGGCCGAATGAAAACGGTTGCACAACAGCCGTGTTCGCCTTCGTGACCGCCGGCGCGCTCCAACCGGGGCGAAATCAAACTCGGTTGCACAACGCACCCGCGGCGAACCCGGAGCGGCTGCGCCGGGGGCCGGTGCCGGGGGTTGCACGACCGGCGCGCCCCGGTTAGGGCGGCCCGAAGTTGCAAAACGGAAAATCCTAGTACAACAAGCGCTTATCAGAATGAGGCCCGTGAGCGCGCCGCTGAAGTTGCAAAACGAGAAGTTGGAGTACAACTGGCGCATATCAGAGTGCCCCCCCCGCGCCGCGTGGCGCAACCGGCGCTCCGCCTCCGAATCGGAACTCATGTTTATAGTATACGGAAAGACACATCCAATCAAGGCGAGTAGTGCATTTTTGTGCGCATCGGTCGCGTGGCGGTCTACTCCGCGCCCTCGGCGCGACGCCGCACTGGAGGGGGCACGACGCGCGGGTTGGTTTTCCGCCCTGAAAGGGCGGAAGGTACGCACGCGGGATACACACAGGCTTGCCGGGCGTCGGGCCTCGCTCGCAAAGCCTCGCTCGACCGCGACCTCCAACCCGATTGCTCTCGCCGGGCGCGCCCGGCGCTAGCGGTTGAACACGAACTCTTTGCTGTTCAGCACAGCCCAGAACAGGTCGCCGAACAACTCGGCGCGGGTGCGGCCCTCGGTGGCGAGGTGTTTCGTAATCGTCGCGCGCTCCGGCCCGGTCGGGAGCCGTGCCAGCGCCCGCAGGAACATCTCGTCGGTCACCTTCGCGTCGTCCGCCTCGTCTTTGAGCCGCTGCGCGAGCCACCGGCTGCCGGTGATCTTGCCGTTGAGCGTGTCGCCGCCGAACAGGTGCAAGGCGTGCGGCAGGCTGACCTCGCCGCTGCGCTCGCACGCGCACGCGGTCACCCGCTCGCTGCGCCCGAACAGGCGCAGGAAGGTCGACGCCGAACCGGGGTCCGGCACCTGCACCGCGCGCACGCCCAGCGGGTACCCGTCGAACCGCTCCGGCACGTCGGTCGCGCTACAGATCGCGTCGAGCAGCACCTCGGCCGGGAGCCGCCGCGCGTAGTAGTGCGAGTAGAACCGCAAATCAGTTTCGTTGCCGGCGCGGGTCGCGCTCGAAAGCTGGTAGGTGCGCGAGTTGAGGACCGCGCGCATCAGCGCGCGCAAGTCGAACTTCCTGCCGACGAACTCCGCGTTGAGCGCCTTCCACAGCGCCGGGTTCGTGGGCGGGTTCGTCGCGCGCAGGTCGTCGACCGGTTCCACCAGCCCGACGCCGAGGTAGTGCTTCCAAACGCGGTTCACCATCGCCCCGGTGAAGAACTCGTTGTTCGGGTCGGTGATCCACTTCGCCAGTTCGGTGCGCGGGTCGTCGCCGGGGGCCACGTCGCGCTTGCTCCGGTCCAGCGGTTGGGCCTTCATGAACGCGCCGGTGCGCGGCTGGCTCACGCCCACCGGGTTCTTGTTCTGGTTCGCGTCCGGGTGGCTGACCCGCAGCACGGTCGGCCCGGCCTTCGCCTCCTTGCGGTCCAGCTTCACGCGGCTGAAGTACGCGGCGAAGTGGTAGAAGTCGTCTTGGGTGTACCGTTCGAGCGGGTGGTTGTGGCACTTCGCGCAGCCGATGCGCGTGCCGAGGAACGCCTGCGCGACGGACTCCGGGGCCTCCGAGTTCTCCCCGTGCCGGTGCTCGCCCACGGTCACGACGTAGTAGCCCACCGCGGGGCTTTCGGTGGTCGATCCGGTCGCGGTCAGCACGTCGCGCGCGAGTTCGTCCCACGGCCGGTTCGCCGCCACCTGCTTGCGCAGCCAGTCGTGGAACTGGCGCACCCCCTTCACCCCGCGCACGTCGTGGTCGCGCTCCTTGCGGTTCTGCAACAGGTCGCCGAGTTGGAGCGCCCAGTAGTCGTCGAACTCCGGGCGTGCGAGGGCCGCGTCGATCAGCTTCGCGCGCTTCTGCGGGTCGCGGTCGGCGACGAACGCCGCCACCTCCGCCGCGGTCGGCAGCACCCCACAGGCGTCGAGGAACAGCCGGCGGATGAACTCGGCGTCCGTACACAGGTCGCTCGGCTCGACGCGCAGTTCCTTGAGCTTCGCGAGAACGTGCCCGTCGACGAAGTTGTTCGTCCGCGCGTAGCGGGTCTCGTCGACGGCGCGCGCGGCCGGGATGCTCACCACCGTGACGGCCACTTCGGTCAGGTACATCGCGCGCACGGCGGTCGCGCCGTGGCGCAGCGCCTTGGCCTTGCCGCCCGGCGACACCTCGAGGTGCGCGGCGTCGTTGGAGTCGAACTTGGTGAGCCACGTCACGTCGCGCGTGGTGCCGTCGGCGAACGTGGCGGTGGCGACCAGTTGCACCTCTTCGCCCGGCTTGAGCACCTTCGCGGCCGGCGTCAGTTCGAGCTTGCTCACCTTCGGCGCGGCCTTGTCCGGGCCGGGGTAGCCGGCCCGGAGCCAGTTCAGCAGTAGTTCGTACTCGCGGCTCGCGGGGCCGAACAGCCGCCCGCCCTCGTGCGGGGTCCGGCCGGTGGCTTTGCGGAGCAGCAGGCTCTCTTCGGGCTTGGTGCGGTCGAGGCGGCGCGCGCCGAACTCGCGCGTGATCCACTTGAAATCTTGGTCCGGGGCGAACCCGCGGAGCGAGAGCCGGAACCCGTTCTGGCCCGCGCCCTTGCCGTGGCACGCGCCGGCGTTGCACCCGGCCTTGGTGAGCAGCGGGACGATTTCGGTGTCGAACGAGGGCACCACGTCGGTGCGCGCGGGCGAAGTGAGCGCGGCGAGGGCGAGCGCGAGGGGCAGCATGGCGGGCCTCGGAAGTGGCGCGGGCGCGCGCGCGGGGGCGGGTACGTAGAGTGTACGCGCGCCGCGCGGGGCGAGCAAGCGCAACGCGGGGCGGGCGTTCCCTACCCGCGCCGGCCCGCGGGCCGTAGGCTATGCCCTTACGGGTTGTGTGGCGACACCGTGCCGGTCGGCCGGTGGCCCGCGCCCGCCAACCGAGGGTTCCCAATGTTCCGCTCGTTCGTGGCCGTGATCGCGCTGGCCGTCGCCCCCGTCGCCGCTCGCGCGGCCGACGAGGAGAACCCGTACAAGAACGCCAAGGTCGGCGACTACGCCACCTACACGATGACCACCAAGGTCGCCACCATCGCGATCAACGGCAGCATCACCCAGACCGTGACCGAGAAGACCGACAAGGAAGCCACCATCAAGGTGACGGGCACCATCGAGTTCGGCGGCAACAAGATGGACATCCCGGCCCATGAGCAGAAGATCGACCTGACCATGCCGTTTGACCCGACCAAGGGCGCGAACCTGCCGGGCGGGGCCGATGCCAAGATCGAGAAGGGCAAGGAGGGCAAGGAGAAGATCAAGGTGAACGGCAAGGAGTACGACGCGACGTGGACCGAGTACAAGGTGAAGGCCAAGGTGATGAACCAAGAGGTCGACGCGCAGGTGAAGGCGTGGATGGCGAAGGAGGTGCCGGCCGGCATGGTGAAGATGACGATGACCGCGGACATCGCCGGCCAGAAGATGGAAATGGTGATGGAACTCAAGGAAACCGGCAGCAAGAAGTCGAAGTAACGTCACGACACGAACGAACCGACGCGGCCCGGCGCACTCGCGCCGGGCCGCGGTCGTTTCCCGGGTTCCGGGGGTTGCACTCGCGCCGCCTTCGGCTACCACCCGCCGCCGCTCCGCGGGTGACAACCGCGCGCCCCAACCGCGTCACTTGCCGTAGGTAATCGACTTGAGTTCCTTGTTGGCAGCCCCTTGCATCTTCACCAACCCGATACCGTGGGCGAACCAGTAGGTGACGGGCCGATTGCCGACGCTCCACTCGATCCGCCCCGCCACGACCTCACCGAACGGCAACTTGAGCTTCTCCGTTGGACCGGCCTTCATGTCTCCGCCGTGACCGTCCGTCTTCCACGTGTCGCCGTCCTTGTGCGGCAACTTGAACACGCACCACGGCGCTCGGTACGTGCGCCCGTCCTCGGCCACCAAGAACACACCCGTTGGGCGAATCGATACCGTCGTGTGATAGGGGGGCAGGTCGCCCGCCCGAATGTGTTCGGTCGTGATCAGCGTCGCCCCGTCCTTCTCTTCGACCTTGACGATCCGAACTGTTTCCTCGCCTGCGTCCGTCTTGTACGTCCACACCGTCCCGACCGTTGCCGGGTAGCCTACTGATCCGCAGGTAGGGAATCCTGTCTATCTCCTCCTCGCATATGGGAAGGGTAGGTCGGACCCGTCCCACAGACTCCGGAGGAGGTCCGGGTCGCACTTCAG
>VGZJ01000376.1 GCA_016872595.1 Planctomycetota bacterium
CCTGTACCGGATGTCGCCGGAAGGGCTCAAGTTCCCGGGCAAGGACGGCGACGGCCTGACTGACGAGCAGCGGGCGATCCTCCAGAAACTCGCGTGGGACATGGTCTCGAAGTACCCGTACGCCGGCATCGCGAAGTTCGAAGCCCCCAAACCTCCCAAGGATGGCGAAAAACCGATCCCGAAATCCGGCGACGACTCGGCCGCCGTGCCCGACGCGTTGAAGGGGTGGAAGTCGACCACGGATCTGCCCGCGGAGGCGGTGGTCACCGATTACAACGCCTACATCGAGAAGTTACCGAAGGGCGAACGGCCCGGCGTCGCCGACGTGAAGCACTACGCTGATGACGCGGGCCGAAGCGCAGTCGCGGTTCTCGTTGTTGTGGACGGCACCCGTTGGACCCACCTCCTCGTCTACAACAAGCAGCAGATTCGAATCGGCGTAACGAAATTCTTGACCAACAAGCCCGCCGAGGCGCCGAAGGCACCAGTCCGACAGCTGCCGACGGGGTTGCGGGTCGCGAACGCCCTGATGTCCAACGGCGCGGAGATGGACGAGATCGTGAAGGCGGCGAACATCGCCGGGCACAAGACGGCGGATGCGCCCTACTTCGGAACGTGGCACGGCTTCGTGAAAGGCGGCAAGGAAGGGATTCCGGAGCGAGCACAGAAGCAGATCGCCGGCGGTGGCATCGACGCGCTCACGGTCGCGACGTGGACTTGGGCCCCGAACGATGAAACCTGGAATAAGCACGTCGGCCTCGACTCGGCCCTCGCGGGGGTTGCGGAACTGGGCCTCGAGAAGAACCCGAACTTCCGACTCTGCTGGCGCGCGTTCCTGAAACCCGCCACGGTTAAGAAGGGAGACACGATCGTCCCGGACTTCGCGCAAACCAAGAAGACGCTCGAGAAGGACACGAAGGATCTGGAAGCCCACGTCGATCTGGTCAACAAGAAGCACGGCAAGCGAGTCGTCCTGATCGTGCCGCACGCCCATGCCGGGCTGGCGCTGGTCGACGTGGTCGCCGCGGGCAAGTTCCCCGGCATCACGGACCCGGCGGAGCTGTGGATGAAGGAGGAGGCGTTCAACATGAACGTCCACCGGCACCTGCGGGCGCTGGCCGCTTACTGCGACTTCGCCGTCATCTACGGCGTCTCGCCGGAGGGGCTGAAGCCGCCGTTCAAGGGCATCACCTACAAGTCCAAGGGCGGGGCCGAGCACTCCATGGAGGGCATCACCGACGCGCAGCACGCGATCTTGCAGAAGATCGCATGGGAAACCGTCTCGAAGTACCCGTATGCTGGGATCCTGAAGGCCAAATAGTCGCACCCCGGCACCGAACCCCGGGGCGGCACGGAGTTGCTCGCATGAGAAGGGCGAACCTCGGTTGGTCGGGCGCGGCGCTCGTTCTCCTGTGTTGGTTGAGCGCGCCGGGCCGCGCCGCGGACGACCACTTCGAGAAGCACGTCCGTCCGTTGCTGGTGGAGAAGTGCCAGTCCTGCCACAGTGCCGAGAAGGCGAAGGGCGGGCTACGGCTCGACTCACGGGCGGCGCTGCTCAAGGGGGGCGACAGTGGGCCCGCTGTCTCGCCTGACAAGCCCGCCGAGAGCCTGCTCGTGAAGGCGATCGGTTACGCCGGCGAGCTGAAGATGCCGCCGAACGGAAAGTTGGCGGACAAGGAGATCGCTCTTCTCTCTCGCTGGATCGAAGCGGGGGCGGTCTGGCCCGATTCCGGGATCACGCCGAAGTCCGGTGCGAGCTTCGCCGTCACTGAGAAGCACCGAAACTGGTGGGCGTTCCAGCCGGTGAAGCGGCCCGAGGCACCCAAGGTCGCGCCCCAGCCCACGAACGCGATCGATGCGTTCATCCGGTCGAAGCTCGATACGCTCGGCCTGAAGCCGGCCGCCCCGGCGGACAAGCGCGCGTTGTTGCGGCGGGCCACGTTCGACCTGATCGGGTTACCCCCCACACCCGAGCAGGTTGATGCCTTCCTGAAGGATGAATCGCCGGAGGCGTTCGCGAAGGTCGTGGACCAACTGCTCGCGTCTCCCGCCCACGGCCAGCGGTGGGCGCGGCACTGGCTCGACGTGGTCCGCTACGCCGACTACCACGACGGCAACCCGAAGGCCCGTAACCCGGTGTGCGAGCCGCTCGAAGCCTGGCGGTACCGCGACTGGGTCGTGCAGAGCCTCAACCGCGACCTGCCCTTCGATCAGTTCATCGTGCACCAGATCGCCGGCGACCTGCTCCCGCCCCCGGACGGCAAACAGCCGTACGCGGACGGTCTGGTCGCCACGACCTTTCTCGTCAACGGCGCGTGGGACCGCGGCGACGCGGACAAGGAGAAGATGGTCAGCGACATGGTCGACGACCAGATCGACACGGTCGGCAAGGCGTTCCTCGGGCTGACGCTCGGCTGCGCCCGCTGCCACGACCACAAGTTCGACCCGGTGAGCACCCGCGACTACTACGCGCTGGCGGGCATCTTTTACAGCACCCGGATGCTCAAGGAACTCGGCACGAAAGGCGGCGAGATCACGTTGCAGCGGCGGCCGCTGGTTTCGCAAGAGGTACTCGACAAGCGGAGCCAGCAACTGAAGCAGATCGCGGAGCTGAATACGCGCCTGACCGAGATGGACAAGAAGAGTCCGAAGCCTCCCCCCACCGACCCGGCACGGGTCCAACTGATCGAGGCCCGCGACCGCGTTCAGAAGGAGTTGGTCCCCGAACCGCCGCAGGCGCTGGCCGTCAGCGAGGGCGGCGTGCCCGGCGGGCTTTTCCCGAAGATCCAGGACGTGCCCGTTCACGTCCGCGGCAGTTACACCTGCCTCGGCCCGGTCGTGCCGCGTGGGCTGCCGACCTTCTTCGCCGGCGACAAGCAGCCGAAGATCGCGACCGGCAGCGGGCGCAAGGAACTGGCGGACTGGGTGGCGTCGAAGGACAACCCGCTCACGGCCCGGGTGATCGTCAACCGCGTCTGGCAGTGGCACTTCGGCACGGGCCTGGTCCGCACGCCGAACAACTTCGGGTTGCTCTCCGAACCGCCGTCACACCCGGAACTGCTCGACTGGCTGGCCGCGACTTTTGTCGCCGACGGCTGGTCGCTCAAGAAACTACACCGGCGGATCGTGCTGTCCGAGGCGTACCAGCGGTCGAGCGCGGCAGCCCCGGAGGCGCTGACCCGTGACCCGGACAACCGCTGGCTCGGCCGGTTCACCCCGCGCCGGCTGGAAGCCGAGGCGATCCGCGACGCCATGCTCGCCGTCGCGGGCCGGCTCGACCTGAAGCCGCTCGGCCCGGCGACGCACGACCTCAGCGCCCTCAACCGCTCGCTGTATGTCCAAACGGCGCGGTGGGACCGGAGCAACTTCGCCACCATCTTCGACGCCGCCAACCCGGACGCCGCCGTCGAGAGGCGCGACGTCAGCACGGTCGCCCCGCAAGCCCTGTTCCTGCTCAACCACGACTTCGCCCTCGCGCAGGCGAAGCACCTCGCGGACCGGGCAACCCGCGACGAACCGAAAGATGAGGTCGCCCGCATTCGGCGACTGTTCCGGCTGACGTTCGCACGCGCCGCTTCCGAAGTCGAAGTCAAGGTGGCCCGCGCGCTCCTGTCCGCCCCTCGCAAGGGGGCGACAGACCTCGCGTGGCGCGACCTCGCGCACGTGCTGCTGTTGAGCAACGAGTTCATCTACCTCGATTGAGAGTGGCTTAATGTCATCGGCATTCCTGCCCTCGCGTCGAAGTCTGCTGGCGACCGCCGGCACCGGTTTCGGCTTGCTCGCGCTCGACTATCTACTTGCTGCCGAGGAGGAGAAAGCCCCGGGCGCGGATCGGGCCGTGAACCCGTTAGCGGTGCGCAAGCCACACCACGCGGCAAAGGCCAAGCGGGTCATCTTCCTCTACATGCCCGGTGGGCCGAGTCACGTCGACCTGTTCGACCCGAAACCGCGACTGGAGCGCGACAACGGCAAGCCGCTCCCGTTCGAGAAGCCGAAGCTCGAACGCACCAAGACGGGCAACCTGCTGGCCTCGCCGTGGAAGTTTGGTAAGCACGGCCGATCCGGCGTCGAGGTGAGCGAACTGCTACCGCGGGTCGCAGCGTGTGTCGACGACATCTGTGTCATCCGCTCGATGGTCGCGGACAACATCAACCACACCGGCGCGGCCCTCCAGATGTGCACCGGCGAGCAAGCGTTCTCGCGACCCAGCATGGGGTCGTGGCTGGTGTACGGGCTGGGCACGGAGAACCAGAACCTGCCGGGGTTCGTCGTCGTCAGCCCGGCAGAGGTGTTCCAAGGGGCGCAGCTGTGGGCGTCGAGCTTCCTGCCGAGCGTCTATCAGGGAACTCTCGTTCGAGACATGAAGAACCCGATCGCCAACCTGCACACCGGAACCGGCGAGGCGGAACAGCGGGACAAGCTCGACGCTTTGAAGCAGTTCAACGAGTTGCACAAACGCGGCCGCCCGTCGGATTCCCAACTGGACGCCCGCATCGCGTCGTTCGAGTTGGCGTTCCGCATGCAGAGGGAGGCGCCGGAGGCGTTCGACATCTCGCGCGAGAGCGCCAAGGTGCAGGCGATGTACGGCATCGGCACTCCTGCGACCGACCTGTTCGGTCGCCAGTGCCTGATGGGGCGGCGGTTGCTCGAGCGCGGGGTTCGCTTCGTGCAACTCTTCGACGCGCCGGCCAACAACGCCTGGGATCACCACGGCGGCATCCGCGAGAACCTGCCGAAGCGCTGCCAAGCCGTGGACCAACCCATTGCGGCCCTGCTGACGGACCTGAAGACGCGCGGCCTCCTCGACGACACACTCGTCCTTTGGGGCGGCGAGTTCGGCCGGACCCCGACCGCGGAGGGCGGCAACGGTCGCGAGCACCACCCGTTCGGGTTCTCGATGTGGCTGGCCGGCGGGGGCATCAAGGGCGGGATGGCGCACGGGGCCACGGATGAGTTCGGCTGGCACGCGGTGGAGAAGAAGGTCCACGTCCACGACCTGCACGCCACCATATTGCACCTGATGGGCCTCGACCACACCAAGTTGACCTTCCGCCACGGCGGCCGCGACTACCGCCTGACCGACGTCCACGGCGAGGTCGTCAAGGAAATCCTCGGGTGAAAGCGCCGCCGGGCCGGGAAAATCGTTTTTTTCGCACGGGATTCCGACCAGTACGGCTAACTCGTATTACCGGTGTTGTGGGCGCGGACCGGGTCGAGCGATCCGCGTGTCGGGAGTGTCGCCGAATACCCGGAGCGAAACCGGAACGTAAACCGTTACAGGAAAAGGACATGATAGCGTTTCGAGTCCTCCTTTCCGCTCTCCTCGTCGCCGCGTTCCTCCGCCCGGCCGGGGCGGCCGACGAGCGGTTGCGCGACACCATCGACCGCGAGATCAAGGCGGGCTGGGCGAAGGAGAAGATCACTGCACCGGGTCAATCATCGGACACCGTGTTCCTGCGGCGCGTGTACCTCGACCTCGTCGGCATGATCCCCACCTACG
>VGZJ01000377.1 GCA_016872595.1 Planctomycetota bacterium
CGTTCGACCGTGGTCGGGACCTCATCCGGGTGCGAAAATCGTTGCGGACCACCCTTCGCGGGGGTACTTTGTGGCCGCACGGCCGATTTGCGTTTCCAGAGGCGTTCATCTGGGAAAGATCGGATAAGAAAACAGTGGGCGATCGAGCGGACAGTTCCTGACCGAAGTCGTTGCCTTACTTGTTCTTCGGGACAGGCCAGCGGCGGAGAGTCCCGTCTTCGCTCCCAGAGTACACTACGTCGCCGCTTAGGGAGAAGCAGATTGCGCGAACTGGCCGGTCGTGTCCGGGGTAGCTCGCCAACCCCAGCCCGTCTTCAGCTCGGTAGATGCGAACGGTATTGTCCGCGCCTCCGCTGGCGAGCAGTTTCCCGTCGGCGCTGAGCGCGCAGCACAGCACCGGCCCTTCGTGCCCCGTGAGCTTCTGAAACGTTGCCGAGGTCGGTTGTCGCAACGCCAACCCGGTTTGGCCGGCGACCGCGACCCTTTTCCCGGCATATGCCATCGACACGATTGCCCCCACCCCGGCCGGGAGCGACCCCTTCGGCTTGCCCGTCTTCAAGTCCCACTGGCGCACGGTTCCGTCGTGGCTCGCGGAGAGGAGCGAATCGGCCGTCACGAAGACGACGCCGGAAACCGCGGCCGTGTGGCCTCTCACGCACGACGGCGTGAGCGGCATGCCCGGCTCGCGCTGCCACGCCCATACCAGCTTGTCGGCGCTCGCGGCGGCGATCCCCTTCCCGTCCGGCGACACCGCAACGGCCGACACGTTATCCGTGGGGCCGCGCAGCGCCTTCCCTTGGTTCCCTGTGCCCAAGTCCCACATCTGAACGCCCATGTCCGAGGCGCTCAGGCGAATCGCACAACTCGCGACCCACTTCCCGCTAGGAGCGATGGCGAGCGATTCGACCGCGCCAACGTCGCCGGTGATCGCGCGTAATTCCTTCAGGGTCGCCGGGTGCCAAAGTTTCAGAACGCCGTCACCGCCGCCGGAGAGGACGAACGCCCCGTCCGGGGCCGCGACCAGTGCGTGAACGCCGCCGTCGTGGGCCTTCGCGAACACCGACGACACCGCGGCGGCGCTCTTGGTGCCCGGTTTCGGCGCGGTCTTCAGGATTTCGTCGAGGGCCGCTACGACCTCGCTCGGCACCTGAAAGCGGTCCTTCGGATCGAGGGCCATTAGCTTGCGGATGATGGAATCGACGCCGACCGGCACGTCGGAGCGTTTCGCCGCCGCCGACGGCGGCGCTTGGGTGAGCTGCTTCTTGAGCTTCGCGGCCAGCGTCTTGCCGGGGAACGGCACCTCCCCCGTGAGGCAAAAGTACATCGCGCCGCCGAGCGAGTACAGGTCGGAGCGCGTGTCCGCGAGGCGCGGGTTTTCGGCCTGTTCGGGCGCGACGTAATCTGGGGTACCCACGAACACGCCGGGGTGCGTGAGGTCGTCGGTTTCCGGGTCCGGTTCGGCGTTGAGCAGCCGCGCGAGGCCCATATCGAGGATTTTCACCCGCGGTAGCTTACCCGTGCGCCCTTCCTGCGGGGCAAGCGGCGACGGGCTGATCATCAGGTTCGACGGCTTGATGTCGCGGTGAACGATCTTGACCTCGTGGGCGTGCTGAAGCCCCTCAGCGACTTGGCGGGCGTAGTACACCACGTCCGCGACCGGGAGCGGACCGGTCTGCTTCACGAGGCGCAACAGGTCGATGCCGGGCACGTATTCCATCGCCACGAACGGGACCGTGCCGTCGAGTTCAGTCTGGTAGATGGTGACGATGCACGGGTCGTTCATGCGCCCGGACACGCGGACCTCTCGCTTGAACCGGCCGCGCGTGCCGGGCTGATCGAGCTTGCTGGGGGTGATGATCTTGAGGGCGACGAGGCGGTTCACGCCGGGTTGCCGGGCCTTGTAGATTACGCCCATGCCACCGCGGTTGATCTCCTCAATGATCTCATAGCCGGCGATGACGCACCCGGGGCCGACGCTGCGGGCCTCCTTCGCCCGGCGCAGTTGCTCGGTAACAGGGGCGGCCCCCGGCTCGCTCAACAAGGTGTCGGCCGCGGACGGTTTGGGTGCGTCGTCCGGGATGCGAGTGTTCGCCATCGTACACGACGGGCAGATCGCGCGCACGTCGTCCGGCACCGGCTCCGCGAGCGGATGGTCCCAGACGTTCCCACAGGGGCAGGTCAGGCGGCGCGTGGACATTCGCGGTTCCGGGCAAGTTCAGTCGGCCGGCGAGCAACACTATTCTACCGCATCACCGTGACGCGGGGCGGCGCGGATTACAACAGCGGTTGTCCGTAATCGGGATTAGAATCGGGTGAAACCGGGCGTGCGGGTGCGGGAGGGGCAGGCGTATGGCCGTTCGGCTCGTGTGCAAGGCGTGCGGAAAGCGGCTCAAACTGCCGGACGGCGCGGCCCGAGCGCGCTCCGCCAAGTGCCCCAAGTGCATGGCCCCGATCGATCTCGCTGCGGCGCTGGAGGCGTCGGCGTACCTGCCCACGGTCGCCATCTCGAAGCCCGGCGGGGTCGCGCTCGCGCCGAAGCCCGCGGCGCTCATTGGCGAGGAAGACCCGCTACCATACCTGCCGGCCGAACCGCCGAAGCCGGCGAAGCCGGCCGCGCCGGTGACCAAGACTGCTGAGGCGCAGAAGCCCACCGCGCCCGCGCCGAAGCCGGAACCGCTGCCACTCGATGATGCGCCGCTCTCGCTCGACGACGACCCGGCACCAGAGGGCGCGCCGCCGGAACCGGAGCCTCCGTTCCGCATGCCCGTGTTGGTGTTGGCCGACTCCGCGCGGCAGATCGTCGGGGCGTGTTCCGCGGTGTTCGTGCCGCACGGCCTGTTCCTCGAACACGAGCCGATGCAGCCGTTCCTGTACGTTCCCGTGGGCTGCCCGGCGGAAGTGCCCGCGCCCGGCGAAGTACTGATTGTCCTGCCGGACGCGCGCGCGGTCACGGTGCGGTTCGCGGGGCGTGCCGCGCGCCCGCTGGCGCGCGACGCGCGGGCGTTCCTCGCCGGCGAGCGCCCCGCGCCCGCTGCCGCCGAGTACCGACGCAAGTGGTGGATGCTGTGGGCCGCGCTCATCTTCGGGCTGGGCCTCGCCGTCGGCCCGCTCGCGCTCACGCGCATCACCGAACTGAACCGCGACCTCGCGCTACACGTCGGCGCGGTCTTCGCAGGTCTGGGCTTGCTCGCGAACGTAGCCGTGGTGTTGTTCTCGCGCCGCGCCGTGCCCGGTCAACTCGTCACAATGGCCTGCGCCGGCGCGGTCGGAACCGGCGTGTTCCTGTTCGGAGCGACCGCATATTTGCTCGGCATCAAGACCGGCACGGACGCGGCGCGAGCGAGCGTCGAGCAGCCACAGGCGCAAACGCCGGTGCCGCCGGACCACCCTACACCGGGGCCGACCCCGCCCGATCCCGCGCGCCCGCCGTCGCACGTGGACCGGGCGCGCGCGAAAGGCGTGAGTGTGCTCGAAGACGGCCCGGCCGAGGTGACCGCGCTCGGCCTCGCCGCCGATAATAACGCCCTCGCCATCGGCTACCTCGACGGCACCACGCGCGTCTGGCCGCTCGACCAGCCGACGTTTGACGCCATGCAGCCCGGCCCGAAGGCCGACGGCCCGGTCACACGGATCCAGTTCGACAGCTCCAGCCGGTTCCTGTTCGCGACCACGACCTACGGGGTGGTCGCGGCCCCGCGCGGCGGCGTGGTGATGTCGCCCGCGAAGATCCCCGGCGGCCCGGTCGCGGTTGCCCCGGACCTCGCGAGCGAGCGCGTCCGGTTCGCCGCGGTGCGCGGCAACACGATCCAGCACCGGTTCCTCGCCACAACCTTCATCGCCAACCCGCCGAAGAAGGACAAAGACAAGACGGCGTTCACGTTCCCCGGCAAGGGCGACGAGGTCACGCCCGGCGCGAGCGCGCCGGACCCCGGAAAGCCCAACGGGGCGGCCGGGCCGACGTTCCTCGCGTGGGGCGCGGGCAACCGCCTGTTCGCCGGACTCAACGACGGGGCGATTGCGATCTGGACCGACACGATGCGCCCGGAGCCGCAGAGCCGCGATCACAAGGCGACCGTAAAGGCGTGGGCGCGGGCCGGCACCGGCGACTTCGCGACCGGCGACGAGCAGGGCAACGTCGGCGTGTGGAGCGCGAAGGGCGGCAAGCCGACGGTGTCGTCGGTCCTCGCGACCCCCATCACGGCGCTGGCGTTCGCGCCGAGCGGAGCGCGCCTCGCGGTCGCCGACGGGACGGGCTGGCTCGTGATCTGGGACGTGGCGACCAACAAGGCGCTGCACCGCGTCAAGCGCCCGGCCCCGGTGAGGGCGGTCGCGTTCGGCCCGGCAGACGACGTGGTGATCCTCGGCGCGCGCAACACCGTGGAAGTCTGGTCGGTCGCGGAGTTAGTGAAGTAACGGGCGAGTCTTGATTCGCGGTCGGTTTAGCGGGTCGTTAGCACGACGTGTCAGCGCGGGCGAGAGTTGGCCCGACGCGCCAGCAAGGGCCAACTCTCGCCCGCGACACCGACCCCGAAACCAGACTGCAGGACGTGCCAGCGAGGGCCGGTCCCGATAGCGTTGGGGGTCAGAGCGCCAAAAAAGAGATCGTCAATTCCCGACCCAGAGCGCCACTTCGCCACCCCAGAGCGCCACCTGTTTTGGAGTGGCGCTCTGGGGAAAATGCTTGTTTTTCCAGTGTTTGCCACCCCAGAGCGCCAGAGCGCCAACTCGTCTGGGGGGCCGCGGGAACGGGTACGTAAGTGCGCCACTTCTCGATGTATACAAAATGACCCTATGAGGGGCCTCGTCGGGTGGTGCCGAGTCTTCGCGGCCCACCGTTCCACTTCGAGCATCGTCGGGGGTCCATGTCGCGGTCGTTAGCCCGACATGCCGGCGCGGGCCAACGCGCTCGCTCGCGCTGGCGCGTCTGGCTAACACTAGCCCGCTACGCTACACCGACCCCGAGAAGAGGCTAGCTGGCGTGACACGGCAGTTCGAGCTTGCAGCAGCCGAGGTTCAGGGCCTCGCGCGGCACACCAGCGCCTACCGCGTCCTCGAGCACGCCGGGGCACAGCGCGTACCACACGAACCGCCCCTTCTTCTCTCCCTTAATCAACCCGGCGTTCTTGAGCACGCTCAGGTGGTGCGACACGTTCAGCGGCTTGATCGCCAGCGCCGCGACGATCTCGGTCACGCTCCGCGCGCCGTCGGAGAGCAGGCGCACGATGTTCAGGCGCTCCGGGGCGGCGAGCGCCGCGAGCAGTTCGGCGCAGCGCTTCGGCTGGAGCGGGTCTTTCTTCGCCACGGGGCACCCTCACACGAGTCCGAGACATTCTACAGCCCGCAGCGCGGAAATAATAGACTCGTTGCGCAATAGGTGTTGGTTCAGTCGCACTTCGGCCAGACGATCCTGTGTGGTCGTTACCCGTACATCCGGTTGTGGAGTCCGGCGACGTTCTTCATCATCACCGTGTGACGAC
>VGZJ01000378.1 GCA_016872595.1 Planctomycetota bacterium
AAGTGCCGGTATCGGTGGTCACAGATGTGCATCAGACGCCCGCAGAAGGGGCAATCCCGATCGAGAACGTCGAGTTCCAGGAGGGCGAAATCGGTATCCTTGGGCCAGTGGTAAGGCATCCTGCCGACCTCCACGTTTGAGCCGCCTCCAGCGAAAAGATGATCACGCAAGAGTTTACACACAGAATACGCTACCTTCTAGCCCTCTCGCGGATCGTTGTACTAAAATGCCCGGATGGACTCGTTCTGCCGAACGTACCGCGTCGATGAAAGGTGAGTATGCGCCGGGACGTGCGCGGGCGGGTCGTACTGGTCACGGGGGCGTCGCGCGGCATCGGTCGCCGGGCCGCGGTGCGGCTCGCCAAATTGGGCGCGGTCTTGGCCCTCACGGCGCGCTCGGCGGGCGACCTCGCGGCCCTCGTGAGCGAGTTGAAGGCGCTCGGGGCGCACGCGGAAGCCTTCCCCGGCGACCTGACGGTACCGGCGGATCGCGAGCGCATCGTCGCGGAGACGGTCGCGAAGTTCGGCCGGCTCGACGCGCTCATCAACTGCGCCGGCGTGTGCAGCTTCGGCGAGTTCAGTACGTCGAGCGAGGAGATCGTTCGCAAGGTGCTGGAAGTGAACTTCTTCGCGCCGGTGGAGCTGACGCGCGTCGCGGCCCCGCACCTGACGCGGAGCTACGAGGGCGGTTGGTGCCCGGCGGTGGTGAACGTCGCGAGCATCTGCGGGCGCTGGGGCATCCCGTCGATGTCCGAGCACTGCGCGAGCAAGCACGCCTTCGTCGCAATCACCGAAGCCCTGCGCGGCGAGTTCCAGCGGTTCGGAATCGACGTGCTGCTCGTCCTGCCGGGACTGGTGCGCAGCGACGACCTGAACCGACACCTGCTCCGCAACGACGGGAAGATTCACCTGAACTTCGAGGGCGCGCAACCCTCCGACGAAGTGGCCGACGCGGTGGTGCGGAGCCTGTTGAAGAACCGGACGGAGAAGGCGGTCGGGTTCGCCTCGTGGTGGGTGTGGTTCGGCAAGCGGTTCTTCCCCCGCGTCGTGCGGTTCTTCATGCAGCGCAAGGTGTGGAAGTACGCCAAGCGCGAGAAGACGAAACGTTAGCCGCGAGCCGCAGGCGAGCGCGAACGTTCCGCGCTCGCCTGCGACTCGCGACTAACTGAAGCAGAGACAACAGAGGCTGATTGCATGTGCGGGATCGCGGGGATGTTCGACTTGGGTGGCCAGCGGCCCGCGCCGATTGGTGTGGTGCCGGCGATGGCGCGGGCCATCTACCACCGCGGCCCCGACGAAGACGGGTTCCTCGAACGCCCCGGCCTGCACATCGCCAACACCCGCCTCTCCATCGTCGGGTTGGCCGACGGGCAACAGCCGATCAGCAACGAAGACAAGTCCGTGTGGACGGTCTTCAACGGCGAGTTCTTCGACTACAAGGAGAAGCGCGCCGCGCTCGAATCGAAGGGCCACACGTTCCGCACGCACACCGACACCGAACTGATCCCGCACACGTGGGAGGACCACGGCGCGGACTTCCTTCAACACCTGAAGGGGCAGTTCGCGATCTGTGTGTGGGACAGCCGCACGAACGAGGTCGTTCTCGCGCGCGACCGGGCCGGCATCTGCCCGCTGTTCTACACCGTCGTGAAGCACGACGGCGCGCACTGGCTCCTGTTCGCCTCCGAGATGAAGGCGCTGTTCGCCTCCGGGTTGGTCGAGCGCAAGGCCGACCTGCAAGGGCTGAACCACATCTTCACCTTCATGGGCATGCCCGGCCCGACGACGGTGTTCCAGAACATCAAGTGCCTCGCGCCCGGCCGCTACCTGCACTTCAAGCTGGGGCAGGCCACGCCGGAACAGGCGACCGCACAGAAAACGTACTGGCAGATCAGCTACCCGGATCGCGGGCAGGAGGACTACGGCGCGGACGAGAAGAAGATCGTGGACGGGTTCGAGGCCGTGCTGTACCAAGCCGTGCAGCGGCGCGTGTGGGCCGACGTGCCCGTCGTGTCGTACCTGAGCGGCGGCGTCGATTCGAGCCTCGTCGTGGCGATGGCGAACAAGGTGATGGGCCGCCCGATCCCGACGTTCACCATCTCCGTGACCGCGAAGGGGCTGGACGAGAAGCACGAGGCGCTGGCGACCGCGAAGCACTTGGGCTGCACGCCGGTCGTGGTCGATTGCGGGCACGACGAGCTGCGCACGCGCTACGCGGAGCTGATCGCCGCGGCCGAGTTCCCCGTCATCGACACGTCGTGTCTGGGCCTGCTCGACCTCGCCCGCGCGGTCCACAACAACGGGTACAAGGTCGCGCTGACCGGCGAAGGGGCCGACGAGTGGCTCGCCGGGTACTCGTGGTTCAAGTTCAACAAGCTCATCGGGTGGATGGACAAAGCGCCGCTGAAGCTCGCGTACCGCTTCCGCGCGGTCGTGCAGCGCATCTTGGGCCAACCGCGGTTCGACTACGGCACCTACAAAGCCAGCCGCGACATGATGGGCACGCGCAACGGCTGGCTCGACATGTACGGCGTGATCAGCGTGAACAAGCTCCGGTTCTTCACCGGGGCGGCGCGCGAACACGTCCTCGGCCGGCTCGCGGCCGACGACCTCGAACTGCCGCCGGAAATGCACCGCTGGCACCCGTTCAACCGCCAGATGTACTTCGGCGCGCGCGTCATGCTGCCGGGGCACCTGCTCGCCAGCAAGGGCGACCGCATCGCCATGCACTCGTCCGTCGAGACGCGCTACGCCTTCCTCGACGAGGACGTGATCGCGTACATGTCGAAGGTCCACCCGCGGTGGAAGCTCCGCGGGGTGATGAACGACAAGTTCATCGAGCGCAAGGTGGCGGAGCGGTGGCTCCCGCGCGAGGTGGCGTGGCGGCGCAAGAAGATGTTCCGCGCCCCGATGGACAGTTGGGCCGCGACCGGCGCGGCCGGGGGCAAGGAGTCGTGGATCGATCAGGTGCTGTCGCCGGAATCGGTCGCCCGCGCCGGGTACTTCGACCACGCGGCCGTGGCCCGCGCGCGCCAGAAGCTTTCCAAGCGCGGCGGCCTCGACCGCATCAGCCTCGGCATCGGCCTGACCGGGGTGCTCGCCACCCAACTGTGGCACCACCTGTACATCGACGGCACCCTGTGCGACCTGCCGACGAAGATCGCGAGCGCAAAGGCCGCGTAGCGTAGCGGCGCGCCGTTCGACTTGAACCGTTACGACGTTCGACCTTACGACGTGGGACTATGTCTTACGCCCTGCAAACCCTGTGGCACGAGCGCGCCCGCTACGCCTCCGGCGTACTCGCGGTCACGTTCTCGGCCGTCCTCATCGCCCTCCAGTGCGGGCTGATGCTGGGCCTGTTCAAGATCACGTCCATTCCCATCGACAACACCACCGCCGACATCTGGGTCGGGTCCACCGCGGTGCCGAGCGTGGACTTGGGGAAACCGATCCCCATGTCTTACCTGAGCCGCGTGCAGGGCACGCCGGGCGTCACGAGCGTGGAGCCGTACATCGCGAACTTCGCCAACTTCACCCGCGCCAGCGGCGGAACGGAACTGTGCTTCCTGCTCGCCGGGCAGATCGACCACGGGTCGGCCGGGGCCGCGGTCCCGCTCTCGCGCGAGCAGCTCGACGCCCTCACGCTCCCCAACAGCATCATCGTGGACGAGTCCGACCTGAAGCGCCTCGGCCTCGACGGCGGTGAAGGCAAGGCCAAGATCAACGGCAAGGACGTGAAGCTGGTGGGCACCGTGAAGGGGCTGAAGAGCCTCGCGGCCCCGTGGGTGTTCTGCTCGCTGCACACCGCGCGGCACCTGCTGGGGTTCCTGCTCCCCCCGGACCACGTCACGTACCTGCTCGCGCGGTGCGAGTCGCCGGCGCGGGCGAAGGAGGTCGTAGCGGAACTGAAGGAGCGGCACGCGGGCGACATGGGCGCGTACACCGCGGAAGAGTTCTCGACCGGCTCGCGACTGTACTGGCTGCTCCGCACGAAGGCCGGCATCGCCATCGGCTACGCGGCCCTCTTGGGCCTCGTGGTCGGCTCGGTCATCACCGCGCAAACGCTGTACTCCGCGACCGCCGCCAACGCCAAGGAGTTCGCCATCCTGCTCGCGCTCGGCATCCCGCGCTGGCGCATCTCGCTCATGGTGCTGATGCAGTCGTTCTGGGTCGGCATCGTGGGCATCGTGCTGTCGTACCCCGCGTGCCTCGCGCTGAAGGCCGCGGCGCGCCAAGTGGGCGCGGACGTCGATTTGCGATGGGAAGTGCTGGCCGGCACCGCGGTCGTCACGGTCGGCATGGCGCTGGTGTCGGGCCTGTTCGCCCTGCGCAGCGTGCGCCAAATCGAACCCATGACGCTGTTGCGGTAGCGAAGACCGAATGGCCACAAAAAAGCACAGAGGGCACAAAAGAAGAAGCAGAAGAGAAGGCAAAGAATGGGATTCAAGGTGCTCCGTTGATCGGCTCTCTGTTGCCTTCGGACCTGCTCTTGGTCTTGGTTTTCTTTTGTGTTTCTTGTGCCTTTTTGTGGCCATTCTCTTCCGACTTGAGGAACGAGCTATCATGCGCTGGGCCGGGAGCAGTTCGACACCGAGCCTCAAGGGGGTGAAGTTGGTCCGCACCTTCGGGGACGGCACCACGCGCCGCGCCGCGCTTCAGGTCGTGGACATCGACCTGTTCCCCGGTCAGCTCGCGCTGCTCATGGGGCCGAGCGGCAGCGGCAAATCGACGCTGCTGGCCGTGCTCTCCGGGCTGCTGCAACCGGACAGCGGGCAGGTGCTGGCCGACGACGACGGCACGCTGCGCGACGTGTGGGCGCTGACCGACAAGGAGCGCGAGCAGTACCGCCGCAAGCACGCGGGGTTCATCTTTCAGGGGTACAACCTGTTCCCGGCGCTGACCGCGCGGCAGCAGTTGGAGATCGTCCTAAAATGGGGCGAGGGGGCCGGCCCCGCCGCGGCCAAGACCCGGGCCGACGAGATGCTCGACAAGCTCGGCCTCGCGAAGAACCGGCACAAGAAGCCGGCGCAGTTGTCGGGCGGCGAGAAGCAGCGCGTCGCCATCGGCCGCGCGCTCGTGAAGAACCCCAGCTTCATGTTCGCCGACGAGCCGACCAGCGCGCTCGACTGGGAGAACGGCCAAAAGGTGATCGAACTGCTGCGCGACGCGGCCCACCAGCGCGGCGCGTCGGTGCTGTGCGTGTCGCACGACCACCGCTTGCTGCCGTTCGTGGACGTGTACTATCACTTGGACGACGGCCGCCTCGAGCGCCGCGCCCTGCCCTCGGAATGAGTGTTCGGTGTCGGGTGTCGAGTTAGCCGCGAGCCGCAGGCGAGCGCGTACAGGGAGTTAACCATGCTTCGCAAGATGCGGCCGGTGCTAGTCGTGGTCGGGCTGGCGCTGCTGATCGGCAGCATCGTCGGCGCGCGCAACCTGACCAACACCGGCGGCGGGTCCGAGGCGAACGCGAA
>VGZJ01000379.1 GCA_016872595.1 Planctomycetota bacterium
GGGCCGCGCCGGCGGCGGCGACCGCGGGCGCGCCGGCGGCGGCCCGCGCCTCGACCGCGGCTCCGTCGTCATCGGGTCCGGCGGCGTCGAAATGGTCGAGCAGCAGTGGGGGTCGCGGCGCGGGCCGCGCGCCGCCCTGCTCCGCAAGGCCCGCCGCGAGAAGATCGAGGTCAAGAAGGAAGGGAAGATCGACATCGCCCTTCCCATCACCGTTCGCAGCCTGTCCGAAACCATCGGCATGAAGGCCGGTGAGCTGATCCTGCGCCTCAAGAAGGAGACCAACGCCCTCTACTCGATCAACGCCCCGGTCGAGTTCGACATCGCCTCGATCATCGCCATCGAGAAGAACATCGAGCTGGTCGCCAAGCGGCAGAAGTCGGCCGAAGAGCTGCTGATCGAGAAGTTCGAGGAACTGAACGACCCGGAAAAGGTGGACCCGGAGAAGCTGCGCCCGCGGCCCCCCATCGTCACCATCATGGGCCACGTCGACCACGGCAAGACGAGCCTGCTCGACAAGATCCGCAAGTCGAACGTCGCGGCCGGCGAGGTTGGCGGCATCACGCAGGTGATCCGCGCGTGGTCCGTCACCCACAAGGTCGTGAACCCGGACGACCCCAACGAGGAACTGCTCGAAAAGAAGATCACGTTCCTCGACACGCCCGGCCACGAGGCGTTCACCAAGATGCGCGCCCGCGGGGCCAACGTCACGGACATCGCGGTCATCGTGGTCGCGGCCACCGACGGTGTCATGCCCCAGACCCAAGAGGCCATCGCCCACGCCCGCGCCGCCGACGTGCGCATCATCGTCGCCATCAACAAGGTGGACGCGCCCAACGCCAACGTGGACCGCACCCGCCGCCAGCTCTACCAAGAGCAACTGCTGCCCGACAACATGGGCGGCGACATCCAGTTCGTCGAGACCAGCGCGATCACCGGGCAGGGCATCGACGACCTGCTCACGGCCATCTCGCTCGAAGCCGAGTTCAACCTCTCGGACGAGCTACAGGCCGACCCCGACCGCCCGGCGTTCGGTACCTGCCTCGAAGCGTACATGACGGCCGACGAGGGCGTCATGGCGACGGTCCTCGTCCAGCAGGGCACGCTGAACGTCGGCGACATCATCCTGTGCGGGGCCAACTACGGCCGCGTCCGCGCGATGGGCAACGACCTCGGCGTCTCGGTCGAGAGCGCCGGCCCCAGCACCCCGGTCCGCATCACCGGGCTGGGCGGCGTGCCCAACGCCGACGACCCGTTCTACGTGGTCGAGGAACTCACGACCGCCAAGGACATCGCCGAGGCCCGCGAGAAGAAGGACCGCGAGGAGAAACTGCTGAAGTCCGTCAAGGTGCAAGACCTCGAAGCGTTCTCCGCGGCCAAGAGCAAGCAGAAGATCACCGAACTCAAGGTGATCCTGAAGGCCGAGGCCCGCGGCTCGGTCGAGGCGATCCGCAAGGAACTGGAGAAGCTGACGCACGAAGAGGTGACGACGCGGGTGCTGCACGCCGGCATCGGGGCCATCACCGAGTCGGACGTGGAACTGGCCCTCACCAGCCCGGACGACACGCTCGTGGTCGGGTTCAACGTGACCGCCGACGACGCGGCCCTCAAGCGCGCCGAGGCCCGCGGCATCAGCCTCCGCGAGTACCAGATCATCTACAACCTCGTGGACGACGTGAAGGCCGCGCTCGAAGGCCGGTTGAAGCCCATCGAGGAAGTGGTCCACCTCGGCCGCGCCGTGGTCCGCCAGACGTTCAAGGTCGGCAAGGTCGGCACCATCGCCGGGTGCTACGTCACCAGCGGTGTAATCGAGCGCTCGGCCCGCGTGCGCCTGATCCGCGGCGGCGTGGTGGTGTTCCCGCAGGGCGAAAAGGTCGTCGGCCTCGACAGCCTCAAGCGGTTCAAGGACGACGCCCGCGAGGTCCGCGAGGGCTTCGAGTGTGGCCTCAAGATCACCGGCTACGACGACATCAAGGTGGACGACGTGATCGAGGCGTTCAAGATCGAGATCAAGGCCCGGACCCTGTAATTTTCGGTTGCAGATTGGTGATTGACGAGTTCGAGGGCCGCTTGCGGCTTCGCGAGCGGGCCGCTTTCAATCGTCAATCACCAATCTGCAATCATCAATCTCTTATGGTCATCGGCTCACTGAGGGCAAGGCTCCTCGTGCGCGGGGCGCGCACGCTCAAGGACAAGCGCCAAGTGGTGCGGTCGGTTCTGGACCGCATGCGCGGCGCGTTCAACGTGTCCGCGGCGGAAGTGGACACGCACGACGACGTGAAGGTCGCGACGCTGGGCTTCGCCGCAGTCGGGTTCGAGGTCGCCGCGGTACAAGGCGCGCTGCAAAAGATCGCCGACGCGCTCCGCGTTCACCCGGTCGCGGAGTACCTCGGCGGCGAGATCGCGGTCGGCGGCGAGGTGGTTTAGGCGAGCGGGGGGCGTTAGCCCCCTGTTGCTGTCGCGAAATCGCAACAGGCGAGCGGTGGCGTTAGCCCCCTGTGCCGTGCCTACAATACAAGTAGGGAACGCCCGTGCCCCAAAGCTGCCCACACTGTAAGGCTTGGTTACCGAACACAGGCGAAGTGCCCGCGTCTTGCCCGAAATGTCTTGCGAGCCTGATAGCCCCAGACAAATCAGCGGAGGAAGATACCGATAGCCCTCCGTCGCAGTTGGACAAAGTGGCGGTACTCGGTAACAGCATCCAGTTCCTGTTCGTTGTGCCCATGCCGCTGTTGTTGGCCCTGTTCTGTGGCTATTGGTTCGTGGTCTGGATAAGTCGCCGAGAGTTCGGGGCCGCAGCCGGAATGGGATTGCTGTTGTCGGTGTTCGGGGCGGTGACATACGCCCTTGTCAAAAGCTATCTGGCGAACATTCGGGTCAAATAACGCCCGTAACCAGTTCAAGCGAGCGCAATGAAATCTCACCGGCTGGCGCGCGTGTCGGAAGTGGTCCGCGAGACGGCGGCCAACGCGATCCTATTCGAGCTGAAAGACCCGCGCGTGAAGGGCGTCACGGTCACGCGCGCCGAGGTGTCCGGCGACCTGCAGCACGCGAAGGTGTTCGTGTCCATCATGGGCACCGAGAAGGAACAGCAGCTCACGATGCACGGCCTCAAGAGCGCCGCCGGGTTCATCCAGACCAAACTCGCGGACCGGCTCACGTCACGGTACGTCCCGCACGTCACCTTCGTGCTGGACGAGGGCGTGAAGAAGAGCATCGAGATCGCACGGATCATCCGCGAGGAGCACGAGCGCAGCGGCACCGCGCCGGTCGCGCCGCCCGACGCGGACGCGGAGAGTGCGGAAGCCGCCGACGAACCGGCGAACTGACGTCTGGTAGGACCGGCTGGAAGCCTGTCCCACGAGACAGTGGACGAACGCCCCGGAACCGGAGTCCCCACCGCAATGCCGGCCATCACGAACAAGCAGCAACTGCTGACGCACGCCCACACCGCGCTCAAGAAGCGGTACCCGCTGCCGGCGCTCGACGCCGACGCCCCGCCGCGCCCGCTGCTCGAAGAACTCGTGTACGCCATCTGTCGCGAGGGGAGCACCTCGGCCGACGCCGACGCCGCCTACGCGCGCCTCAAGAAGGCGTTCGTGGACTGGAACGAGGTCCGCGTCAGCACCATGCAGGAAGTGGCCGACGTGCTGCGCCCGCTCCCGCAGTCCGGGCCGCGCGCCGGGTGGATCATCGGCCTCTTGCACGCCGTCTTCGAGCTGAACTACGCCTTCGACCTCGGCGACATGGAGAAGAAGGGGCTGAAGAACGCGGCCAAGCAGATCTCGCGCTACTTCAACGCCAAGGACCTCGACGCGAAGGGCCTGAAACAGGCCGCGAAGCAGATCGGCCGGTTCCGGCAGGTGAACGACTTCGCGGTCGCGTGGGTGGTGCAGCGGTCGCTGGGCGGGCACGCGATCCCGCTCGACGGGCCGACCGTGCGGGTGCTCGCGCGGCTCGGCGCGATCGACCCCGCGGACGTGGACCCCGAAGACCTCGAATCGCTCCGCGGCGGCATCGAACACGTGGTCCCAAAGGCCCGCGGCGCGGAGTTCACCGAACTGCTCAGCGTTCACGCCAAAGAAGCGTGTACCGAGAAGAACCCCGGTTGCGCGAAGTGCCTGCTGCTGGGCGACTGCCCCGCCGGTCAGGAGTTCACGTCCAAGAAGCCGGAGAAGGACAAGGGCGACGGGAAGCCGCGGAAGTCGCGCTAGATCGTAGTCCTCACGCGGAGCGTGAGGACTATACTCAGCGCCCGTTCTCGCTCTCGTAGGCCGTGACCTTCTCCGTGCGGCGGGTGTGCCGACCGCCTTCGAACTCGGTCGCGAGCCACGCGCGCACGATGCGCTCCATCGGTTCCTCGCCGATCAGGTCCGCGCCGAGGCACAGCACGTTGGCGTCGTTGTGGCGGCGGCACAGTTCGGCGTCGGTCACGTCGCGGCAGTTCGCGGCCCGCGCGCCCGGCACCTTGTTCGCGGCGATGCACATCCCGTGGCCGGTGGCGCAAATGAGGATCCCGCGGTCGGCCTCCCCGCACCCCACGGCCTCACCGACCGGAATGGCGTAGTCCGGGTAGTCCACCCCGGCCGGGCCGGTCGCGCCGAGGTCGCGGACCTCGTGGCCCAGTTCGGCCAGAAGCCCGACGATCCGGTTCTTCGCCGCCACCCCGCGGTGGTCGTTGCCCACGACGACCTTCATGACCGTACCCATTCGGAAAGGAACCCGTCGAGGTGGCGGGCGATGGTCCGGGCGCACGCGCGGTACACCTCCGCGCCGGCCCCGATAGGGTCGTCGAGGTCGGCGTCGCCGCACAACAACCGCGGGGCCGGGCCGAGGTCCGGGAACCGCGCCGCCAGCGCGTGCAGGTGCGCGTGTGTCATGGCGATCACGTCGTCCGCGGCCAGCAGCAACTGCGGGTTGAGCGGGCGGCTGGCGTGCGCGCCCAAGTCCGCCCCGAACTCCGCGGCCACCGCCACCGACTCTTCGGACGCGGGCCCGCCGCCGTAGGCCGCGACCCCCGCCGATAACACCCAGAACCCGCGCCCCGGCAGGTCGGCCACGGTACAGCCGAGCCGGTCCGCGAGCGCCTTCTTCGCCAGCGCCTCGGCGAGCGGGCTGCGGCAGGTGTTGCCCGTACACACGAACAGGACGATGCGCGCCGCGAGGCTCTCGATCTCGCGCGCGGGGACCGCGCCCGGTTCGGTGACGACGTAGCCCGCGTCGGTCGCGCGAACGACCGTCGGCGTCGCCACCGCCCGCAGCCCGCCGTTGACCGCGAACCCGACCGCCGCGCCGACCCGCGCGACCGCGGCGGAAGCGTCGGCATCGCCGGTGTCCGCAACCAGCACCGGGCCGAGGTCCGCGACCGCCGGGATCACCAGATCGAACAGCGGGTGTTCGGGGTAGCGGAACCGGGCGAACCCGCCGGAGGTGGGCACTTCGAGGACGAGCGGCGCGGGCCACGCGC
>VGZJ01000380.1 GCA_016872595.1 Planctomycetota bacterium
CCACTGCGCGAGGCGCTCATGAACCACCCGTGGCGGCTCAAGAAAGCCGTCACCTACCTGTTCGATTGGATCGCCACCATGCTCCGCAAGCTCCTGCACCCGCACCCCAAACTCACAACCAACACTGGGTGAACTCTAGGCACTTCATCCTTGACCGCGCGGCGGGCCGCCGCTATTTCGTCGCCCTCACAAGGTTGGGGGTGGCATGAGAACCGGGCGAATCGGGCGGCGGGGGGCCGCTCGTGTAGCACAGGTGCTCGCGCTGGCGGTCCCGCTGGCGCTGGCCGTGTTGGTCGGCTGCGCCGGCCCGCGCGACAAGTACGCGCCCTCCGAAGTCGCAATCAAAGTGTGGGCCAACACGCCCGCGGGCGACGAGTACCACGACGCCGACAGCGACGCGGTCAGCGGCCTCGCCCGCGCCATGCAGGGCGACGCCCCGACACGCGCCGCCGACAAGCCCTTGAAGGTACTGTGTGTGTCCGGGGGCGGTAAGTACGCCGCGTTCACCGCGGGCGCGCTGTGCGGGTGGACCGCCAGCGGCGAGCGCCCGCCCCTCGACGTCGCCACCGGGGTCAGCAGCGGCGCGCCCACCGCGCTGCTCGCGTTCCTCGGCCCCAAGTACGACGACTGCCTCGCCGACCTGTTCCTGAGCCTGAAGCGCACCGACCTGTTCGTCTGGCGACCGGTGACCGGCCTCCTCACCGGGAACGGGCTGATGTCGTCGCGCCCGCTCCAGAAGCTCCTCGACACGAAGCTCGACGCCGCGATCCTCGCCGACCTGCGCGCCGCCCACCGCGCCGGCCGTCGGCTCTTCGTCGCCACCGCGAACGTACTCACCCACAAGCTCGTGGTGTGGGACGTCGGCGCGATGGCCTGCTCCGGCCGCCCGGACGCCGACGCGCTCGTGCGCAAGGTGATCCTCGCCGCGTGCTCGATCCCCGGCATCGCCCCGCCGGTCGAGTTCGACGTGACCGTGAACGGGGTGCGGTACGTCGAACTGCACGCCGACGCCGGCAACCTGACGCAGGTGTTCGTGCGCACCGCGGGCCCGTTCCCGCCCGGCTCGACGCTCTGGGTGCTGTCCGCGGGGAAGACGCACCCGAACTGCGGCACCGGCAAGCCGCGCATCCTCGAATCGATGGTGATGGCCGTCTCCGCGACGCTGTACGCGCTGTTCCGGGCCGACACCGTGAAACTGTACGCGCTGTGCGGGGTCACGCGCTCGCGGTTCCGCATGATCGCGCTGCCGAAGGACTTCGCGGGCACGACCAGCAGCATGGTGTTCGACCCGGCCGAGTCGCAGCGCCTGTACGCGGTCGGGTACCAACTCGCCGCCGGCGGCTCGTGGGACGTGGTGCCCCCGGACACGACGCCGGGCGAAGTGCCCCCGCCCCGCACCGGCACCGCCTTCAACGCGCCGTAGAACGAAGATTAGCCCGCAGAAGGCGCAGAGCAGACGCAGATGAAAGCCGGATAAGACCGAAGGCAGCATGGCCACGAAGAGGCACAAAACACACAAAAGAAGAAAAGGCAGAAGACAGGGAAGCGAGCAACTCAACGGAGTGCCTTCAACACTCTCTTCTGTTTTGTTTGCTGTATTCTTTGTGGCTTATGTGCCTTTTTGTGGCCATTGCTCTTCTGCCTTCAATCTGATTTCATCCGCGTCTTCTCTGCGCGATCTGTGGGCCAATCTTCGTCCCCGGTGCCCGCGCCATGCTCACCACCGAACTGATCGACCACATCCTCGCGACGATCCCTTCGCGCACGGTTGGCGTGCTCGGCGACCTGTTCCTCGACCGCTACCTCGACATCGACCCGGCGCTGAACGAGCCGTCGGTCGAAACCGGCCTGACCGCGTATCAGGTGACGCGCGTGCGGAGCTATCCGGGGGCCGCGGGCACGGTCATCAACAACCTCGCGGCGCTCGGCGTCGGCCGCATCTACCCCATCGCCTGCATCGGCGACGACGGCGAGGGCTACGAACTGCGTCAGGCGCTGCGCGCGCTGCCGGCCGTGGAGCAAGGCGGCATCATCCAAGCGCCGCAGCGCCGCACGCCGACGTACACGAAGCCGATGCTGGGCAAGGACGAACTGAACCGGCTCGACATCAAGAACCGCACGCCGACCCCGGACGCCATTCAGGATCAAATCGTGTCGCTCTTGTATGGGTCGTGGCCGCATTTGGATGCACTGCTTGTGCTCGATCAAGTGAGCGAAGCGGATTGTGGGGTAATCACTGTGAAGGTGCGCGAGCACCTAGCAAAACTCGCTGAAGGAGACCGGACGAAGTTCGTCTTGGCCGACAGTCGCGAACAGATCGGGTACTTCCGCAACGTGTGTGTGAAGCCGAACAGTAAGGAATGTTTGGCCGCGGTGTGGATCAAGCCGCCGAAGAAGTTCACGAAGGACGATGAAGCCTTTGCTCCGTTCGAACTTGCGCGGCTCGTCGGCGGTGCGGTTTTCTACACGAATGGCGCGAAGGGAATCACATACTTGCCGCGACCGGGCGCTGACGGCGCGCTGTTGGCGAGGGAAGTGCCCGCATACCCCGTCTCCGGTCCCATCGACATCTGTGGGGCGGGGGATAGCTGTTCGGCGGGGATCGCGTCGGCGGTGGTGAGCGGGGCGACGCACGAGCAGGCCGCGGCGTTCGGAAACCTTGTGGCGTCGATCACGATCCAGCAGATCGGCGTGACCGGCACCGCGACCCCGGCGCAGGTCCGCGCCCGCTGGCGCGCGGTGTCGGCGAGCGGCGCGGCGTAAGCCCGCCGGTAGCTGCACAACTCCGATACGCAAGCGTGGATCGTGGGCGTCGCACCGGTGGGCTTACGCCGCGCCGCTCGCGCTCGTAGCTCTTACACTAAACCCGTTCCGCTGTCCCCTTCCGAACGGGCGTCGTTATGGGCCGCTGTGTGGTCGCGTGCGTTCTGGTGGTCGCGCTGGCGGCGCTCGCGGGGTGCGGCAAGCGCGACCCCGGCGGCACCGGGCCGCAGGTCACGTTCGACACCCACTGCGCCCGGTGCCACGCGCAGGCCGGGCAGCCCGGCGGCCCCGGCATCGGCGGCTCGAAGGGGCCGAACCTCACCAAAGTGGGCGCGGAGCCGGGGCGCTCGGCCGAGTGGCTCGCGGACTTCATCCGCGACCCCAAGAGCAAGCGCGGCGACGCCAAGCTCATGCCCGCGTTCAAGGGCACCATTCCGGACGCCGAGATCGTGGAACTGGCGAACTGGCTCGCGGCCAAGAAGTAGCGCCGGAGGAGGTTCCCGCGCGTGGACGAACGGACGTGGTACATCGTGGTCGGGGTCGTCGTCGCCGTCCCGGTGATGGTCGGCTGGACCCGCCTGTTCCCCAAGGCCGGGTGGCCGTGGTGGGCCGCGTTCGTGCCGTTCTACAACGCCTACATCCTCGTGCTAGGCGTCGCGCGCCTCAGTTGGCTCTGGCTCGTCCTCATGCTCGCGCCCGTCGTGCTCGCCCTCGGCCTCGAAGCCGCGGACCAGAGTGCGCTGTGGTCGCACCTCATGTTCGCGCCCGTCGTGCAGATCGTCGCGGTGCTGTTCGTGAACGTCGAAGTGGCCCGGCGGTTCGGCCGGTCCGAGGCCTTCGGGTTGGGCCTGTCGCTGCTCGGGTTCGTCTTCTACCCGCTGCTGGGGTTCGGCCCGGACCAGTACCAAGTGGGCGAGGCCATGCCCCCGCGCCGGGACTAGGCGCGCGAACGTAACATCTCCAACACGCCCCGTCGCGGCGCGTTATCATCGTCGGGGCCAATTCGGAAACCGAGGGGACCGCCATGTTACGGCGAGTGATTCCGGCCGCGGCGCTGGTCGCGGTGCTGGGGTGGGTGGCGTCCGGCGCGCAGCCCGACAAGCAGCCGGAGAAGCAACCGGAGAAGCAACCGGACAAAGGCCCGCCGGCCCCGCCCGCGAAGGTCGACCCCAAGAGCGACGGCGTCGTGTTCGAGCTGCGCACGCTCGACGACACCGTGATGAAGGTCGTGCTGATGGACCCGAACGTCACGCTCGTGACGCGCTACGGCAAGCTCTCGATCCCCGCGACCGAGGTGCGCCGACTCGAGTTCGGGTTCCGCTACCCCGAGGGCGTCGAGGCCAAGATCGACAAGGCGCTCGCCGACCTCGGCTCGTCCGAGTTCCGCACCCGCGAGGACGCGGAGCAGGCGCTCGCCGAGATCGGGCACTTCGCAATTCCCGCCATGCGCCGCGCGATCAAGAGCCAAGACCCGGAAGTGGTCCGCCGCGCGCAGGCCGTGGTCAAGTTGCTCGAAAGCAAACAGGGCGACACCAAGATGGAGGTACGCGACTACGACGTGGTGGAAACGGCCGAGTTCACCGCGAAGGGCAAACTCGAGCTGACGGCGCTCAAGGTGCGCACGAAGTACTTCGGCGACGCCACGGTGAAGCTCACCGACATCAAGGCGTTCCGCTCGGTCGGTTCCGCGTCCGGCGCGGAGTTCGCGCTCGACGCCGGCAAGTACGCGAAGGTCACCCAAACCGACTGGATGGAAACGACCATCGAGGTCGGCACCGGCCAGCAGATCGAAGTGACCGCGAGCGGGAAAATCGACCAGTGGCCGCAGGGCCCGGGGCAGTACATGGTGGAACCGGGCGGGCTGCCGAACTATGCCGGGCGCATCGGGCCGAACGGCCTGCCGCAGATCGGCCTGCCGGGGCAGATCGTCGGCAAGATCGGCCTGAACGGGACGCCGTTCCCCATCGGCGCGGCGTACAAGGGCAAGGCCGGCGACAACGGGAAACTGTACCTGCGCATCGGCCCCAGCCCGTGGAACTGCGACAGCCTCGGCAGTTACAAGGTGAAGGTGGACGTGACCGGGCCGTGAGTCAGTGGGGAGGTGAGGAGTGACGAGCGAGGAGTTGGCCGTTCATGGCTTTCGTCCTTACTCCTTACTCCTTACTCCTTACTCCTCACTGCTTATGAGTGACACTCCCCTGTCACAGCCCGACCCCGCGACCGTTTACGCCGACCGGCTGACCGCGCGGCGCGCGACCGTGGCCGCGCTTTCGGCGCGGCTCGACGCGCTCAGTACCACGCGGCTCGCGGCGTTCCTCGGCGCGCTTCTCGCCGCGGGCCTGAGCTTCGGCGCGGAACTGTTTTCGCCGTGGTTCGCGCTCGCCCCGCTCGCGCTGTTCCTGTACTTCGTCGCCAAGTTTGAAGCGACCCGCGGGGCGAGGGCGTGGGCCGAGCGCGGCGCGCGGTTCTACGCCGGCGGCCTCGACCGGCTCGCGGGGAAGCCCGGCGGCACCGGCGACGGCGCGCGGTTCGCCGACGACTCGCACCCCTACGCCACCGACCTCGACCTGTTCGGCCCCGGCTCGCTGTTCGAGCGCCTCTCCGCGTGCCGCACGCGCGCCGGCGAGGACACGCTCGCCGCGTGGCTGCTCGCGCCCGCGGGCCCCGACGAGGTGCGGGCGCGGCAGGCGGCCGT
>VGZJ01000381.1 GCA_016872595.1 Planctomycetota bacterium
CCGGATCGGCGTGGTGAGCGCTGTGCCTGCCATCGGTCCCGCCTCCTTCCTCCTTGGCTCCAACACCAAGTAGGGGAGGCGTTTCCGTTTCAACTGTCAAGTAACTTCCACACTGGGTGAACTCCAGCCGAAAGATTCGCCCGCGGCCCCCCCGTATCAGTCATACCCCCGCACTATTGACCCGGAGCCGCCATGCCCGTTTCCCCGCGCGCGCTGATCGAAAAGCTCAACAACACCTGCAAGACGTCGCTCGTCGAGGACGCGATTCGCACGTGCATGAGCCGCACGCACTTCTACGTGGAACTGGAACACTGGCTCGTGGCCCTGCTGAGCAACCCGAACTGCGACCTCGCGTTCGTGTTGCGCCAGTACGCAATTGACGCCAACAAGGTGAAGCGCGAACTGGAGACGCGCGGCCTCGACAAGTTCAAGACCGGCAACACCCGCGCGCCGGGCTTCAGCACCGACATCCTCGACGCGATCCGCGAGGCGTGGGTGTTCGCGTCGCTCGAACAGGGCGCGCCGGCCGTGCGGTCGGCGCACCTGCTGTACGCGATGCTCAGCGACCGCAACCTGAGCGGCCGGCTCAAGGACACCTCGCCGGAACTGGCCCGCGTTAGCACCGAGAAGCTCGCGGCCGACATCGGCGCGCTGCTCCCCAATTCGCAGAGCGAAGAGAACGCGCAGGAGGCATCCGCCGCGGCGATTGCGTCGGCCGCGGGCGGCGGGAGCGGCGCGGGCGGTGCGCCGAAGGTCGGCGGCAAGACCCCGGCGCTCGACCAGTTCACCGTGAACCTCACGGCGAAGGCCAAGCAGGGCATGGACCCGGTCATCGGCCGCGACGCCGAGATCCGCCAAGTCATCGACATCCTCACCCGCCGCCGGCAGAACAACCCGATCCTCACGGGCGAGGCCGGCGTCGGCAAAACGGCGGTCGTCGAAGGGCTGGCCCTGCGCATTGCCGCCGACGACGTGCCCGAACCGCTCCGCAACGTCCAACTCCACACGCTCGACCTCGGCCTGCTGCAAGCCGGGGCCGGGGTGAAGGGCGAGTTCGAGAACCGGCTGAAGGGTGTCATCGACGAGGTGAAGCGCTCGCCGGTGCCGATCATCCTGTTCATCGACGAGGCCCACACGCTCATCGGGGCCGGCGGCGCGGCCGGGCAGAACGACGCCGCGAACCTCCTCAAGCCCGCGCTGGCGCGCGGCGAACTGCGGACCATCGCGGCCACCACGTTCGCCGAGTACAAGAAGTACTTCGAGACCGACGCCGCCCTCAAGCGCCGGTTCCAACAAGTGAAGATCGACGAACCGGACGAGCAGAAGGGCATCCGGATGCTTCGCGGCCTCGTGCCGATGCTCGAAAAGCACCACAAGGTCCGCATCCTCGACGAGGCCGTGGTCGACGCCGTGCGCCTGTCGGTGCGGTACATGCCGGATCGCCAGTTGCCCGACAAGGCCGTGAGCCTGCTCGACACCGTGTGCGCCCGCGTCGCGCTGAGCCAGAGCGCGACCCCGCCGGCGCTCGACGACACCAACCGCGAGCTACAGCACCTCACCACCGAGATCGACTTCCTCGAGCGCGAGGGCCGCGTTTCCGCGGGGAACCCGGAGCGCGTCGCGGACCTCAAGAGCCGCAAGGACGTGGCCGACGCCCGCAAAGCCGCGCTCGAAGAGCAGCTCGCGAAGGAAAAGGAACTGGTCACGCAGATTCGCGAGAAGCGCGCCGCAATTGAAAAGACCGGGGCTGATGCGCCGGAAGCCGACAAGCTCGCGCTCGCGGAACTGAACGCCGCGCTCGTGAAGGTGCAGGGCGAAAGCCCGCTCGTGTACCCGGTCGTTCACGGCGGCGCGGTCGCGCAGGTCGTCTCCAACCTGACCGGCATCCCGATGGGCAAGATGGTGCTGGACGCGGTGCAGACCATCCTCAAACTGGCCGACAAGCTCGAAGAGCGCGTGGTGGGCCAGAAGCACGCGCTGGAAGCGATCGCGCAGCGCATCCGCACCGCGCGCGCCGACCTCGCCGACCCGCGCCGGCCGCAGGGCGTGTTCCTCCTCGTCGGGCCGAGCGGCGTCGGCAAAACGGAAACCGCGATGGCGCTGGCCGACCTGCTCTACGGCGGCGACCGCAACATGGTCATCGTGAACATGAGCGAGTACAAGGAGTCGCACAAGGTGTCGCGGCTGGTCGGCACCTCGAAGGGCTACGTCGGCTACGGCGAGGGCGGCGTGCTGACGAACGCCGTGAAGAACCGGCCGTACTCCGTCGTGCTTCTGGACGAAGTGGAAAAGGCGCACGAGAGCGTGCAAGAAATCTTCTATCAGGTCTTCGACAAGGGCGTGCTCCAGAACGACGACGGCGAGGACGTGAACTTCAAGAACACGACCATCCTGCTGACCTCGAACGTCGGCACGGACACGATCATGAAGGCGTGTGCCGACCCCGACACCGCGCCCGCGCCGGAAGGCCTCGCCGACATGATGAAGGCCGACCTGCTCAAGGCGTTCAAGCCGGCCCTGCTGGGCCGCATGACCGTGGTGCCGTACTACCCGCTCGGCGACAGTGTACTGAAGAAGATCATCGAGCTGAAGCTGAAGCAGATCGGCGACCGGCTGAAGACGAACTACAAGGCCGCGTTCGTCTACACGCCGGCCGTGGTGGACACGGTCGCGGCGCGGTGCAAGGACGTGGACAGCGGCGCGCGCAACGCCGACCACATCATCACCGGCACCGTACTAACGATGATCTCCGCGGAGGTGCTGACCCGCATGGCCGAGGGCAAGCCGGTCACGAAGGTGACCGTGGACGCCGACGCCAAGAGCCAGTTCGTCGTGACGGTGGAGTAAGAAGAAGAACTCACCACAAAGGCACAAAGGTCACACAAAGGGACACAGAGAAGGCACAAGGAGAGTTGTCAAATCCTCTTTCTCTTCCGGCCTTCTTCGTGTCCCTTTGTGTGACCTTTGTGCCTTTGTGGTGAAAGGTGTTTTCACCCGCCGATCAGCACGGTCGGGCAGCCGAGCACGATCACGCCGCCATGGGCGGTGCTGTCGCCGATGCGTACCGCGGGCGTGCCGCCGATGAGCACGGTCGCGGAGCCTTTCACGAGGCTGTCCGGCGGGCCGACGCACACGGCCATGTCGCCGACGTGCGCCGCCGGCATTCCGCCGATGAGGACCGTGGGCGCGCCCGGTCCGCTGATCGGCCCGCCGACGTGCGGGACCACGCCCGTCACCATCGGGCACGTGTGCATGTCGGTCAGTCGCGCGGCCGGCTGGCCCATGTCGAAGCTCCCAGAATCGGTTCCCAGATGGTACTCTACACTGGCCCGTAAAGTTGCACGGCCTTTGGAGGACCGACCATGTTCCGCCCCGCGCTCGCCGCGGCGCTCGCGCTGGTGACTGTCGCGCCCGCGCCGGCCCAAGACCAGAACCCGGTGCCGCTGCTCAAGCGCGTCGGCGCGCTGCCGGGCGAACTGGTGAAGGCCGGGCGCACCGACGCCGAAATCGCGGACGCGCTCTTCGTGATCACCCTCGGCCGACTGCCGAAGAACACGGAGAAGGAACAGACCGTAAAGTTCCTGTCCGCGGCGAAGGACCGCGCCGCGGCCGGGCGCGACCTCGCGTGGGCGCTGGTGAACACCAAAGAGTTCTTCGAACTGCACGGACTGGACAAGAACCCGGTCGAGGCGCAGAAGATCATCGCCAAGTTCGTCGAGGCGTGGGGTAAGGACGACAAGAAGGACAAGAAGGACGAGAAGAAGTAGAGGCGGCCCGCTTCCGGAAGATGTCGAAGGTTCCTCCGCGCCGGCACGCGCGCTTACCCCGCGCTCACTGCGGCCAGCTTCTCCTTCTTCACCTGCTCGCGCATCGGGCCGATCATCTGGTCGAGGTCGCCGCCGCGGATCGCGTCCAACTTGTACACCGTCAGCCCGATGCGGTGGTCGGTGCAGCGGTTCTCTTTGTAGTGGTAGGTGCGGATCTTCGCCCCGCGCTCGCCGCTGCCCACTTGCGCCTTCCGCAGGTCCGAGCGCTCCTTGTGCAGGCGCTCTTGCTGGCGCTCGAACAGGCGCGACCGCAAGATGCGCATCGCCTGATCGTAGTTCTTCCCCTGACTGCGCCCGTCTTGGCACTTCACTTCCATCTCGTCGGGCGTGCCCTTCTTGTACCAGATGCGGACGGCGCTTTCGGTCTTGTTGACGTGCTGGCCGCCCGCGCCGCCGGCCCGCATCCGCTCCCACTCGATGTCCTGCGGGTTGATGACGACCTGCGCGTCGTCCGGTTCCGGCATGAGCGCGACGGTGGCGAGCGAGGTGTGGATGCGGCCCTGCGTCTCGGTGGCGGGGACGCGCTGGACCCGGTGCCCGCCGGACTCGTACCGCAGGTACTGGTACACGTCCGGCCCCTCGACGCCGAACGTGATTTCCTTAAACCCGCCGGCGTCGCCGGGGCTGAACGAAATCTCTTCGACGCGCCAGCCCCGGTTGCGGGCGTAGCGGGTGTACATGTCGTAGAGGTCGCCGGCGAACAGCGCCGCCTCGTCGCCGCCCTCGCCGGCCCGAATCTCGACGATCAGCTTCGAGAAGTCTTCGTTCGGGTCGATGAGGAGTTGTTCTTCGATCTTGGCGTGCAGGGCGTCGCGCTTCGGGCGCAGTTCCGTCAACTCCTCTTGCGCGAGCGCGGCCATGTCCGGGTCCGCGCCCGCGGCGAGCTTCTCGGACTCCGCGACGGCCTCGCACAATCGCTTGTATTCGATGTACGGCTCGATGGTCTTGGCGAGCGTGCCGCGCTCCTTGGCGATGGCCCCGGCGCGCGCGGCGTCCGCGGCAATCGTCTCGTCGTAGAGTTGCTGTTCGAGTTCGCGATAACGCGCGAGTTGCGGCTCGAGAGTGGGAAACATTGCGCAGTTCCAAGTTTCAGAGTTCCAAGTTGAAGACGCAACGGGGCGACGCCCGCTAAAGCGGGCCGCGCTCGGTCGCGAACGGGAGGCACATCAAACTGTTCATGCGCGTGCCCAACTTGGAACTCTGAAACTTGGAACTTGGAACTACTTCTTCTCGTCGGCCTTCTTCGCGCCGTAGCCGGTCTTCTTGTACTTGTCGTTGAACTTCTGGACGCGCCCGGTGGTGTCCAGCAGCTTCATCTTGCCGGTGAAGAACGGGTGGCTGGCGCTGGAGATTTCCAGTTTGTACAGCGGGTACTCTTTGCCGTCGGTCCACTTGATGGTGTCGTCGGTCTCGGCGCACGACTGCGTGAGGAACGCGAAATTGGCGGCGGCGTCTTGGAACACGACCGGCCGGTAATTGGGGTGAATGCCCTTCTGCATGGCTCCGCTCCGCGACTGGGGAATAGGCTAGTTATGGTAGGGGCCGGTGCCGCGGGCGACAACGGCGCTTCGGGGTGTGCGGGC
>VGZJ01000382.1 GCA_016872595.1 Planctomycetota bacterium
AAGTGCCGGTATCGGTGGTCACAGATGTGCATCAGACGCCCGCAGAAGGGGCAATCCCGATCGAGAACGTCGAGTTCCAGGAGGGCGAAATCGGTATCCTTGGGCCAGTGGTAAGGCATCCTGCCGACCTCCACGTTTGAGCCGCCTCCAGCGAAAAGATGATCACGCAAGAGTTTACACACAGAATACGCTACCTTCTAGCCCTCTCGCGGATCGTTGAAAAGAAGCAGCGATCCCAAGCGAACCCCCCCCGGTCTCCACGGGTTTTCCAGTATGCCCGACAGGAGTTGAACCTGTAACCTTCGGCTCCGGAAGCCGACCCGAAAGTCGGTACTCCGACAGGCACGGGAATACAGAATCGCCTTCTTTCCCAGCGTCTTGCCCGTGTCTCACGGACCTCGTGCGAACGGTCAGGACTTCAAGATGTTAATCCAGTTCAGTCCCTTTTCAACCGATTCGCGGACAAGCGGACAAGGAGACGTTTGTCTGGAAGTGGTTCTGCAGGGCCAACATCAGCGCGGCGCGCGGTTCATGAGGCGTTCACTCGATCATTACCGATTTGTTCTGGAAAAAAGAAACCGGGCCAGCAAGATAGTAATACACCCCGCGCCCGACTCGATACTCCGGCCCACGGACCTCGCTTAATGCGTACACCCTCCGACTGCTCATTCCCGCGGTCGCGCGCGCTGGCCTTCTGGGTGGGGCTGGTCCTCGCGACCGGCGCTCCGACTGCACGCGCCGCCGACGGGCCCGCGGCATTCGCGGTGCCGAAGGAGGTGCGGGCCGTGCTCGACGCCTACTGCGCCGACTGCCACGGCGACCGCGGCAAGGGGAACGTCGACGTCACCGCACTCGACAAACTGAAGCCGGGCGACCGACTGGAGACGCTCAACAAGATTCAGGACCAACTCTTCTACAAGATGATGCCGCCGCCGTCGGCCGATAAGCCGGACGAGAGGGACTCACGCGTGCTGGGCGAGTGGGTGAGGGCCGAGTTGCGGCGGCACAAGGCGTCCAAACTGGACGACCGGTTGCCGTACCCGGACGCCGGCAATTACGTCGATCACGCCGCCCTGTTCGATGGCTCGAACAAGGACAAGGCGTATACCCCCTCCCGCCGGTGGCTGGTCAGCCCGCAGATCTTCGACGAGCGCGTACTGGACGTGTTCCAGTTGGAAGGGAAGGAGCGGGACAACCTCCGCCGGTCCGGGTTCCACGGCGTCACCAACCCGTTCATCCTGCCCGACCACTCCGGCGTCCGGTACTACGACCTCACCCACCTGGACGGCGGGCACCTGCTGGTGGTGCTGACAAACGCCGAGTGGATCGCGTCGAAGCAGCTCCAGCCGGCGCGGGTGAAGGCCGGCGACCCGAAGGCGGTGCCCGAAGACCCGAAGGACAGGTGGGCACCGAAGGTCACCCCGCCGGCGTTCGCCGCCGTGGTGTCCAAGTCCGGCGCGCCGACGGACGACGAACTGACGGCGGCCGTCCAGCAGCAGTTCGCCCTAGTGCTGCGGCGGAAGGCGACCGACGCCGAGGTGAAGGCGTACCTCACCCTGACGCGGGACGCTATCAAGCTGGCCGGCAACACCGAGGGGCTGCGGCAGATGCTGAAGGCGGTGATGCTGGAGTCGGAGTTCGTCTACCGGCTGGAGTTCGGGGAGGGGAAGGCGGACGAGTGGGGGCGGGTGCCGCTGTCGCCCCGCGAGGCGGCGTTCGCCCTCGCCTACGCGCTCGGCGACCGCGGGCCGGACGCCGAACTGCTGAAGGCGGCCGAGGGGGGCAGGCTGGCTACGAAGGCCGACTACGAGCGGGAGGTGCGGCGGCTGCTGGCCGACAGGAGCTACTTCGCCGGCCCGGTGGACAAGTCGCTCGGCTTCTTCGACCCGACCACCACCACACACCCGCGGCTGGCCCGCTTCTTCCGCGAGTTCTTCGGCTACTCGTCGGCGTACCGCATCTTCAAGGACCCGCCGCGGGCCGAGAACGCCTACACCAACGCCGACCGCGGCAGCACGGGCACCGCCGGGATGCTCATCGACGAGGCGGACCGGGTGCTGCTCGACATCCTGGCGGCCGACAAGGCGGTGTTCGAGACGATGCTCACCACCGACCGCTACTACCTGTACCACCCGCTGGACAACGACAAGGGGAAGAAGCTGACCGACAACTGGCGGGCGGCCTACGACGCGCTCAAGGGCACCGACTGGAAGGCCGACCCGGACGCGGTGGCGAAGGAGTACGACGCGGTCATCCGCAAGCACCTCGACCCGAAGGGGGTACCCGGCAAGCACAGGGCGAACCACGACAACAGCGTGGTGCGGTTCATGACGCACTTCGATGCCACCTTCGGCAAGGGGCAGACGCCGTTCACCTCACTCCCGTGGCAGCACGGCAACCGCTTCTGGCACGCGCCCATCTACAACCTAGGGGCGATGCCCGGCCGGAGCGGAAAGTACCTGCCGAACGAGACGTTCGACTACCAGCCGGTGCAGCCGTTCCCCGTGCCGAACCGCAAGGGCATCCTCACCCACCCGGCCTGGCTCGTCGCGTTCTCGGCGAACACCGCCTCCGACCCCATCCGCCGCGGCAAGTGGATTCGGGAGAAGCTGCTGGCCGGGGTGGTGCCGGACGTGCCCATCACCGTGGACGCGAAGGTGCCGGACGACCCGCACAAGACGCTCCGCGAGCGCGTCGGCGAAGTCACCAAAGCCGCCGCGTGCGCGAAGTGCCACAGTCGCATGAACGACCTCGGCTACCCACTCGAACAGTTCGACGATTTTGGCCGGTTCCGCAAGGTGGAGCAACTCGAACACCCCGACAACCTGCTGAAGGCCGGCAACGGGAAGGCTACGTTCGACGTGTACAAGACGAGGCCGATCGACCCGACCGGGGTTCTCACCGGGACGGGCGACCCGAAGCTGGACGGGCCGGTGAAGAACTCCTTCGACCTGATCGACCGGCTGGCGAAGTCCGACCGTGTGCGGCAGTCGATCATCCGCCACGCGTTCCGGTTCTTCATGGGCCGCAACGAACTGCCGTCCGACGCGCAAACGCTGGTCGATGCCGACCGCGCGTACCTCCGCAGCGGCGGCAGTTTCAAGGCCGTCGTCGTCTCGCTGCTGACGTCCGACTCGTTTATCTATCGCAAGCAACCGGGGAGCCGATGATGACCACCCGACGAGACTTCATGGCGACCGCGGCCCTCGGCGCGGCTTCGCTCGCGCTGGCCCCGCGGGCGCTGCGCGCCGCGCCGGCCGGCTCGAAACCGCCGATGCGGTTCATCTTCCTGCACAAGGGGAATGGTCTGTTCCCGTCGGTCATGGTGCCGCCCTCGCTGAGCAAGGACGAGGCCGCGACCGAGGCCAAGAAGGGGCCACTCAACCTCGACCTCGCCAAGCACGAACTGCCGGCGTGGATGAAGCCGCTTGCCGCGCACCGGTCCGACCTGACGATCTTGCAGGGGCTGTCCGGCAAGATGTGTACAACCGGGCACCACACGTGGTGCTCGTCGCTCGGCGTGTTCAAGGCGAACGAGCGGGTCAGTTCGATCAAGTGGGCGACCGTGGACTTCGAGTTGGCCAGGCTGTTCCCCTCGCCGATGGAGCACGTCGAGTTCGCGTGCTTCCCGCTCGGCGGGGGGAACGCGCGCGGCACGCTGAACGGCATCGCCACCGGGTTCTCCGCCCGCGGCCCGCAGCAGCCCAACTACGCGTTCGGCTCGCCGAAGGTTGCGGCGCAGGAGCTGTTCAAGTCGGTCTCGACCGACAAGGGGGTGCAGGCGCAATCGCAGCTCGGCCGGTCGGCGCTGGAGTTCGCCGCCAAGCGGGAGGCGAGCAAGGTGCCGACGTACGCCGACTCGCTCGACGCGGCCCGCGAGCGGGACCGCAAGGTGAGCGCGATGGCCGACGCCATCCGCCCGCACGTTCCCAAGCTGGACGCGAAATACCTGGCCGTCGAGATGACGACCGTGGACCGCCAGCGGGGGCACGTCGAGGTGTTGCTGGCGGCCCTCGTCTCCGGGCTGACGAACGTGGTCGCCTTCACGGTCGACGAACTCGGCCACGAGTACACCGGGCTGGCGGGGCTAGAGACCGAGAAGGTCAACCTGCACGACGTCGGGCACGGCAAGGGGTTCGGCAAGCTGACCGCCGACGAGGTCCGGTTCGCCGTCCGCCGCCAGCACATGACGCTGGTCGACACCATCGCCAGCCGGCTGAAGAAAGCCCCCGAGGGGGGCGGCACGGTGTTCGACAACACGATGATCTTCTACTTCCCTGACAACGGCGAGACGCACCACTCGCACGGCACCGAGTACCCGTTCGTGGTGCTTTCCGGCAAGAACACGAAGCTCAACATCCGCGGGAAGTACGTCCGGCTGCCGAACTACGGCGACGCCGGGCACAAGACGCTCGGTAACTGGTACACCACGCTGCTCAACGCCCACGGCAACCCGGTCAAGCACTACGGCGACCCGGATCCCGGACTCGGGCGGTTCGGCATCGACCAGACCGGGGCCATCAAACAGTTCCTCGGTTGAATCGGTACGACCGTCCATTTGCGGGATCTCTCATGCTTCTCCGACTTTCCGTAGCCGTCGTTGCGGTTCTCTTGTTGGCGGATCCCGCCCCTGCCGCCGACAAGCCGCTCAAGGTGTTCATCCTAGCCGGCCAGTCGAACATGCAGGGGCACGCCAACGTCGCCACCTTCGACAGCTTGGCCGACGACCCCAAGACCGCCTCGCTGCTGAAGGGCATGCGCGACAAGGACGGCAAGCCGAAGGTGTGCGACAAGGTATGGATCACCTCCGTCGGCTGCCAGGGCAACGCCTACGACGACCTGCGTGAGCAGGCCGGTCAACTCACCGTCGGCTTCGGTGCGTTTGGTAAGGAGGGCCAGCGGATAGGCCCGGAGTACCTGTTCGGGATCACGATGGAGAAGCGGCTTGGCGAGCCGGTGCTGATCATCAAGACCTCGTGGGGCGGCCGCAGCCTGCACACCGACTTCCGACCGCCGAGCGGCGGGGCGTTCGAGTGGAGCGAGGCCGAGTTGGCCCGGCGGAAGGCGCGCGGCGACGACATCGAGAAGCTGAAGGCCGACAAGGTCAAGGCGACCGGCGTGTACTACCGCGAGATGATCGCCCACGTGAAGAAGGTACTCGGCGACATCAAGCGGGTGGTGCCTGACTACGATCCGAAACAGGGGTACGAGCTGGCCGGATTCGTTTGGTTCCAAGGGTTCAACGACTACGTTGACGGCGGCGTGTACCCGGACCGCATGAAGCCTAGAGCCAGTTATGCACTTATCGTCATGATAGGGGATAAGTTAGGTGCATGAGCGAGGCACGGACGTCGTACCCGAGTGACGTAACCGACCGGGAGTGGGAGTTCCTGCTCCCGTACCTGA
>VGZJ01000383.1 GCA_016872595.1 Planctomycetota bacterium
CGCGCCCCCGGCCGCGCCCGGCACCGCGCGCAAGCCCGGCAGCACGGCGGGGCCGGGGCGCAGGGCCGGGTCGGTGAACACGAAGTCGGTGGCCGCGTCCGCCATCTGCCGGTTCGTGAAGCAGAACCGGAACGAGCGGTCGTATAGTTCGATCAGCTTCGCGGGCGTGTAGTCCTCGCGGTACACGGTGTCCGCGGTCGCGGTCGCCAGAAGGAGCAGGGGCTTCTCGCCGGGCCACGCGGTCGCGCGTATCGCCTCGGCCAGTTCGTAGGCGCGGTCGCTGGACCACCCGCCAAGAACGGCGACCGGGGCCGGGCCGCGCGCGGCCAGCGCCCGCACCCACGCGGCGGTGGGCGCGTCGGTCGTCACCTTGTACCAGCGCACGCGCAGTTTGCCGGCGCACCCGTCGCGCGCGAACACGATTTCGGGAACCGCGGTCGTGCGGTCTGGGAACGCGGCGGAGTCGTCCACGCGCAGGCCGGGCACCACCATCTCCGCGCGCTTCGCGCCCCAAACGAAGTTCTCCCACGTGTCCGCGGCGGTGGGCACGTGTAGGAACGCGACCTCGTGGTCGCCGTCCGGCACCGGGAGCGGGCGCGCGGTCTCGGCGGCGCGCCACCACCCGGCGCGGTTCAGCGCCAGCGCGCCGCCCGCCACCAGTAGCACGATAATCGCCGCCCGCCGCCACCGCATGTCTGCTTCTCCGCCTGTGTAGGTGCCGCGAGTCGAGCGGCACCGCGTTGACATGGGCGAGGCAATTCGAGGAACCGCGGAACCCACACCCATGTTCGCCTCGTGCCGCTCGGCTCGCGGCACCTACCAAGCAGCACGTCACACCCCGCGCGTGGTCGGCTCCCAGATGTACTTGTGCATCTGTAACTGGGTCCGCACGCGCCACAGGGCGGATTCGAGCAGCCAGCCCACCAACTCCACCGGCTTCACGCGGTCGAACACGCAACTCACGAGGCACGCGAACCGCTCGTCCAGTTTGTGCGCGCGGATCGTGGCAGCGGCCCAGTCCCAGTCGCGGCGCGAGGCGATCACGAACTTGATCTCGTCGGTCGGCTTCAGCGCGCCGAGGTTGGCCCAGCGGTTGCGGTACTCTTCGCCGCTGTCCGGGCACTTCAGATCCATGATGACGTGAACGCGCGGGTCCACCGCGCTGATGTCGCGCGCGCCGCTCGTTTCGAGCAGCACAGTGCGGCCCGCGTCGCACAACTCGGTCATCAGCGGGAACACGTCCGGTTGCAGCAGCGGTTCGCCGCCGGTGATCTCGACCAGCGGGCACGCGAGGGCGAGCGCGGCGGCGCGGACCGCGGCGCGGGTCATGCGGGTGCCGCGGGCGAAGGCGTGCGGGGTGTCGCACCACACACAGCGCGAGTCGCACACCGCGAGCCGCACGAACGCGCACGGCAGCCCGGCGAAGGTCGATTCGCCCTGCACGCTCAGGTACAGCTCGTGGATCAGGAGTTCCCCCGCGGGCACGTCGGCAAGCATCGCGACGCGTGCCCGGGCCTCCGGGGGCACGTCGGGCAGCGGGGTTCGCAGCGGTTCGCTCATCGCCCTCATCTTAGCGGGCTTGCGCCGTTGTTCGTAGTGACCCGCTTCAGCGGGTCTTGACTCCGCGCCTCATTCACCTTCGCGGAACGCCCCTGTGCGAAGACCCGCTGAAGCGGGTCACTACGAACAACAAGCCCTCAGTCCGCGGCAGTCGCGGTGCGGTACACGAGCGCGAGCGGCTCGTCGTTGCGGACGCGCTGCACCAGCGCGCCGACCGAGCGGTCGGGATCGACGAAGCACGCGGACACCAGTTCTTCGGGGTCGATGCGCTCGACCAGTAGGAACCGCAACAGCGCGCCGCGCGCGCGGTGGTAATCGGCAGGCATGCGCGCGAGCTGCGCGCGGACCACGCCGCGGACCAGCGCCGACGGGTACGGGTCCGGCCGCCCGCGCCGCGCGGCCAGCAGTTCGCTCAGCGCGACCATGAGGCCGCGGGCGTCGGTCAGGGTCATGGCCGTGTCGTATGCCCGCAGCGCCGCCTCCGGGTCGGTCGCGGCCCACGTACTCAGATCGGACAGCGCGCGGGCCTCGTCGCCCCGGTCGGCGACCGTGAGGAACCGGCGCACCGGCTCCGGGATGCGTGCCCGTGCCAGATGCACCGTCACAGCCTGCCGGTGTTCGAGTTGGTCGAAGGCCCAGCCGTGGCTCAGTTCGAGGTGCCGCAACCCGGCGAGCAGGTCGGTGGCCTGTTGCTGAACCGGGGCGCGGCTCGCGGCGGCGCGCGAGGCGAGGTCGGTGAGGTACGCGAGCCAACTCCCGTCGTCGAAGTCGATGGCCCGGTGCGCGAGCGCCGCGAGGTCGACTTCCAGCAGCGCCCAGCGCCCGTCGTCGGCGGCGCTGGCGAGCCGCGCGGTGGCGAGCGCCAGCACCGCGTCGCCGCGCGCGGCGGGCTGGTCGAGCAGGTTCAGGTACGGGCCGTAGAGCGCGGTCTGCGAGTCCGCGGCCAACTCGCGGCGGTACAGTTCCAGCGCCGGCCCGCCGAGGCGCGACGCGGCGAGCGCCGCGGCCAGCCACTCGTGCCGCGTGCGGTCGGCGTCCAGCGCCGGGCGCAGTGCGAGCAGCCAGTACAGGCGCAGGGGCAGGTCGGCGCGGGTGGGGTGCGCGCCGGCGAGCGCGACGAGTGCGGCGTAGGCGTCCTCCCACGCCCCGGCCCCGGCGTCGGCCCACGCCACCTCGACCGCGTCGCGCGGCGCGGGCGAAACCGGCGCGTCGATCTGCGTCTCGTGCTCGCGCGAAGGGCGCGTCGGAATCGGCGCGCCCTTCGCGCGCCGGTGCCGGCACAGGCGCGGGGAAGGGGAGGTCTGCGAACGTCTGTTGTGCGGGCGGCGCGTCGCGGAACCAGCGGCTCATCTCGATGGCCGTTTCGTAGGCCTCGCGGATGCGGCGGAACTCGTCGGGCTTGTGTTCGGGCTTGAACTTCTTGATGAGGCGCGTGTACGCGCGCTTGAGGTCGCCCTCGCTCACGTTCCGCGGAACGCCGAGGAGCGCGAACGGATCGGTCGGCCAGTCGCGCGGGTCGTCGGGCAGCGGCGGGGCGTCCATCGGCTCACGCGCTCACGGAGTGGGAAAGAAAAACGTGCCGGCCGTGGTCGGCTTGTTGAGGAGAACCCAAAACGAGTACTTCGCCGGGGCGGTCCCGATGCGCGCTCGGTCGTAGTCCGTACAGGCGTAAATCTCCGAAACGGTGAACGTGACGGACTGGTTCGCGCGCGGCACGTTGGCCGTCGCGCTCGGGCGTCCGGCGCGCACCCAATTCGCGTAGCCGGACGGGATTCGTGGTTCGCGCCCGGCTTCGGTTTCGCGCTCGTAGTGCTGATACGATTCGATTTGTTCCGGCGTGAACGTCGTGCGCGGGAACCCGTCGATGTTCTTCGGGATGTCCAAGCGCGTCGCTGGGGTCGAACGCTTTCCGCACGAACTGGAAACGCACATTGAGAGAACCACGACGAACGCGATCGCAATACCCCAGAAGTACACACGCTTCGCGTTCGCACTGTCGCACTCGTCGAGTGTCCTTGAATCGCCGTTTCGCGCCGCGACGCGCTCCTTGTAATCGCGCATTTTCATGGCAACACGCGCGCGGTCGGCGGCGGTTGCTTCCGATTCCGGGCGCGTGGTCGTTGTGTGGCCGGCATAGAGGGCGGCGCGGTCGAAGGTGGCGGTGAGCGTGACGCCGAGTTGCGGGTCGAGGGCGGCGCGCGCGGGCGCGAGTCGGCGCAGTTCCGCGAACGCCGCGATCACCTGCGGCCACAGCGCGCCGTCGCTGGCCCGCACCGCGAGCCACTCGTTGCGGCGGATCGCGCGCTCGCGCGGCGGCAGCACGAACAGCGCACGGGCCAGCGCCGCCAGTTCCTCCGCGCCGGGGTCCGGCAGCGGGTCCGCGGGTACGTCGAGGCCCGGTTCCAGCGCGAGCAGGGCCGCCGCGCTGCGCTCGCCGGTCACGCGCCGGCTCAGGTCGGCCCACGCCGTCAGCCGCTCCGCGGGCGGCACCGCCCAGAAGTTCGCGGCGAACGCGCGGACCTCTTCGCGCAGCAGCTCGTCGGCGTCGTAGTCCTTGCCCACGGGGAGGTCCGTACCGGCCAGCGCGTTCACGGCCGCGGCCTTCTCCGCGGGCGGCAGGAACCCGTCGGCCGGCAGCGCGCGCAGGAACGCGCTCACCGCCGCGTCGGGGCCGGCGTCGGCGCGGGCGTTCAGCACTTCGGCCCAGCGGGCGCGCGGGTTCGCGGTCACGCTTCGCCCTCGTTCGGGTCGTCGCCGTGCGGGTCGTAGATCGTCAGGAAGCGCTCCAGTTCCTCGCGGTGCCGGGCGATCACGGCCGCGTCCTGCTTCTCCAGCGCGGCCTCGAACCCGTCGAGCAGCACCCCCAAGGTGTCGCGCAACTCGGCCGGCAGTTCCTTGAACACGCGCTCGGCGCGGAGCAGCACGAAGCGGTTCGCCTCTTCGTCGCGCGGGTGCGCCTTCAGCTTCGCCATCGCCGCGACCGCGGCCCGCACTTCCGATTCGGTCATGCCCTTCGCGTGCCGCGCGATGATGTGCGACGTGGTGTGCTTCGTGGCAACGACCGTCGCCTCCACCTCGAGCACGCCGTTCAGGTCGTAGGTGAAGCGCACGTCGACGGGCTGGTTCGCCGGGCCGGGCGGGATGCCGCGCACGTCGAACTCGCCCAGCAGCAGGTTGTCGTCGATGCGCCGCGACTCGCCCTGATACACGCGCACCGTCAGTTGCGTCTGGTTCGGGTGAATGGTCGAGTACCGCTTGACGCGGCTGACGGGGATCGTGGTGTTGCGGTCGATGACCGGGTCGAAGTAGCCGTCGCGCAGGTCGCCGCCGAGTTGCTTGGCGATGGCGATTCCGAGCGTGAACGGGGCCACGTCGGTCACGACCATCTCTTCGACGGCCGCGGCCTTGCTCACCAACCCGGCCTGCACCGCCGCGCCCAGCGCGACGACTTCGTCCGGGTTCAGGCGGCGGCGCGGCTCCTTGCCCAGCAGGTCCGTGACGCGCTTCACGACGAGCGGCATCCGGGTCGCGCCGCCCACCAGAATCACCTCATCGATCTGGTCGCGCGTCAGCTTCGCGTCGCCGAGTACGCGGCGGATGGGCAACTCGGTGCGGGCCAGCGTCGGCGAGACCCACGCTTCGAGCTGCTCGCGGGTGACGACCACTTCCGGCGCTCCTACTGACCGGCAGGTAGCGAGCCCTGTACAACCCACCGGATCGTCGTAACCTGTTTGCCATGAGGACCAAAGGTACAGCGGCCGAACTGGAGGCCCGCCGCCGGCTGGCCGTGCAGCGGGTGGGCGA
>VGZJ01000384.1 GCA_016872595.1 Planctomycetota bacterium
GTCGTCACACGGTGATGATGAAGAACGTCGCCGGACTCCACAACCGGATGTACGGGTAACGACCACACAGGATCGTCTGGCCGAAGTGCGACTGAACCAACACCTATTGCGCAACGAGTCTGATGACCGCGAACCCCGGAGACGTCGGGATGCCCGACCAGCCGACTACCGCCGTGCAGGACTACCTGAAAGCGATCCACCGGCTCGGCGGCGGCGAGGGTGTCGTTTACCCCAACGACATCGCCAAGCTCCTCGAGGTGAAAGCGCCCTCCGTTACCGGCATGTTGAAGCGCCTCTCGGACGCCGGCTGGATCGAGTACGAGTCCGGCGAGGGTGCGAAGCTGACCGCGAGCGGGCTGGCCGAGGCGCTGCGCGTGATCCGTCGGCACCGGCTCGTGGAACTCTTCCTCACGCAAGTCTTGAAGCTCGATTGGAGCGAGGTCGATGCCGAGGCCGAGGCGCTCGAACACGCCATCTCGCCGCGCCTCGAACAGGCCATCGCGGACTACCTGAACGAACCGCTGGAAGACCCGCACGGGCATCCGATCCCGTCGCGCACCGGCGTGTTGAAGGCACGGAACCTGAAGCGCCTGTCGGAGTGTCGGGCCGGGGAAACGGTCGTCGTGCGCGAGGCCCAAGACGACAACCCGGACCGCCTGCGTCACTGGCGCGCGCAGGGGCTGACGCCCGGCGCGCGGGTCCGCGTACTCGCCTATCAAGAGCTAGACGACCTCTTCGAAGTCGAGGTCGACGGGAACCTGATCCGGCTGGGCAGCGAGGGCTTGGCCGGGCTGCGCGGCGAGCCGGCTCCCGCGAGCGATTCCGCAAGTTAACGGTGGCGTACACTGCCGGAAAAGCCGTCACCACCCGCCCCGTTTCACATCCCCTTTCGGCGCGGCGCTGTTGACCGGCGCGCGCCGTGACCTACGGTTCGGTGTCGGCGGTCGCCCCGCCGCGTGCCTACCAACCTCTCGCCACCGAGGAGCGCTGCCCCGTGTTCCAGTTGCTCGCGTGTAACCTCGCCTGCCTCGCCATCGCCGGGTTGTACTACGCTTGGCGCGACGTCCACACGCACCGCCGCAAGCGCGAGCGGCTGAACGACCGCGTGGCGTACATGCTCTGGGTCGCGGCCAACCGCACCGCGTAACCCTGTGTCGGCGAGCGGGGGGCGTAAGCCCCTGATGCTTCTTGGCGCGGGACGCGCTTTGAAAGCATCAGGGGGCTTACGCCCCCCGCTCGCCTTTGATACCATCTCTTCACGATGTTCACCAAGCGGATCATTCCGTGCCTCGACGTGGACCGCGGGCGCGTCGTCAAGGGCACGAACTTCGTCGGGCTGCGCGACGCCGGCGACCCGGTGGAGGTCGCCCGCCGGTACGACGAACAGGGCGCGGACGAACTCGTCTTCCTCGACATCTCGGCCAGCCACGAGGGGCGCGCGATCATGCTCGACATGGTGCGCCGCGTGGCCGAACAGATCTTCATGCCGTTCACCGTGGGGGGCGGCATCCGCACGCTGGCCGACGCGACCGAACTGATCCAGGCCGGCGCGGAGAAGGTGAGCCTGAACAGCGCCGCGGTGAAGACCCCCGAGCTGATCGCTCAGGTGAGCCGCAAGTTCGGGAACTGCGCGACCGTGGTGAACATCGATCCCAAGCGCGTCCGGCGCGACGGGCGCGAGGTGTGGGAGGTTCACGTGAACGGCGGGCGCGTGCCGACCGGCCTCGAAGCGGTCGCGTGGGCCCGGCGGGTCGTGGAACTGGGGGCCGGCGAGATCGTCCTCACGTCGATGGACGCGGATGGCACCAAGAACGGCTACGACGTCGAGATGCTGCGCGCGGTCAGCGGCGCGGTCAACGTGCCCGTGGTCGCCAGCGGCGGCGCGGGCAACCCCGAACACCTGCGGCTCGCGTTCGAGGCCGGCGCGGACGCCGCACTCGCGGCCAGCATCTTCCACTACAACGAACACTCGATCCCCGACACGAAGGCGTACCTCGCCACGAAGGGGGTTCCGGTGCGCCTCACGTCCCTTCGGGACGAACGCTAAACGACCGCGCGACGAACTCACTCATCTTTGACGAGCAAGGAACTCACACATGCCCCCCACGACGCCTGCTTCTCCGCCGCCCCCGCCGCCGCCCGTGCCGTACGTGCCGATTCCGATCAACTCGTCCGAACCGGGCTTGAAGGTCGCGGCACTGCCGCCGGGCGAACCGCAGATCAACCAGTTGTTCCGCACGGTGATGCTGCACAAAGGATCGGACCTGCACCTGAAGGCCGGGCTGCCCGGCATGATGCGACTTCGCGGCGTCATCCAGAAGATGAACACGCCGGTCCTGACGCAGGAGACGTTGGAAAAGCTGATCTTCCCGATCCTGCGAGAGAAGGACAAAAAAGTTCTCGAAGACACCGGCGGCGCGGACTTCGCCCACGTCATCGGCAACGACGAGGCCCGCTACCGCGTCAACCTGCTGAAGCAGCGCGGCCGGTTCGCGATGGTGGCGCGGCTCGTGAACCAGAGCATTCCGACGTTCGAGAAGCTCGGCCTCCCGGCCACCATCGAAAAGCTGTGCCACTTCGAGCAGGGCATGGTGCTACTGGCCGGTGTGACCGGGTCCGGCAAGTCGACCACGATTGCCTCGATGCTGGACTACATGAACCAGACCGAGGCCCTGCACATCCTCACGATCGAAGACCCCATCGAGTTCGTGTTCACGGACAAGATGTCTATCGTGAACCAGCGCGAGGTGTACATCGACGTGTGCGACTGGCACACGGCGCTGAAGCACGCGGTGCGCGAAGACCCGGACGTGATCCTTGTGGGCGAGATGCGCGACGCGGAGACGTTCGAGAGCGCGGTCCATGCGGCCGAAACCGGGCACGTCGTGTTCGGGACGATCCACGCCTCGAACGCCTACAGCACCATCGACCGCATTCTGGGCCTGTTCCCGCCGAGCCAGCACGGGGCCGTGCGCCAGAGCATGGTGTTCAACCTGCGCGCGGTGGTGGCGCAGAAGCTGCTGCCATCGTGTATCCCCGGCGTGCAGCGGGTGCCCACGAACGAGATCATGATCGTGAACCCGACGATCCGCGACATCATCCTGAAGGGCCAAGACGCGAAGCTGCTGGACGCGATCCGCGCGTTCTACAACGAAGGGATGATGGACTTCAACAAGAACCTCGAAGACCTGTGCCTCGGCGGGCGCATCGACAAGGCCACCGCGCTGGAGTTCTCGCCCAACCCCGAACAGCTCCGCATGGCGCTGAAGGGCATCAAGGTCGCGGCGTCCGGGCTGGTGTGAGTTGCGACGCTAGCCGCGCGCCGCCCGTGGGCGCGCTACTGGAAGCGGATGTCGTCGCAGGGGAAGCACAGGATTTCGTCCGTGTGCGGCTTGCGAAGGCTGCACAGCTCGTGGCGGTGGAACAGGTCGGCCGGGAGCTTCTTGCGCTCCTTGCGGCGCGGCAGGTCGGGGTTCAGGCACGCGCACCCACAGTCGGCACAAGTCGCGAACAAGCGCTCCTCGCCCCACGCGGCCAGCACCGCCTCGGCCCGCTCGATCACCTCTTGCGAGAACCCCAGCGCCACGAGCAGCTTCCGGTCGTCCGGGTTCATACCGTGTCTCCGAACTTGCGCGCCGCCCGGTCAAGCGCGGCGCGCTCCCCCCCGCGGACTCCGGGTCGCGGCTAAGCGTTCGTCACTTCTCCAAGCTCACGCAGATCAGTTCCTTGTCGTTGCGGACGTACACCTTCTTGTCGGCGAAGGCCGGGTGCATCCACACCACCAGCCGGCCGCGGCCGGCCATTGTGTTCGTCGGCTCGATGATGTGCGCGCGGTCGATCTCCTCGTAGCCCTTCGGCGACAGCTTCGCGATGATGAGATCGCCCTGCTCGTTGAATAGGAAGTAGCGGTCGCCGTGCGGGATCAGGAACGCGAGGCTCCAGCGCTCGCTGTCGCCGGGGTCGGCGCTGTCGGCGACCTTCGCCGGGGTGCGCGCGCCGCGCGTCGCCTTCATCGTGTCCCAGACCCGCTTGCCGGTCGCGGCCTCGATGCAGCGGAGCTGGCCGTAACTGCACACACCGTAGATGTGGTCGCCGTCCACCCACGGCGTGGACATGATCGAACTCAGGTCGGTCGTCAGGTCCGGCGTCTCGCCCTTCGCCTTACTCTTCCACACTACCTCGGCCTTGTCCGCGGTCACCTTCAGTAGCATCGAGCCGTTGTAGAACGACGACACGAACAGCTTGTCGGTGCCGACCTTGCGCGGGGTCGGGGCGGTGAGCGCGGCGCGCACGTCGAAGTCCACACGCCACAGCCGCTTGCCGGTGTCCGGGTCGAGGCCGACCACGGCGCGCGTGTGCCACACGATGAGCTGACGCTTGCCGCCGAACTCGTAGATCATCGGCGGGCAATAGCCGAAGTCGCCGAGGCAGCTCTGCGACGCCCACAGTTCCTTGCCCGTCTTCTTGTCGAACGCGACCACGAGCCGGTCGTTCGTGCCGCCGACGATGCAGATGAGCTTGTCGCCGTCCACGAGCGGGTGGCACGAGAAGCCCCACACCGGCAGGCCCGCGCCGTAGTCCTTCATGAAGTCCTTCGCCCACACTTCCTTGCCGTCCGCGATCTTGAGCGCCTTCAGGTGGCCCATCGCGCCGAGCGTATACACGAGGTCGCCGTCAACGGTCGGCGTGCAGCGCGGTCCGGCCGGGTAGCTCATCGTGTAATCGACCGGGTACTCGATCTTCCACAGCTCCTTCCCGGTGGTGGCGTTCAGGCACAGGACGCGCTCGGTGCCGGCGAACCGGCCCCGCTTGAAGCCGCTGTCGGGGAGCTTAGTGGCGTCGCCGGGAATGTAATCGGGCACGAACAGCTTGCCGCCGGCGACGGCAGGACCGGCGTACCCGATGCCGACCGGTGCCTTCCACACCGGTTTCGGCCCGCCCGCGGGGAACTTCTCGACGAGGCCGGTGTCGCGCCACACGCCGTCGCGCTTCGGCCCCAACCACTGCGGCCAGTCCTCCGCCCCCGCGAGGCCCGCGCTCACCGCGACCACGACCAGACTCCAGAACACACGCATGACAACTCCGAGGAAAAGTTGGTTTGTGAAGATACCGGCGAGAGCAGACGGGCTTTCGGTCCAGTTGAACCGGACTCGCGGTTGTCTTAAAGTAATCGAACGCGAATGTCGCGGCACTCTTGGTTTTGAGAGTAGTAGACTCGTTGCGCAATAGCGATCGATGGCCTATTCATAGGGTTATGACGAATTACGAGAAATTGCGTCGGAAGCCGTTGTTGTTCCGCATGTTCACGGGGCTCTCGGCCGACGAGTTCGACAAGGT
>VGZJ01000385.1 GCA_016872595.1 Planctomycetota bacterium
CCCGCCGCTCTCGTACCCGGCCCGCTGGTTCGGGCAACTGGTCGCGGTACTGACCGCGCACGGGATCGCGCCGGAACCGGGCGAGACGGCCGCCGAGTTCGCCGCCCGCGCCGCGACCGGGTTGCGCGCGCGCCCCGGCTGCGCCGAGGTTGCCGAGGTTCCGCCCGCGTGGGCCGCGGCGTATTATCAAGAGCGGTTCGGCGCGGCCCCGCCGTCGGAGGCCCGGCTCGCCGAACTCGATTCCGCGCTCGACGCGCTCCGCAAGGCGCTCGCCACTAGGGACTAACGATGACAACCGTGAAACGCGCCCGCGCCGACGACTCGGTCGTGGTCGTGATCGACATTCAAGACAAGCTGCTGGCGAAGGTGCCGACCGCGGCGACGATGGTCCGGAACGCCGCCTTCCTCCTGGACGTGGCCGCGGCGCTCGACGTGCCGGCGCGCGCGACCGAGCAGTACCCCAAGGGGCTGGGGCCGACCACGGCGGAGATCGCGCGCCGCCTGCCGTCGCCACTCCCGGCCAAAACCACGTTCAGTTGCTGCGGCGCGGGCACGTTCCTTGAGGAGCTCGAAATGCTCCGCCGGACCAACGTGGTGCTGGTGGGGATGGAAACGCACGTGTGTGTTTCGCAAACCGCGCTCGACCTGCTGCACGCCGGGCTGCACGTGTTCCTGCCTGTGGACGCGCTCGCGGCCCGCGGCGCAATCGATCACGACACCGCCCTGCGTCGCCTCGAACACGCGGGCGCGGTCGTGACGACCGCGGAAGCGGTTGCCTTCGAGTGGACCCGCGACGCGGCGCACCCGAAGTTCAAGGCCGTTAGTAAACTGGTCATCGAGCGCTCGGCGTGAGCGCCCCGTACTCCCACACCAACACCACACACCCATGACTATCCCCGGCCAACTCTCCCCGTCGCCGCGCATCCTCCTCGGCCCCGGCCCCAGCGACGCGCACCCGCGCGTGCTGTCGGTCATGTCCACGCCGCTGTTGGGGCATCTCGACCCGCAGTTCTTGGATATCATGGTCGAAACGCAGACGATGCTGCGTGAGGTGTACCTGACGAAGAACCCGCTCACGTTCCCGGTCTCCGCGACCGGCACCGCGGGCATGGAAACGTGCCTCGTCAACCTGATCGAGCCGGGCGACAAGGCCGTCATCTGCACGATGGGGTACTTCGGCAACCGGATGGTGGACATCGCCGGGCGGTGCGGGGCGCAGCTCACAGTGAAGGAAGCGCCGTGGGGGCAGGTGTTCGACCTGCAACAGATCCGCGAGACGCTGCAAACCGTGCGGCCGAAGGTGCTCGGCATCGTTCACGCCGAAACCTCGACCGGCGCGATTCAAGACATCTCCGCGTTGGGCAAGTTGTGCCACGAGTTCGGTACGCTGCTCGTCGCGGACTGCGTGACCTCGCTCGGGTGCTCGCCGTTGAAGCTCGACGAGTGGGAAGTGGACGCGGCGTTTAGCTGCTCGCAGAAGGGCCTGAGCTGCCCGCCGGGCATGGCCCCGGTCAGCTTCAGCCAGCGCGCCGTGGACGCGCTGAAGGCGCGCAAGACGAAGGTGCAGAGCTGGTACCTCGACCTGACCACTATCATGGGCTACTGGGGCGGCGACCGCGCGTACCACCACACCGCACCGATCACGATGGTGTACGCGCTGCGCGAGGGGCTGCGCCTCGTGCTGGAAGAAGGACTGGAGGCGCGCTGGGCGCGGCACCAGCGCAACCACGTCGCGCTCAAGGCGGGCCTCGAAGCGCTGGGCCTGCAATACACGGCGGCGGCCAACTGCCGGATGCCGCAACTGAACGCGGTGCGCATCCCGGACGGCGTGGACGACCTCGCGTGCCGCAAGCGCCTGCTGACCGAGTTCGGCATCGAGATCGGCGGTGGACTGGGCGACCTGAAGGGGAAGGCGTGGCGCATCGGGATCATGGGCCACAACAGCCGCCCGACGTGCGTACTGCAAGTGCTCGCGGCGCTCGAGTGCGTGCTGCTGGGCGCGGGCGCGAAGTTCACCCCCGGCAGCGGCGTCGCCGCCGCAGAGAAGGCTTACACCGCGTGAGGTGCGCGATGAGCTGTTCTCCACAACTACCGCCCGACGACTCTTGGGCAATGTTTCGCGCTCCTAAACTGGTTCAGGAGCGCATGATTCGGGCGACCCTTAGCACTGCAAGATGCCGAGGTCTCCTACGCTGTAATCGGGGCAATTGCGGTAGGGTTCTGTGTGGGTACCAGAGACGCTGGCGCGATTCGGAACACACCGAATGTGGATGTGTTGATTTACTCCTCAAATCTCATGCGGGCCGAGGCCGCTCTCGAAGCGGTCGGATTGTTCGCGAAGGACAGGGCACGCGACCGGCGGTGTTCCTCGACGGGCCAGATGGGAAAACGCCACATGCCCAGCGTATTTGGTTCGAGGGCGATCAAGTCTCGGCGACATCCGAACCGTTGCCGTCGTTGCTGCACTCCCTCCCGACTTGGCCGCGCCGGATGATCGCGCTTCCGACGCTGGTGCGATTGAAGCTGGGCGAGTGGCGAACGATTGACAAGGTTCACCTTCAGGACTTGATTGGTGTGGGCCATCTGGATGAGATTTGGCTCGACCGGTTCGAGCCTCCTGCTGGATTGCCGGAAAGATTGCGGGAAGTACTGGCTAACCCCGACGGCTGAGCGGCGAATAACTCGGAACGCGGGTGCTTGCCGCTGACGGCCGCCCGCGTGTGTGGTACACTCGATACGGTCCCCACCCACTTCACCCTCTGGAGTCGCCATGTTTGAGCGCATCTCGAACGGCTTCTCGCTGGCCGGCAGCACGTGGCGCGTGCTGGCGCGTGACAAGCACCTGCTCGTTTTCCCGCTCATCAGCGGGTTCCTGTTCCTCCTCGTCGTCCTCAGTTTCGTCGTCCCGCTCGCGACGCTCGTGGACTGGAACAAGTTCAATCAGCAGTTGCAAGCGAACAACAACAAGCCGCCGGTGTGGACCTATGCCGTGGCCTTCGGGTTCTACTTCAGCACCTACTTCGTGATCGTGTTCTGCAACTGTGCGCTCGTGAGCTGTGCCCTGCTCCGCTTCAACGGCGAGACCCCGCGGCTCTCGGACGGGTTCAAACTGGCGATGTCCCGGCTCCCGCAAATCTTCGCGTGGGCGCTCGTGTCCGCCACGGTCGGCGTGCTCCTCAAGGTGATCGAGAGCGCGCACGAGAAGGTGGGCGAGATCGTCGCCAGCTTGCTCGGCACCGCGTGGTCGGTGATGACGTTCTTCGTGGTTCCGGTGCTGGTGGTCGAGAAGGTCGGGCCGGTAGCCGCCGTGGGCCGGTCGCTCTCGATCCTACGCCGCGCGTGGGGCGAGGCGTTCGTCGGCAACATGGGCCTGAACTTTATCATGTTCCTGCTGTTCATCCCGGTCATCATCCTGTTCGTCGTCGGAGTGCTGTTGCTGGCGAAGGGCATGATGGTTCCCGGCATCGCGCTGATGGTCGTCGCGGGCATCGGGTTCCTGATGCACATGGCCGTTAGCTCGGCCCTGCACACGATTCTGCTCGCCGCGCTTTACCAGTACGCCCAAGACGGCCGCGTGCCCGAAGGGTTCGACAGCGGCACCATGACCGGCGCGTTCGGCCGGGCGTCGTAGCGTTTTCGACTGCAGATTTGTGATAGACGATTGAAAGCCGAAGAGGAGCCGTGCGGCCTCTCTTCGGCTTTCAATCGTCTATCACAAATCTGCAATCTGCAATTAGAAGCGCGTTTCCAACCCGATCGTCAGCCCTTGTGCCCAGAAGTCGGAGCGGTTGAGCAGGCGCAGCGGGCGGTCGCCGAACACGGGCGGGCCGCCGCTGACGAGCGGCACCTGCGCCGGGTTCAGTACGCGCTCGATTTGGTCGCCGGGCCGCACCGCGTCGCTCAGGTAGATAACGTTGTAACCGAGGTACACGCGGCCCGCGTCGCCGAGGCGGAACCCGAACTTAATGGTCGCCTCCGGCAGCACTGCGAACGAGCCGTGCGCCGTGCGGCCCGCGCTCGACGGTTGCACGTACAGCCCGCCCCCGCCGTAGGCCCGCGTGACCGGGCCGCTGATGCCGAACGGATGGAAGACCGTCGCCCCCTCGTGCTTCACCACTTCGTAGGTCTTGCCGAACGCCACCTTCGCGCTGAGTTCGCAGAACACGAACCCGCGGCGCATGTCGGCGTGCAGGCCGAGTTGCCCGCCGTGGAAGCGGTTGTGCGCGTCGAACTGGTCCGCCGTGCGGGTCACGCTCCCGTCGGCGACCCCGAACCGCGTCTGTTCGAGCCGGATGCCCTCGTTTGCCATGAAGTAGCGGTAGCCGAGTAGCGCGTTCAGTTTGATGTACTTCTCGTCCACGACGTTCGCCAGCGTGTTGATTTCCCACCCCTGCACGCGAACGGACGTGGAAGCGTTCAGGTACGAGTGCGCGACGCCGGGTTGGGCGAGCGCGAGCACCTCGCGTGCGCCGGTGGTGGCGTTCGTGTACGGCAGGCCGAACTCGGGCGTGCCGCCGCCGCTGAAGTCGCGCAGCGACTGGTGGAACGTGCGCGTGCCGAGGAAGAAGTACACGACCTCGTAGCCGAACGTTTCTGGGGTGTTGAGCGCGCGGCCGAACGTGAACCGCGCCCCGGCGCTCGGTTGCGAGTCGACGTGCGTTCCGCCGAGGAACGTGTTGGGGCCGACCGCGAGCACCGGCACCGGCTGCGGCTTGGGCCACCAGTACAGCAGTTCCCAATCGTCCCACGCCGGGCCGAGTGGCCCGTGGGCGGGCTTTGCGGGCTTGTCCGGGGTCGGCTTCAGTTCCGGCGCGGCGGGTTCCACCGGCTCCGGCGGCTTCGGGTCTTTGGGCTGCTCGTCCTTCGGCGGGTCGGCGGGGCCGGGGCCGACCGGCTGGAGGGGTTGCGAGACGGTCTTGCCGCCGGTCAGCGCGAGCGGTTCCGGCGCGCCGCCGAGCGGAACCGGGTTCGACACCGCCGTCCCGGGCGGCAGGGGCGCGGGCGGTGGCGGCGAACCCGGTTGGGCGCGCAGACCGCTGACCACCAACGCGAAGGCGACCACGGCGGCGACCGTGCGCATGCGCCACTCCTGAGCGGGCCGAAGGGGTCGCGGGGTTATGCCGGGCGCGCCGCGCCGTGTCCAGACCAAGAGTAGTAGGCACACACCGTGTGCCGTCGCTGAACCTCTCGATCGGGAAGGCCCAGTTCGGGTCGCGCCAGCTCTTGCCCGTCACCGATTTCCACGGCTGGGCCACCTTCGAGGTGAGGCGATACCCGTCCCATTCCGGGTCGAAGACCTGCGTCTTGCCGCCGGGCTT
>VGZJ01000386.1 GCA_016872595.1 Planctomycetota bacterium
CGCCCCGTCGTCACACGGTGATGATGAAGAACGTCGCCGGACTCCACAACCGGATGTACGGGTAACGACCACACAGGATCGTCTGGCCGAAGTGCGACTGAACCAACACCTATTGCGCAACGAGTCTACTAGGTTTGAGCGCGCGGCGCGACCTCAGAGCAGGCGGGGAGCAACCATGACTCGGATCCGGGCGGTTCTTACGGTGTGCGGGGCGCTCGTCGCGGGGTCGGCGTTCGGGGCGTCCCCGGACCCGAAGGACCTCGCCATCCCCCCTGAACAGCTCTCCAAGGCGCGCGAGTTCGTTCGCAAACTGGGGAGCGAGACCTACCGCGACCGCGAGGACGCGCAAGCGGAACTCGCCAAGATGGGCCGCGTCGCCAAGCAGGTGCTCAACGAGGCCGTGCTGGGCGACGCCGACCCGGAGATCCGGCTCCGCGCCTCGCGCCTGCTCCCGAAGGCCAACGCCGCCGACCTCGCGGCCCGCATCGAGACCTTCATGGCCGACGCCGAGGCCAAGTTCGAGCACGACCTCCCCGGCCTCAAGACCGTGCGCAAGGGGCTGAGCACCGTCGCCAAAGAGCAGGTGCGGGCGCTCTACGTCGAGATCCTGAAGTCGCCGTACAACTTGGAAATCTTCGTGGCGATGGACAAGGGCAACGTCGAGGGGGGCCGCGCCGTCGGCGACCGCCGCAACACCCTGTTCGCGGACTCGCAGGGCCAGCGGTTCGGGCCGGGCGGTCTGCGCCCCAGTCCGCCGCGCCAGCCCACCATCATCGACATCGCTGCCCTGCTGTTCGCCGAGGGCCAAATCCCCTCCGATAACATCCCCAAGAGCCAGACGTGGCAGTGGATGAACAGCTCGTACTTCCTCCAACAGGGCACCGCGTACCAGACCCTGACCGGCACCGGGCAGGCCCATGCCGAGGCGTTCAAGGCCATCGTGCGCCAGTGGCTCGTCACCCGCACCGACGCGCAGGAACTGACGAACCTCGTTCACCAGCTCACGCAGCCCTCGCTCAAGCAGTTCCCCGAACACGTGACGCTGCTGCGCCGCACCGTGACCACCGAGGGCGTGCAGGGCTACGCCAAGGGCCAAGCCCTGAACATGCTGATCCAGACCCGCGGCAAGGACGAGGTCCCGTTCCTCAAGACCCTGATGAACAACGACTCGATGCTGCAACAGGTGTGGTTCGGCAAGCCCAACGGCCAAGCCGAGATGCACAACTGCCTGATGAAGGACGCGGCCCTCGCGTTCCTCATCAGTCAGACCGGCGGGAACATCCGCGACTACGGGTTCGAGACCCCGAACGGCGTCGGCTTCAACCCCGGCCAGATCGGGTTCGGTCAGTACGCCTTCACCTCCGACGAGAAGCGCGCCGCCGGCTTCATGAAGTGGGGCTGGAAGCAACTCAAGGACAACATCGACGGCCCGCTGCCGAAGGACGGCGTGAAGCCGGACCCGAAGGGCACGGACCCGATGCCGACGCCGAAACCGGCCCCGGACCCGGACCTGCCGATCAAGCCGGTGCGCCCCGGCATCCGGCCGCTGCCGGCCCCGGTGCCCGCGGTCCCGCTCCCGGTTGCCCCTGCGGTGCTGCCGGCGAACCCGCCGGTCGTGCTCCCGGCCCCCGGGAAGTAACCTCGCCAAGCACAACGCGACAGGCCGCCCGTGCGGGCGGCCTGTTGGTGTTCGTAGTGACCCGCTTCAGCGGGTCTTCGCCCGGTGAGCTACCGCGAAGCACGCTGGCCCCGCGACCCGCTGAAGCGGGTCACTCCGAACATCTACACCTTCGGCAGCTCGAAGCCCTTGCGGTAGTCGCGGGCCAGCAGCTTGTTCGCGCCGGCGTCGTTCGTCGTTTCCGTCTTCGCGTCGAACGTGAGCGCCTTGCCGGTGCGGTACGCGATGTTCCCCAGATGGCACAACAGCGTGCTCTTGTGGCCGATCTCGATCTCGGCGTTCGGCTTCGCCTCGCCGCGGATCGCGTCCACGAAGTTGCGGACGTGCAGCCCGACCATGTCGCCCTTCGGCTTCTCGCTGGTGCCGTCGCCGCCGCGCACGGTCCACGCGTCGCCGTCGAAGACGAGTGTGCCCTTGTCGCCGTGAATCGCGATGCCGTAGCCCTGCCCCTCCGGGCCTTGCCCCTTCTTCTCCCAGACGCGGTGTTCCCACAGCAGCGTGCAGCCGGTCGCCCCGCCGGGGCCGGTGGGGAAGTCGAACGTGGCGATCTGCGTGTCCGGCGTCTGCTGCTCGTCGTCGTAGTAGAACTTGCCGCCGGCGCAGGTCACGCGCGTCGGTGAGTCGAGGCCCATGACGTTGCGGGCCACGTCGAGGCCGTGGATGCCGTTGTTGCCGATCTCGCCGGTGCCCAAGTCCCAGAACCAGTGCCACTGATAGTGGAAGCGGTTCTTGGTGAACGCGCCGCTCGCCGGCCCGAGCCACAGGTCGTAATCGACGCCCTTCGGGGCCGGTTCCGGTTTGGCGAAGCCGATGTTCGGCCGGTTCCCGGCGATCCACGCCCGCGCGAACGCGACCTTGCCCAGCTTGCCGCTCTGCACGTACTCGCGCGCCGCGGCCACACTGGGCTGACTGCGGCGCTGCGTCCCGGCTTGCACCACGACCTTGTACTTGCGGGCCGCGTCCACCATGCGCCGCCCTTCGACGATGTTGTGCGAAACGGGCTTCTCGCAATAGACGTGCTTGCCGCGCTCGGCGGCCCACACGGTCGCGAGCGCGTGCCAGTGGTCCGGGGCGCTCACGACGAGCGCCGTCACGCTCTTGTCGTCGAGCACCTTGCGAACGTCGGTCTCGATCTTCGGGGGCTGTTCGGGGTTCTTGAGGGCGTCGAGCGCCCCCTTCACCATCGCCGGGTCCGGGTCGATGAGGTGGGTGATCTCGACGTTCGGGGTCGCGGCGAACGGCGGCGCGAGCTGCTTGCCGCGGACGCGCAGGCCCATGATGGCGACGCGGACCTTTTCGTTCGGCTTGTCCGCGGCGCGGGCGTACGACGCGGCCGACAGGGTGAGGGCGGACGTTGCGAGGAACTGGCGGCGGGTGGCGGGCACGGCAGCGCTCCGAAAGGGAGAGGAACTGGTCGCGTCCATCGTACCGCACACCGGGGCGCGGTTTTAGCGAGAAATCCCGTTGTGCGGGCGCGCCCGGTGCCGATATAGTCCTGCCCGTTATGTGGATGAACGAGGACTACATGCTTCGGCCGGGGACCATGCTCAAGCTGCGCGCCGCCGCGCGCCGCGTGATGAGGTTCGTTGCGCCGCTGGGGAGCCGGCGGCGGCGCGTGTACGGCCTCGCGCGGAACTGGATTTGGCGCAAGTTCGCGCCGCACCTCGCGGACCCGTTCGACCGCGAAGCCCTCGCGAAGTACCTCGTGAAGGCCCGCACCGAACTCCCCTTCGACGACACCACCCCGATCACGGCCGCGACCGCGGCCAAGCGCGTGCTCGCGCTCTTGGTCACGCGCCCGGACCTGCGGGCCCGGTTCCCGAACGCGCTGCGCGAGACCGCGAGCGGCCCGTTCGGGGCGTGGGTGAACAGCGCCGAGAGCGGGTTCACCGCGGCCGAGCGCGCCCACGTCCTCGCGGTGCTCGACCGCACGCCGAGCGCGCGCGTGGTCCACTGGTTCGATCACTCGCCCAATATGTACAACGGGTTCCCGCTGGCGCTCACGCCGGCCGGGGCCAGTCGGTTCGCGTGGTGGCTCCTGCGCGGGCGGCACGGGGCGCACGCGGGCGCGACCGACGACGACATCCTCTGGTTCCTGTTCGAGCGCGCCACGGACCCGGCGTGCGGGCTCGCCGCGACCTACCTGCGTAACCCGGTTTGGCAGCGGCGCGTACCGGACGGCCTTTCGCCCGCCGGCTGGGACGCGCTCCGGGCGTGGGTGCGGCGCGCGTACCGCGTCCGCGGGAACTGGATCGACACCGCGGCGCGCCCCGCCGACGCCCACGAACAGCCGGGGCCGCGCGGGGTAAACCTCCTCGGCCACTTCCGCTACCCGTCCGGGTTGCAGGTGGCCGCGGCGAACGTGGTCGCGGCCCTCGACCTCGCCGGCTGGCGCAGCTCGCTGCGCGACGTGCCGACCCAAGCGGCCAACGACCTCGTCGGGCGCGACGGCTACCTCGGCCTGCACCCGTTCCCGGTCACGATCTCGCAACTGCCGCCGGAACCGTTCGCCGCCGAGTGCTACCCGTACTCCGGCCTCGACATGCGCCCGAACACGTACCGCATCGGGTACTGGTACTGGGAGGCCGAACACGTCCCGGCCCACTGGAAGCGGCACGCGCGCTGGCTCCACGAGCTGTGGGCACCCACGCGGTTCATCGGCTCCGTACTGCGCGGCGGCATGAAGCTTCCCGTGGTGGACATGCTCGCCGGGATGCGGATGCCGCCCGTGGTCACGCTCCCGCGCGCCCACTTCGGCCTGCCGGCCGACAAGTTCCTGTTCCTGTTCGTGTTCGACATGTGCAGCAGCGCGCAGCGTAAGAACCCGTTCGCGGTGGTCGAGGCGTACCGGCGGGCGTTCCGCAATAACGAGCGGGTGGCGCTGGCGATCAAGGTGTCGCGCGGGTCGCACGACAAGCGGTCGTTGGCCCGGCTACAGGCCGAGTGCGGCGCGGCCGGCGTACACCTCATCGACTCGACGCTCGACCACAGCGAAGTGTTCGGTCTCATCAACTGCTGCGACGCCTACGTTTCGCTGCACCGCTCCGAGGGCTACGGGCTGACGATGGCCGAGGCGATGGCGCTGGGGAAGCCGGTCGTCGCCACCGGGTACTCGGGCAACCTCGACTTCATGACCGCCGAGAACAGCCTGCTGGTGGACCACACGCGCGCGCAGGTGCAGGAATCCGGCCCGGTGTACAAGCGCGGGTGGACGTGGGCCGAGCCGTCGGTGGAGCACGCCGCGGCGCACATGCGGCGCCTGTACGAGAACCCGGAGCTGGGCCGGGCGCTGGGCGCGCGGGCCCGCACCGACGTGCGCCGTACGCTGTCGCTCGAAGCCGCCGGGCGGCGCATGGCGGCGCGCCTCGACGAGCTGTGCGGCGCGCCCCCGGCCGCGGCGCGCCGGGCCGCGTGAGAGTTGCCCTTTTTTCGCCCGCGCCGCGGGAGTAGACTTTCCGCGCGAACCGGGCCGCGGAAGGACTCTCATGGCCACTGCCCCCAGCCCCAACGACCTCACCCGCCAGCAGCTCGACGAACTCGACGCGCTGCTCCAGCGGATGCTCGCGGTCCCGCTCACCGACACCCCGCTCCCGCCATTGCCGCCGCCCGGCGCCCCGGGCGCGGCGCGCGGCGCGG
>VGZJ01000387.1 GCA_016872595.1 Planctomycetota bacterium
ACCTTGTCGAACTCGTCGGCCGAGAGCCCCGTGAACATGCGGAACAACAACGGCTTCCGACGCAATTTCTCGTAATTCGTCATAACCCTATGAATAGGCCATCGATCGCTATTGCGCAACGAGTCTATCATGGCCTGCGTCTCGATGGGGGCGCGGGCCCACGAGTACGACAGCTCGGTGTCGCGCCAGTACATGCCCATCTCTTCCTCGTTCTTGGACCGCTCCTTGATCGACTTCATGATGTCGGTGGGCGTCACCTTGTCGGTGCCGAACCGCTTGAGCGCGAGCGCGAGGTGCGCCTGCGACTGGCGCACGGCCAGTTGCAGCCAGTACGTCTTCGCCTGCCCCAGCCAGTAGTCGATGGCGGCCCTGTGCTGGTTGGCGACGGGCTTGTCCGCGAGGAAGAAGCTGCGCCCGTAGAGGTACAGGGCCATCGTGCTGCTGAGGTGGTTCTTCTCCGGGTCGTGCTTCTGCGCCCACGCGTATTGTTCCTGCATCCAGTTGTCGAGGCGCGCGAGCGCCTTGACCGCGGGGGCGGTATCGACCTTCACGCCGAGGTGCCGCATCCGGCCGAACCCGGTGGTGATGTAGAGGGTGATGTAGTCGTTGCCGCGCCCGCCGGGGAACCACGGCCACGAGCCGTCCGCGTACTGCATCTGCGCCAGCTTGTCCATCTGCCGCGCCGTCTCGGCGTTCAGGCGGTTGTCGTCGAACAGGACGCCGACGTTCTTCCGCGCCGCGCTCTCCTTCGCCGCCTGACGCACCCACGGTGTCTCTTCCAGCACCACGGTCTTCAGGTCTTGGTTCTTCTCCAACGGGCTGTCGAGCGCGACCGTGTTCTTCCACTGGTCGAAGACCTTGCGAATCTTCGGGTCGCTGTTGGCGATGTGCCGCGCCAGCGCGTTGGCGTACAGCCGGTTGAACACCTGCTCGCTGCAATCGTAGGGGTACTCCATCAGGTACGGCAGGGCCATGACCGCGTACCACGCGGGCTGGCTGACCATCTGCACCGTGTAGCTCTGGTGCCGGATGGTGTTGCTCTCGCCGCTCTTGCGGAGCTTGGTGAAGTCGAAGTCCTTCGTGACCGCGCCGCGGATCGGCAGCGGCAGCGACTCCATCACCAAAACGCGCTTGGAGAGAACGGGAATCGCGGCCTCTTCGCCGTCGCTGAGGCGGTCGGTCGCGGCCACGGCCTTGTAGGTGATCGGGCCGAGGTCGTCGGCCACGGCGATCTTCCACGTGAACGTCTTGCTCTCGCCCGCGGCGAGGTCGAACGCTTGGTCGGCGTTCACGAGGCCGAGCTGTGCGTCGATGGGCTTGTCGGTGCGCAGGTCTTTGAACGACAGTCGCGCGGTGCCCTTCTGCCGGGTCGCGCTCTGGTTGCTGACCTTCACCGGGAACTCGATCACGTCGCCCTCGCGCAGGAACCGCGGCGGGTTCGGCTGGGCCATCAGGTCCTTCGCGGTCACGACGCTGTCGGTGATGAACCCGCTGCGCAGGTCCTTGTCGTGGGCGAAGCCCATGAACTTCCACTTGGTCAGCGCCTCGGGCACGGTGAACGTGACGCGCACGCTGCCGTCCTCGCCACTGACGAGGTGCGGGAAGAAGAACGCGGTCTCGCTGAGGTTCTTGCGGGCGGACACGCTGTTCAGGTCCGGGCCGGGGCTACCGGGTTGGTCGCCGCCGCCGTTGCCGGGCTTGGCGTCCTTCCCGTCGTCTTTCGGGTCGCGGCCCTCTTGCGGCCCGCCGGGGCCGGGCGGCGCGGGGGCCGGCGCGCCGGGAGGCCCGCCGCCACCGCCGGGGCCGCCGAAGCCGCCCTCGCCGTTGTTTCGGTTGCCCCAGCCCCAGTGCCCGTCGTCCCAGCCGTACCCGCCGCCGCGCCCGAAGTACTCGTACCGGCGGTAGTTGTAGGTGATGTCCTGTTGGAACCCGCGGTACGTCAGGTCCACGTGCTTGTGCGGCACCGGCCAGTGGCCGTGGATGCCGTAGAAGTGCTTCGCGCTGTTCTCGAAGCTGAAGTTCAGGTTGGAGTAGTCTTGGCGGAACACGCCGAACCGCTCCATCCAGTTGTGGGGCAGGTAGGCGTCGAGCGAGGCGTCGTACATCCCGGCGACCATCTCCGCGACGGCCTTCTTCGCGTCCGGCCCGGTGACGACGGCGGTGTACGTCTCCTTCGCGCCCGGCTCCAACTTGTTGATGAACCGCTCCCACTTCACCGTGAGGTTCTTGTTGGTCCACGGCACGTCCACCTTGCGCGAGAGCGTGTAGGCCCGGTTCTCGCGCACCTGCGTGACGCGCACCGTGAACCCGCCGCGCATGGCGTCCTTCGTCGGCACCTTCAGAACGTGCTGGGTCGCGTTCTTCTCGGTCCAGAACGCTTGGAGAATCTTGCCGCGGTGCTCGACCTCGATGTAGGCGCGGCCGGCGTCGTACCCGGTACCCCACAGCATCGTGAAGTCGTCGCCGGCCTCGACGCTCCACTTGGGCGCGGCGACGTACTGCGGCACCTTCACGTTGAACTTGTCTGCGGTCGGGGCGACCACGGTGAACTGGTATCGGGCCGTCACCTTCTTGCCGAACTTGTCCTGCGTCGTCAGCACGGCGCGGTACGCGCCGGCCGGGAGCTTGGCCTTCAGGTCGGCCCTGCCGTTGCCGTTGGTCTCGAACGCGCCGGTGAACACCGCGTCGCCCAGTTCCCAACTCGCGGGCTTACTGGGGTCGGGGAGCGGGTCTTCGTTGGCCGCCGCGCCCGGCCGGAACCGCGGGTAGTAGCCGCCGCCGATCTCGGCGCGAACCGGCTTGTCCGGCTGCTTCAGCGTGTGAATCTTGAGCGTACCCGTCGCGGCTTGGCCCTCGCCGTCGAGTGTCGTCGTGTTGATCGCGAAGGCGTTCTCTTTCGCCGCTTCGAGCCACGCCTCGGCGGTCACGGTCGCGCGGAGCGCGACGTACCCGACGTTCACGCTCTTGCTGGCGCTGCGCGTTTCGCCGGTCGTGTCCGTCACGTCCGCGGTCACCGTGTACCGGAACGACGGCTCATCCTTCTCAGGAACGCTCAGGTCGGGCTTGGCGACGAACGGCACCGTGAAGCTGCCGTCCGGTTCGCTAGTCACGGTGCCGCTGGCGATCTCCATCGCCGGGGTTTGCGGGACCGGACGCCACCAGCAGCAGCACTCGAAGAACCAGTCCGGGTAGCGCACCTCGCGGGTGACGCGGAAGGCGACCTTCGCGCCGCCGACCGGGACGCCGTTGTATTGCACGGCCTTGCCGGGCACCTTGATCGTGTCGTTCAGCTTGCTCGCGTCCTTCGGCGCTTCGACCTCGACCTTGAACTTGGGCCGCTTGTACTCCTCGACGGTAACACTGGCGTAGCCGAGGCCGTCCGAGGTGCGGAGCGCCATGCGGCCCATGAGCCGGTCGCGCGGCGCGGTGAAACTGCCGGAGAACGAGCCGTAGTCGTTGCTCTTGGTCTGCTGGCGGGCGATTTCCTTGTAGTTCACGTCGTAGAAGATCACCTCGACGTTGCGCCCGGCGAGCGTTTCGTAGCTGTCGGTGCCGTGGGCGAAATGCAGGGCGATCCCCTTATAGCTGACGGTCTGGCCGGGGCGGTACAGCGAGCGGTCGGTGAAGAACACGACCCGTTCGCCGTTCTGCTCGCCGCGCCCGTTGCGCCACGTGTACCAGTCGTTGCCGCTGGCGAGCGCCTGCTCCTTGTGGGTGACGATGACGGCGTGGGCGCGGTCGGCTTGGGCCGCGACCGCGTACAGGCCGTCCTTGTTCGTGGTGCCGGTCGCGCCGGCGGTCCAGCCGCCGTTGCCGCCGCGGGTCCACACCTGCACCTTCGCGTCGGCGACCGGCTCGCCGGTGCGGTTGTCGGTCACGGTGCCGGCCATTTGCGGGGTGCCGTAGTCGTGCCGGTTCACGATGGCGAGGTCCGACACCCAGAAGCTCGTGTAGTGGACGGCGTTGTTGGTCGCGCCGAAGTTCTCGGCGTGGCTCACGATCAGGTAGTAGAAGCCGGGCTTCAGGCCGGCGGGCGCGGGCACGTGTTCGGTGCGGGCCTTGTAGTCGGGCGTGGCCGGCAGGTCGTGATTGAACTCGCGCACCGGCTTCTGGTTCAGTAGCGCCTTCGCCTCGTCGTGCGACAGCTCTTCGGGCCGCCACCGCGACGCCTTCAGGCGCTCGACGTAGTCGCCGCTGACGACGCGGAAGTAGGCCTTCGTGATGTTGCGGTAGCTCACCTTGATGGTCGGCAGCGGGTCGGCCCACACGCGCTCGGTGGTGCTGCTCGCGGACTTCGCCTCGATCTGCTGGACGAGGTTGTAGCACAGCTTCCCGCCGGGGCTGTCGGGGTAGGCGTTCTGGCCGCTCAGGGCGATCTCGCGGGCCTTGACGTAGTCGCCCTCGCCGTGGACGGCGGAGGCGAGTTGGTAGCGGGCCATCGCGAACAGTTCGTGCCCGTCGTTGGCCTTCGCGAACGCTTCCAGCGCGGCCTTGTACTTGGCGCTCTTCGGTTCGCCCACGGCCTTGTTCCAGCCGAACCGCAGGCGGTGCAGGTCGGCGTCGAGCAGGGCGCTCTTGTCCTTGTCGTCTTTGTGGAAGCTCAGGAGCTTCTGGTACAGTTTGATGGCCTTGACGCTCTTGTTGTGAACGTCCGTCGTCTTCGGCTCCCACTTGAGGAACTCGTCGACGGTGCCGAAGACCGGCGAGGTCGCCTCGACGTCGAAGTTGTCTTGCGGCTTCGCCCCGGCTTGCTCGGCAGAGGTGTAGAAACTGAGGGCGTCGAACACCAGCACGTCGTACAGCGTCGGGCGGTAGTTGTCGGGGATGCTCCCCTTCGTGAGCAGGATGTCGTACTGCGCGACCGGCGTGGCCTTCAGTTCCTTCTCGTTGCTGAGCGCCTTATCGAAGGTCTTGTCGATCTCGGCGAAGATGCGCGGCAGGTCCCACGTCTGGATGTCGTTGCCGGGCGCTTCGCCGGTCGCGGTGCGCTTGGTGAACCGCCAGCGGTTCTGTTGGAAGTAGTGCCAGTACCAGTGGGCCAGCACCGCGTTCATGGTCGGGTGCATTTCGACCGGCGCGGTGGCAATCGCCGCCTGCATCCGGGTGATCTTTTCTTCGGGCTTGTTGCCCTCGATCACGCCTTCGAGCGTAATCTTCTTGGCGATGGCCTTGATCCAGTGCTGTTGCCATCTTGGACTTGCCGAACTGGTTAGAGATTGGCGAGTTAGGGCTTTCGCTTCAGCGGAACTGAGGTTCAGATGGAGCATTCGTGGATGCCGCATGGTGCGG
>VGZJ01000388.1 GCA_016872595.1 Planctomycetota bacterium
AAGGCACGATCCAAGAAGAAGCGGCCAATACTCATGGCCGACTTGGAGCGAAGGTATCGCGAATCACCTGGGTTTTAGCCCTCTCGCGGATCGTTGCTTATATTCGGTGCCACCGATCTTGATCGTCTCGGTGCCCTCTTTCGTCGTGCCCGGCGGCTTGCCGCCCTTGAAGTCGTCCTTCTTCACACCGGCCGGCAGCTTGATGGTCTTGGTGATCTCGCGCTTGGCCGCGGGCGACTTGAACTCCATGCCGTTGAACTTGCTCACGGTCGTGGTCTCGACCGTCACCTTGTCCGCGCCGACCTCGACGAGCGTGGTCGTCATGCCGATCTCGGACGTGAAGTTGGCCGCGGCGGACGTGGTCTTCATCGTCACCACGGTCCCCTTCTTGAACTTGGACCACGAGGCGAACTCGGGGTTGTCGATCTCCTCGGCGCGGGCGCTCCCGGCCGCGAGGACCACGCACACCACCGACGCGAGACGGGCCACGCGCATAGCACTTCTCCAAAAGAGGGCGACGTTCGGGGCCATTCTAGCCCGCCGACACGTGCGGCGGGCGCGGCCGTGATCACTTTCGCGCGAAAAACCTCAATCGAGGTCGTCGCGCGTGAGGAACCGGTACAGTTCCGCATCTGGAAGGCCCGGCGCGCCGGTCGTGAACCCGACCGAGTTGATGACGCGCCGCCCGGCCGGGTCCGGGTTCGGGATCACAGCCTTGTGCAGCACGCCCAGCGGGTTCGCCCCGTCGAGCGGCAACAGGCTGTTGTTCACCACAAGCAGAAAACTCTCACCTGTTGGAACAGACAACTCCGTGATAAACGGCGCGAGCGCGGCTTCGCCCGCGGGGAACATCGGGTTGTTGGCCGCGAGGTACTCCTTCAGCCCCAACCCGGCGGCACGCGCGGCGGCGCTGGCGTCCGCGATCCAGAACCGGCTGCGCACGACGGTCGGTTCGTAGCCCAGCACGAGCAGCGACGCGGGCGGCGCGCCGTCGCGGTGGAACTTCGAGCTGACCTGCTGATCGAACCGCCCGAACCGCTCCGGCACGAACGACACCGGCATCGCCACCACCAGTTCCACCATCGCCCGGCGCAGCGCGCGCGAATCGACTGCGTGGGCGAACCGCACGAGCGCGAACCCCGGCTGATCGAGCGCGGTGCGCCACACCCGCGCGAACACCTCCGCGGCGAGGGACGGCAGACCCGCAGTTTCCGTGACAAGCGGTTCGTTCATGTGGTTGATCCTACACACCCCGCGTGACATTCCTCCTTCCCGGCATACCGCCAAGTTGGTTCCGCGTTACTTGCGCGCGTAAAATGCCGCGTACCACTTCCGGCGCAAGGGCACACCATGACCGCACAGCGGCCGACCACACTCGCCCAACTCCGCAACAGCGGGTGGCAATCGAAGTCCGTCAAGCACGAACTGCGCGACAACTACCTCAAAGCCCTCCAGAGCGGCGACCCGTTGTTCCCCGGTATTGTCGGCTACGACGATACGGTTATCCCGGAAATTAGCATCGCGGTACTCGCGGCCCACGACATGCTGTTCCTCGGCGAGAAGGGGCAAGCGAAATCGCGCCTCATGCGGTCGCTCGTGCGGTTCCTCGATGAGTACGTTCCGTACCTCGACCTGCCGGGGTGCCCGATCCACGAAGACCCGTTCGCGCCCATCACACGCGCAGCGAAGGAGTACGTCGCCAACACGCCGGCGGATCAGGTGCGCATCGCGTGGTGGCCGCGCGCCGACCGCTACGCCGAGCGCCTCGCGCCGGGCACCAAGTTCGCGGACGTGATCGGCGAGATCGACCCGGCGAAGCTCGCGCAGGGCACCAGCATGAGCGCCGAGGACGCGCTCCACTTCGGGCTGATCCCGCGCATGCACCGCGGCATCTTCGCCATGAACGAGATCCCCGAACTGGACGAACTCATTCAGGTCGGGCTGTTCAACATCCTCGAAGAGCGGGACGTACAGATTCGCGGCTACCCCATTCAGTTCGACCTCGACGTGCTGATCCTGTTTTCGGCGAACCCGGCCACGTTCAACCGCAGCGGCAAGGTGATTCCGCAGTTGAAGGACCGCATCGGCTCGCTGATTCAGACGCACTACCCGCGCGAACGGGCGCTGGGCATCGAGATCATGGAACAGGAAGCCGGGGCCGACGCCGCGGGCGTGTTCGTGCCGTACTTCATGAAGGAGATCATCGAGCAGATCAGCGTTTCGGCGCGGAAGAGTAAGTATGTCGATCAGGCGAGCGGGGTAAGCGCGCGGTTCAGCCTCGCCAACTACCGCACGATGCTGGCGAGCGCCCGGCACCGCGGCGTGCGCTTGGGCGAGTCGCCCGCCGTGCCGCGCATCTCCGACCTCGGCCACCTGCCCACCTCCTCGCTCGGCAAGCTCGAACTCGACCTGATGGGTTCGCACCAGATGGGCGAACGGCAGGTGCTCGAAGCGATCATCGCGGACGCGATCCGCACGGTGTTCGAGGAGTACGTCGAGGCCCACGGGCTGGACGAAATCGCCGACGTGTTCAGCAAGGGCGTGAAGATCGAAGTGGGCGACATGCTCCCTTCGGCCGAGTACGCGAAGCGCCTGAAGCGCGTGCCCAAAGCGTGGGAGAAAGCCTTCGAGGTGAACGCCGCCGACAGCGACGCGGTGCGCGCGAGCTGCGTGGAGTTCGTGCTCGCCGGGCTGTATGCTGGAGACCGTATCAGCCGCGCGACCCGCCACGGCCGCATGACCTACGAGACGTGACGATGGAAGCCGTTGTCCCTTATGAGCAACGACTGAAGCGCGACTTCGCGTGGGCGCTTCGGGAGGGCAGTATGCACTTTGAAGCCGAAGGCGGAGCGGTTCAGCTCACGCTACAGCGCATCACGCAGCGACTGGACGGACTTGGCATCCCTTATGCCGTCGTCGGAGGACTCGCACTGTTCTTTCACGGCTACCAGCGTTTTACGACCGACGTGGGCATTCTCGTTACGAAAGACGACCTGAAGACCATTCACGAGCAACTAGATGGGCGCGGCTACTTGCCGCCGTTCGAGAAAAGTAAGCACCTTCGTGACACGAAAACAGGCGTAAAGGTCGAGTTTCTGACGACGGGTGAGTTTCCGGGCGACGGCAAGGAGAAGCCGGTCGCGTTCCCGCACCCCGCCGACGTGCGCGTTCAAGGCACGGGTATTTGGTTCCTCTCGCTTCCCGCACTCGTTGAACTCAAACTCGCGTCGGGCATCAGCAACCCGCTTCGCGGGAAAGACATCGTTGACGTTCAGGCTCTTATCGCGGAACTGAAACTCGGTGACGACTTCGCCGCACAACTCAACGAGTACGTGCGGGCAAAGTTCCTCGAACTCGTGAAGCTCATCCGCGATAACCCCACACCGGCAGAATAGATGTCGCAACCACATGAAGCGCAGACACCGGGCGGGATCGTTCACACGTACCAGCGGTACGACCCGGTTCACTTCCCGTCCCCCACCGCGCCGCCCCCGGATATGGTGTCGCCGCTGATGAACCACATGCTCGCGTTCGGCGACACGAGCGAGTTCAGCGAAGAGGAGCTGGCGAACGCGATTCACATTGACGCCTCGCAGATCGCGGGGCTGGGACCGAGTATTGATGCGCTGCGGCAAATGTTGCTCGAACGCAAGCGGAAGATTCTCGAAACCTACGAGACGAAGGCCGTGCAGCGGCTCGCGGGCAGCGCCTACCGCGACGCGGCCAAGAAGGTGACGCCGCCGGGCAAGCTCCGCGCCGACTTCGAGCGCGCGGTGAAGGGCGAACAGCTCGCGGACCTCGAAGGGCTGTACTTCCGCGCCGGGGACGACAGCTCGCCGTTCGCGCGGGCGCTCGTGCCGCTCGTCGAACGCTTGGGCGACAAGTATCAGGTGGACGAACTGGCCGCGAAGTACGACTTCACCGGGCGCGAGAAGATGAGCGTGCCCACCGCGCTCGAGGTGAAGGAAGAGCTTGAGGCCATCGACAAGTTGCTCAAGGAGTTGGATGAGGCGAAGAAGTCGCCGGCGCAGCTCGCGATCATCGACATGGAGGAGTTGGAGAAGTTCGCGGAGCCGGGCGACATCGAGGCGCTCAAGGCGCTTCAGCAACAGGTCGAGGATTACATCAAGGAGCAGGCCGAGAAGCAGGGGCTTGAGGGCGACGGCAGCGGCAAGTACCGGCTCACGCCCAAGGCGCTGCGGCTGTTCCAGTCGAAGGTGCTGACGCAAATCTTCAGCGACATGCAGGCCTCGCGCACCGGGCGGCACCCGGACGCCGTGACCGGCGAGGGCGCGGTCGAATCGCCGCGCACCAAAGAGTACGAGTTCGGCGACAGCGTCGCGCAGATGGACATTCCCGGCAGCATGGTCAACGCGCTCTTGCGCGCCGGGCCGGGCCTGCCCGTGAAGATGAAGCCGGACGACATCCTCATTCACCGCACCCGCGTGAACCCGAAGGCCGCGACGTGCGTGCTGCTCGACATGAGCGGCTCCATGCGGTACGACGGCCAGTACGTGAACGTGAAGCGTATGGGCCTCGCGCTCGACGGGCTGATCCGCAGCGAGTACCCCGGCGACTTCCTCCAGTTCATCGAGATGTACACGTTCGCCAAGCCGCGGCACCTGTCCGAGGTCGCGGGGTTGATGCCGAAGCCGGTCACGATCTTCAACCCGGTCGTGCGCCTGAAGGCCGACATGAGCAACCCCGCGGTCAGCGAGTTCGCGGTGCCGCACCACTTCACGAACATCCAGCACGCGCTCCAGACCGCGCGCCGGTTCCTCACGAACCAAGACACCCCGAACCGCCAAGTGGTGCTCATCACGGACGGTCTGCCGACGGCGCACTTCGAGGGCAGCACGGTGTTCATGCTGTACCCGCCGGACCCGCGCACCGAGGACGCGACCATGCGCGAGGCGCAGCTCTGCGCCCGCGACGGCATCACCATCAACATCTTCCTGCTGTCGAACTGGAACCAGTCGCAAGAGGACGTGCAGTTCGCGTACAAGATGGCGCGCGCCACGAAGGGCCGCGTCGTGTTCACCGCGGGCAAGGACTTGGACCGCTACGTGATTTGGGACTACATCAAGCGGCGGAAGCAGATCGTGTCGTAGGACAGGCCTCTGGCCTGTCATTACTGACCGGCAGGTAGCGAGCCCTGTACAACCCACCGGATCGTCGTAACCTGTTTGCCATGAGGACCAAAGGTACAGCGGCCGAACTGGAGGCCCGCCGCCGGCTGGCCGTGCAGCGGGTGGGCGA
>VGZJ01000389.1 GCA_016872595.1 Planctomycetota bacterium
CCGGATCGGCGTGGTGAGCGCTGTGCCTGCCATCGGTCCCGCCTCCTTCCTCCTTGGCTCCAACACCAAGTAGGGGAGGCGTTTCCGTTTCAACTGTCAAGTAACTTCCACACTGGGTGAACTCCAGGCGCTCGCGGCTTGTTCGGGCCACGGGGTCGGGTATGATGGGCGGTCGCTCCGACACCCGCCGCGGGTCTCTCCCATGCCGCTCCGCCGCGCGCTCCTCATGCTCGTTCTCGTCGCGCCCGTGCTGCGCGCCGACGAGAAGCCGACCGCCGCGCAGGTCGAGTTCTTCGAGAAGAAGATTCGGCCCGTGTTGGTCGAGAAGTGCTATTCCTGCCACAGCGCGGACGCCAAGAAACTGAAGGGCGAACTGCGGCTCGACACGCGCGCCGGCGTGCTGCGCGGCGGCGCGAGCGGCCCGGCCGTCGTGCCCGGCGACCCCGCCAAGAGCCTGCTCATTAAGTCGGTGCAGCACGCGACCGGTGTGGAAGCGATGCCGCCGAAAGAGAAGTTGTCGGCCGAGGTGATCGCGGACCTGACCGTGTGGGTGAAGATGGGCGCGCCCGACCCGCGCGACGGCAAAGTTGCGACGAGTCGCATCGAATTGGAAAAGGCGAAAGAGTACTGGGCGTTCAAGCCCGTCGTGCGCCCCGACGTGCCGAAGGGGAGCGCGAACCCGATTGATGCCTTCGTCCTCGCGAAGCTCGAAGCGAAAGGCTTGAAGCCCGCGCCGCCGGCCGACAAGCGCGCGCTGTTGCGCCGCGCGACATTCGACCTCACCGGCCTTCCGCCAACGCCCGACGACATCGATGCCTTCGTTAAGGACGAATCGCCGGAAGCGTTCGCGAAGGTGATCGACCGCTTGCTCGCATCGAGCGCCTACGGCGAGCGCTGGGGCCGACACTGGATGGACGTGGTCCGCTACGCCGACACCGCGGGCGACAACTCCGACTACCCGATCCCGCAGATGTACCGCTACCGCAACTGGATCATCGACGCCTTCAACCGCGACCTCCCTTACGACGAGTTCGTGCGCCAACAGGTCGCTGGCGACCTGCTCCCGTTCAAGGGCGAAGCCGACCGGCAGGCGAAAATCATCGCGACCGGCTACCTCGCGAACACGCGGCGCTTCGGCTCTTACGAAGAGGCGCGCTACCCGTGGTACCTCACCTACGAGGACCAGATCGACAACTTCGGGCGCACGTTCCTCGCGCTCACGATCAACTGCGCCCGCTGCCACGATCACAAGTTCGACCCGATCAGCCAGCACGACTACTACGCACTCTACGGCTTCTTTAGCAGCACGCGCTACCCGCGACCCGGCATCGAACTGGACAAGGTGCAGCGCGACTTCGTTCCGCTCGCGTCGGGCGACGCCATCGCGACCTTCGAGAAGGAGCGCGGCGCGAAGCTCGCCGACCTCGACGCGAAGGTGAAGGCCGCGACCGCCGAGAAGAGCGCGGCGGAGAAGGAACTGGCCGGCGCGGAGAAGATCGCGGACGAGGACGCGCGTAAAGCCAAGATTGCGGAGGGCAACCGCAAGGTGGATGCGCTCAAGCAGAAGATCAAGACCGCGCAGCAAGAACTGGAGCGCTTCGCCAAGCAACCGCTGCCGTTCGAGAACGCCTACGCGGTCGCGGAGGGCAAGACCGAGGGCAAACACAAGGTCGGCAACGCGCACGTTCAGATCAAGGGCGACCCGGAGCGCTTGGGGCCGGAAGTGCCGCGCCGGTTCCCCGAAGTGCTGGGCGGCCACGCGCTCCCCGCAACCGAGAAGGGCAGCGGGCGGTGGCACCTCGCGAACTGGCTCACGGACGCGAAGAACCCGCTGACCGCGCGCGTGATCGTCAATCGCGTCTGGCAGTACCACTTCGGCAAGGGTTTGGTGCCGACCGCGAGCAACTTCGGCGAGATGGGCCAACCGCCCACACACCCGGAGTTGTTGGATTACCTTGCGTCGCGCTTCGTCGAAGAGAAGTGGTCGCTGAAGGCAATGCACAAGCTCATCATGTTGTCGAGCACGTACCAACAATCGAGCGCCGACAACGAGGCCAACGCGAAGCTCGACGCTACCAACGAGTTACTGTGGCGCTTTGACCGTCGCCGGTTGGACGCGGAGAGCGTGCGCGACGCGCTCCTGACAGTGAGCGGGAACCTCGACCGCGCGCCGGGCGCGGCGCACCCGTTCCCCGACCCGAAGGGCTGGAACTTCACGCAGCACAACCCGTACAAGGCGGTGTACGACACGAACAAGCGGAGCGTGTACGTGATGCAGCAGCGGTTCGCGCGGCACCCGTTCTTCGGGCTGTTCGACGGCGCGGACACCAACACCGGCACCGACCGTCGCCTCGTCAGTACGACCCCACTGCAAGCGCTCTACCTGATGAACGACCCGTTCGTTCACGTGCAGGCGAAGGCCTTCGCCGCGCGCGTCCAGAAGGAAGGCAAGGACGACGCGAGCCGTGTGGCCCGTGCGTTCGTCCTGCTGTATGGGCGCACGCCGACCGAGGACGAAGTGAAGGCGGCAACGGAGTACGTGGCGAAGTTGGGCGGGAACGAACGCGCGTGGGATAGCCTCGCGCGGGCGCTGTTCCTGAGCAACGAGTTCATTTATGTCGAGTGAATGTGCTCGTTAGCCGCGAGCCGCAGGCAAGCGCGGCTTGTCGCACGAACGGCCGCGCTCGCCTGCGGCTCGCGGCTACCAAACCATGCGAAGTGTGTGTCATGCTCACTAGACGAACAGCCCTGCATTCGATGCTCGGCGCTTCCCTGCTGCCTGCCATCGCAGCAGAGTTGAGTGCGTCGCAAGACCCCCTCGCGCCCAAGAAGCCGCACTTTGCCCCCAAAGCCAAGCGCGTCATCTGGCTGTTTAGCACCGGCGGCGTGTCGCAGATGGACACGTTCGACCCGAAGCCGAAGCTGTTCGCGGCCGACGGCAAGACGCTCGGAGTCGGCGGCGGCCTCTCCAACGAGAAGCGACCGCTTCTGAAGCCGCGCTGGGCCTTCAAGCCCGGCGGTAAGTGCGGCACCGAAGTAAGCGACCTGTTCCCGCACCTGCGCGACCGCATGGACGACGTGTGCCTGATTCGCTCCATGACCAGCGACAACAACGAGCACTTTCAGGCCACGCTCGCGATCCACACGGGTTCGTTCTTTATCGCGCGGCCCAGCATCGGGAGCTGGGTCAGCTACGGCCTCGGCACGGTGAACCGGAACCTGCCGTCGTTCGTCGTGCTCGCGCCGCACCTGCCCTACGCCGGCACGCAGGTGTTCGCCAACGACTTCCTCCCCGCGTACCATCAGGGCACGCGCGTGATCCCCGGCAAAGAGCCGGTGCCGAACGTGAAGCGCCAGAAGGACACCGCGGACCTGCAAGAACTCGAACTCGGCTTCGCGGACGCGCTCAACAAGAAGCACCTCGCGGCGCGCGGCGGCGCCGACGAACTGGCGGCGCGCGTCCGCACCTTCGAGACCGCGTTCAAGATGCAGTTCGAGGCACCGGAAGCGTTCGACATCTCGAAGGAGACCGACGAGACGCTGAAGCTGTACGGCACCGACCGGAAGGACACCGAGAGCTTTGGCTGGCAGTGCCTCATCGCGCGGCGGCTCGCGGAGCGCGGCGTGCGGTTCATCGAGTTGATCGACAGCAGCTCGTCGAAGAACTGGGACTCGCACGGCGACGTTGGCGAGCACGAACCGCTGGCGAAGAAGATCGACAAGCCCATCGCCGGGCTGCTGCAAGACCTGAAGCGCCTCGGAATGCTCGACGAGACACTCGTGGTGTGGACGACCGAGTTCGGTCGCACGCCGGGGCAGGACGGGCCGCGCGGCCGGGGCCACCACCCCGCGTGCTTCTCGTCGTGGCTGGCCGGCGGCGGCACCAAGCCCGGCTTCGCCTACGGCAAGACCGACGACATTGCCGCGACGGTCGCAGAGAAGAAGGTTCACGTTCACGATTTCCACGCCACGATCCTGCACCTGCTCGGCCTTGACCACGAGAAGCTCACCTACCGGCACGCCGGTCGCGACTTCCGCCTCACCGATGTGTACGGCAACGTGGTGAAAGACGTCCTCACGTGAACGACTCACGCACCGCCACGATGCCAGCCGGTGCGGCGCATCAGCCACGCGACCGTGCGCGGCATCATCGCGTTTAGCCCCAGCATCAGTTTCAGCGAGAACGGCGTCACCACGCGCCGGCGGTTGCGCTCGATCCCCCACACGATCGCGCGGCCCACCTCTTCCGGCGTCACGGTGCGCGAGAGCTTGCTAACGATTCGTGGAATGCGCTCGTCCGCGCCGGGGTTGTGTGCGAAGTACGGCGATGCCACCACACCCGGGCAGGCGAGCGTGACGCGAACGCCGGTGCCGGCGAGTTCCGACACGAGCTGTTCGTTGAAGCCGCGCATCGCCCAGCGAGCGACCGAGTACGTCGTCGCGCCGGGCACGGGGACGAACGCCGCGGGCGACGTGACGTTCACGATGTGACCGCTGCGGCGTGCGATCATCGCCGGGAGAAACTCGCGCGTTGCATAGAACGCCGCGAAGTACGGCGCGGCCATCGCGTCCACCGCTTCGCGCGCGGTCGATTCTTCCACCGCGAGCCAGCGCCCGGCCCCGGCGTTGTTCACGATCACGTCCGGTGGGCCGCCTTGGTCTCGCACCGTTTGTGCCGCGCCCGCAACCGCGCTCGCGTCGGTCAGATCGACCAGGAACACACTCGCCTCGCCGCCGACTGCGGCGCACACTTTCGCGGTCGCGTACAGGCCGTCCGCGCCGCGTGCCCACAGGATCACGCGTGCCCCTTTGCGCGCCGCTTCAACTGCGGTCGCCGCGCCGATGCCCGACGACGCCCCGGTAACGAGTACGCGGCTCCCGCGAAGTTGCGTCACGTCGGCTCTCATTTCGTTGTGTACCGGGCCCCGCGCCGGTGTAGAACTCTCCGATAGTAGGGCCGGTGCCCCGCCCCCGCAACTCACCTTTCGCAGTTGGTGCCCGCCATGAACCGCACTCAGCTCGCTGCTTGTGTCGCGCTCTGCATCGCATACCCACTACACGGGAAGGCGGCCGAACCTGCCGCACTCGTGAAAACGACACATTAGACTCGTTGCGCAATAGCGATCGATGGCCTATTCATAGGGTTATGACGAATTACGAGAAATTGCGTCGGAAGCCGTTGTTGTTCCGCATGTTCACGGGGCTCTCGGCCGACGAGTTCGACAAGGTC
>VGZJ01000390.1 GCA_016872595.1 Planctomycetota bacterium
CTTGCGCCTTGAATGCGGACGTGTGCGTGCGGTTCGGCTTGCCCATCTCTCGGACCCTCCAATGGGACCACCCGATAGCAACCTATCCGGTGGTCCAGTTTTCGGGGTCCACCATAACACCTGCCGCAGCAACCAGCGCGGCCAGTACTCGGTGCCGTCGCTGTGCGGGAGCATCCGCGGCTTGTGCGCGAGCGGCACCGCGACGTTCGCGAACGGGAAGAAGCGGTTCAGCGCGCTCGCCAACCCGAACACGAGCTTCACGAGTCCGAGCAGGAACCCGATGCCGAGCAGCTTGACTGTGAGCGCGTCGTCGAGGGCAGGCACGCTCACCTTGTGGGTCAGGTTCCGCGGGTGCGCGACGTAGTACGGGTGCAGGGTCAGCGCCCGCAACTTCTTCTCGCGCCCCTTGTACAGTTCGCTCAGCCGGCGCGGGCTGGGCACGCGCGCGCCGCCGGCGATGACGAGGTAGAACAGCGGCCAGATCAGGTTCGCGAGCAGCGAGCGCAGCAGCGCCCATGTGGTGGGGTACAGGCGGAACGCGAGCCACGCGCCCGCCGGCCCCGCGGCCAGCAGCCACAGCCAATCGTGCGGGCGCACGAGGCGCGCGCGCGGCCCCGAACTCCGTGTCCCACGCCGAGTACAACAGCCCAACCACCGCCAGCCCGAACACGTGGAAGATCGTGCTGCGCCGCGGCGTTTGCGCGCCGATGAGCGTGGTCGCGAAGAGCGCGATTGCCGCGTTCGTGAGCAGCCACCGCACCGAGTCGCCGCCGGTCAGGTCCGGGCCGGTCCACACCAGCAAGAGTTGCGCCACCAACCCGACGGCGAGCGCGAGCAACCCGGCCAGCGGCGGCCCGCGGAACAGGAACAGCACCAGCAGGTAGCACGTGGCCCCGCCGATGGTGAACACGAGCCACCCGGCCTGCTCGGTGCTGCCGTAGCTCACGAGCGCGAACGCGAGGTAGGTCGAACCGAACACGGGCGCGAGGTTCCCGAACCGTAGCGCCTGCACGAACCGCCCGGCCGCGGTGTCGAACAACTGGTACGGGCGGTCGGTGAGGAACAGGACCGTTTCGTAGGCGCAGCCGACGGCGCTCCCGGCCGCGGTACACCAGAACGGCAGCACGGCCCACCACGGCCAGCCGTCGGCGTCGGTCGCGGCCAGCACCGACGCGACCGCGAACGCGAGCAGGCTGAGGATCGAGAACAGCGCGTCGGCGACGTTCACCGGCGGGCGCACGGGTACGGTGAACTTTTCCTGACCGGGCGGCGTGATCTGCGGGCCGGGCGCGGGCGCGGCGCTCATAGCGGGTGTTCCGAACGCGGAGGTGAGGTGCGTGCGGTGTAGCGTACCCGCTCGCGCCGCGCGCCGCAACGGTCGGGCGGCTTTGGTCACACCTCTCCCCCACGCTTTGGTGGGAGAGAGGTCGGCGAGGCTTTGCGAGAATGGTGAGGGGGGAGCGAAGCGCGCCACAGAGATACGCGGACCTACAACTGCGCGCTCAGCGCCCCTCACACGCCGGTCGTACAGCCGACCGGCGACCTCTCGCCCATCAGAGCATGGGGGAGAGGTGTGGAATTGGCGCGCCTGCGCGCGAAACGAAAACAGGGGGGCTTACGCCCCCCTGCGTGTCGGCACGAACGGCGGGCGCTCGCCCTTACGCGAACAGCTCGTCAACCGGCTTGCCGTTGTCCACGAGTTTCATCGGGCGCTGGAGCGGGGTCATCACTTCCTTGTTCGGGTCGATGCCCAGCGCGTGGCAGATGCTCGCGTGCAGGTGGCTCACCTTCACCGGCCGGTCCTTGGGCTGCATCGCGTCCTCGTCCGACGAGCCGATCACCTGACCGCCCTTCACGCCGCCGCCGGCGAACAAGCACGAGAACACGCCGGGGTGGTGGTCGCGGCCCATCGTCATGTTGATCTTCGGCGTACGGCCGAACTCGCTCAGCATGACGATCATCGTCTTCTTGAGCAGGCCGGACTGCGCGAGGTCTTCGACGAGCGCGGCCAGCGCCGGGTCCATCACGTCGCCGTGGTCGCGCATCGCGGGGAAGGCGTTGGCGTGAACGTCGAACCCGCCGCGGTTCACCTGCACGAACCGCACGCCCTTCTCGACCAGCCGGCGGGCGAGCAGGGCCGAGCGCCCGAACTCGCTGTCGCCGTACCGCTCCAGCACTTCGGGCTTCTCCTTGCGGACCTCGAACGCCTCCAGCGCCGGGCTGCGCATCAGCCGCACGGCGTCGGTCAGCGCGGTCTGCGCGCCCTCGGTCTCTTCCTTCGGCAGGCTGCCGGCCTGCTTGTCGTTCATCTTCTGGAGGATGTCGAGGCGCTTCTGCCCGCGGACCTCCCCGATGCCGCTCGGGAACGCGAGGTACGGGTCCTTCTCACCGGGGCGACCGACGAAGTACGCCTCGCACTTCTGGCCGAGGTAACTGGCCTTCGGGGCCAGCCCGCCGACCGTGACGTAGGCCGGCAGGTCGCCGAGGGTCTTCTTCTCGCTGACCACGACCGAGCCGATGCCGGGGTGCTGCAGGTTCGCGCTCTGGGCGTAGCTGGTTTGCAGTTGGTAGGTGGCGCGGCCGTGGTCGCCGTTCTGCCCGGCGATGCTGCGGACCAGCGCGACGTGCTTCATCTGCTTGGCGAGCAGCGGGAAGATCTCGCTGATCTGGATGCCGGCGACGCTGGTCTTGATCTGGTCGAAGTCGCCCTGCACGTCGCGGCCCGGCTTCGGGTCGAAGGTGTCGATGTGGCTGCACCCGCCGCCGTTCCAGAACAGGATGACGTGGTCGGCGGTGGCCTTGCGGTCCTCGCCGGCGCGGGCCACGAGGGTCCGCACGTTCATCCCGAGGAAGGTGCCGGCCGCGGCCCCCATAAAGGTCCGGCGGCTGAGGCGGTAGCCCGTGCAGCCCGTTTGAGCGTTCATGGTTCGGTTCCTTGTGTATGAGGTTGAATTACGCTTGTGGTCGTTCGTCGGGCACCCGTCGCTTACACTCCGGGTTCGCCGCGTCTCCAGCACAGGGCAACGCCCTGTGCCGACGTGTGCGGCCCGCGCCGGACTACGGAATGAACCGGAACTCGTTGCTGTTGAACAGCGCCCAGCGCAGGTCCGCCAGCCCCTCGGTGGGCGTGGCCGCGTCCTTGATGATGGCCTTCGCGTCGGCCAGCTCCTCGGCGGTCGGCTCGCGGGTGAGCGCCTCGCGATACACGAGTTTGATCGCGGCGTCCACGTCGGCCTTCGGGCCGGCGATGAGGCCGGCGACCGGCTCCAGCGGGCCGACGCGCGCGGCCTCGTTGGTGAGCTTCCCGTTGAGCATCATCAGCGCTTGGCGCATCGACGGGCTGTGGTCGCGGCGCTCGTCGAGCGAGGCCCGGTCGGTCTGCCCGAACACGCGCAGGAAGTGCCCCACCGGGGCCGGGCTTGCCATGCGCATCGCGCTGGTGAAGCGCGGGTTGTCGTCCACCAGCGTGCGCACTTCCTTCGTGATGTAGCGGACCCGCGTGCCGGCCGGCATGTTGCCGCTGCGCATCATCGCCTCGGCTTCCAGTTCCTCGGCCGACTTCGCCGTCATCTTGTCCAGTTGCAGAATGTCCTTCTTCTTGAGCGCGTCCTTGAAGTCGACTTCGATGCCCTTTTCGAGGTCGTACGCACCGGCCTTCATACCGGGCATCGCGGGCATGGCCGGCATCGCTGGCTTATCGCCGCCCAAGCGCGGCGGCTTCACGCCGCCGGGGTTCTTCGGGTCGTCCTTCACCACAACGGGAACTTGGGTGTAGGTGATGACCGTGGTGACGTTCTCGCCGGGGCGGTGCTTCGGGGTGAACAGGTGCCCGGCCTGCACGATGCTGTCGAACAGGGCCTCGCTGCCCATGCGCCGCGCGGGGGTGGCGGTGAACGCCTTCTCCGCGGCCAGCCGGTCCACGGCCGACACGGTGCCGAGCAGGTGCCCGCGCTGGTACGCCTCGGTGCGCACGATGGTCGCCACGAGGAACCGGAAGTCGAACCCGCTGGCGACGAACTCGTCGGCGAGGTAGTCGAGCGTCTTCGGGTGGCTCGGCGGGTTGTCTTGGCGGAAGTCGTCGATGGCGTTAACGAACCCGCGGCCAACCAGTTCGGCCCACACGCGGTTCACGAACGCCCGCGAGTAGAAGCGGTTCCGCGGGTCCGTGACCGCCTCCGCGAGCTTCCGGCGCAGTTCGCTGGCCTTGTACAGGTCGCCCTCAAGGTCGAGCTTCTTCATCATGGCCTTCACCTCGTCGGACACGCCCGCGAGCGGGTCTTCCTTCGAGGTGGTCTTGCCGCCGCCGTCGATCAGGTCGTCGATGTTGTCCTTCTTGGTCGCGGCCCGGTGCTTGGCGTCGGCCTCTTGCCAGTCGCGCAGCGCCTTGACGCGGGCGAGGTGCTTGTTCGGGCCGTCCTTCGCGTCCATCTCGAACGGGAACTTGGCCGGGACCGCCTTGCGGGGCTTGCCCGCGGCCTTCGTTTCCGGCGGCCACATGATGGCGGTCTCGGCGCGCTCGTTCAGGAAGATGCCCAGAATCTGCATCTTCACGCGGTGCTCGACGCGCTGCGTTTTGCCGAAGAACGCGGCGAGGTCGTAGAAGTCCTCTTGGGTCCACACGTCGAACGGGTGGTTGTGGCACTGGGCGCACGAGATGCGGACGCCCATGAAGATCTGCGAGACCACGCCGGTGAGGGCGTAGGGGTCGGCGTCGTCGCCGAGGATGAACCCGGTTTCGGGCTGGCTGCCGGCGCGCCCGGAGGCCGAGATCAGCTTGCGGGTGAGCACGTCGTAGGGGACGTTCTTGGCGACGGCGTCGTGGGTCCACGCTTGCAGGGCCGGGCCGCCGTCGGACCCGTACCGCACGCGGAACAGGTCGCTGTAGAAGATGGCCCAGCGGTCGGCGTACTGGTCGCGGGCCATGAGTTCGTCGATCCACTTCGCGCGGCGCTCGGCCGCGGGGAGCGCGAGGAACTTCTTGATCTCGGCGTCGGTCGGGATGCGGCCGTTGAGGTCGATGGACGCGCGGCGCAGGAACGCGAGGTCGTCCACGATGGGGGCGACCTTCGTCTTGTTCCCGGCGTTCTCGTCGGCCAGCAGCTTGTCGACCGCGCGGGCGGTGGCCGCGGGGCTGGCGGCGGGCGGCGCGGGCGGGGGCGCGGCCAGCGCCGGCCCCGCCAGCAGCGCGAGCGCCGCAACGGAGTAGGAGTACAGGCG
>VGZJ01000391.1 GCA_016872595.1 Planctomycetota bacterium
TACGGGTAACGACCACACAGGATCGTCTGGCCGAAGTGCGACTGAACCAACACCTATTGCGCAACGAGTCTAATGAAACTGGTCGCCAACCGCGACCACGACCGGACCCATCTGCGAGACATTCTCAGAGTCGGGCTGATCGACGCGACGTGGCCGGCGCGGTTCCCGCCGGAGTTGGCCGCGCGCCTGCAACACGTGCTCGACACGCCAGACGGCTGACCGCGTTTCGCCCGCGCGATACACTGGCCCGAAGGCCCGTTACCCGCTCGGAAGGAACGCCATGACGCGGTTCGCGCTCGGTCTCGCCTCTCTCGTCGCGCTCGCGGCGCTGGTCCCGTTCGCACCGTTCGCGCCGGTTGTTGCCGGCGCACAGCCCGCGCAGCCGCCAGCGGCTGATCCCGACGCGGAACTGGTGAAGACCGCGCAGGGACTGTTCAAAGACCTCAAGACCGTCACGCTCGAAAACGGCCTCCGTGTGTACCTGTTGCCGGTGAAGGGCGCGCCGGTCGTTACCACGATGGTCGCGTACCGCGTTGGCGCGTGCGACGAGGACAAGGACCAGACCGGCCTGTCGCACTACCTCGAACACCTCCTGTTCAAGGGCACCGCGAAGCTCGTCCCCGGCGACATCGACCGCGCCACCCAGCGCAACGGCGGGCGCAACAACGCCTACACGTCCGAGGACATGACGGTCTACCACTTCGACTTCGCCGCCGACCGCTGGCAGATCGCATTGGAGATCGAAGCCGACCGGATGCGCAACACCAAGATCGACGCCAAGCACGAGTTCGAGCAAGAAAAGGGCGCGGTCGTGGCCGAACTGAAGGGCGGCGAGGACAACCCGTGGGACTTGGAATACAAGGCGATTCTGCCGCTGCTGTGGCCGAAGGATTCGCCGTACTCGCACCCGGTCATCGGCCAAGAGGAGCACGTGCGCGGCGCGACCGCGGAGACGATCACCCGCTACTACGACAAGTGGTACCACCCCAACAACGCGGCGCTCGTCGTCGTCGGCGGGTTCGACGCGGACGAAGCGCTCAAGAAAATCAAAGCACTGTTCGGGCCGATCAAGAAGAGCGAGTTGCCGCCGCGCAAGAAGGCCACGTTCTACAAGGACCGCGCCGAACCGGCGCGCAAGGAGTTCGAGTCGAAGTTCGACGTGCCGCGGATGATGATGGGCTTCAACACCGTCACTGTGGGTAGCGAGGAGGACGCGATCCTTGATGTCGTGTCGGACGTGCTCTCGTCGGGCAAGACCGCGCGGCTGTACCGCAAGTTGGTAGAGGACGAGCGCATCGCGGCCGAGATCGGCGCGGGCAACTACGCCGGGCGCTACCCCGGTTGGTTCGCGGTGAACGTGGAGTTGCTGCAAGGTAAGGACCGCAAGAAGGCCGAGGAACTGGTGTTCGCGGAACTTGAGAAGCTGGCAAAGGAGCCGATCACCGACGCGGAACTGGCCCGCGCGCGGCGGAAGATTCTGGCCGGGTTCATCTTCTCCCGCGAGAGCGTCCACAACCTCGCAGACGCCATCTCGCGCACCAGCACCTACCCCGGCGGGGAGGACGTGGGCAAGTTCCTGCAAAGCTACCTCGACCGCGTACTGAAGGTGTCGAAGGCCGACATCCAGCGCGTCGCCAAGCAGTACCTCGCGCGCAACAGCGCGGCCATTGTGTGGAGCATTCCGAAGGAGGGGAAGAAGTGCGAAGAGCACAACCTAACCCCCCAGCCCGCTTCCCTCGGGGGGACGGGGGGGCAAGAGCTTCGCAACACTACTGATCTGAACGGCGCGCGTCAGGCTCAGCGCGCGTTCTCCCCCTTCCCTCCGAGGGAAGCGGGCCGGGGGGTTAGGTCGGGGCGCGCCGAAGGGGCCGGCGGAAACGCCTTCTCCCTCACGGCCGCCAAGAAGACCGTCCTACCCAACGGCCTCACGGTCATCACCCTCGAAGACCACCGACTGCCGGTCGTGGTCGCGGCGCTCGACGTCGCCGACGTGCGGCTGCGCGAACCGCTCGACAAACTCGGCGTCGCCACGCTGATGGGTAACTTGCTCGAAGAGGGGACGACGAAGCACAAGGGCAAGGAAATCTCCGCGCTGATCGAGAACGTGGGCGGGAGCCTGTCGATGTCGTCCGGCGGCGGGTCGCTGAAGGTGCTGACCCCCGATACCGACCTCGGCCTCGGCCTCTTGTTCGAGTGCGCGCAGGCACCCAGCTTCCCCGCGGAGGCGCTGGATCGCATGCGCGAGCAGCAACTTTCGAGCATCGCCGACGCCGAAACGCAACCGCGAACCAAAGCCGGGCGGTTGTTCTACAGCACCGTGTACGGCGACCACCCCAGCGGGCGGCCGTCGCTCGGCAAGAAGGAGATCGTCGAGAAGTTGACCGCGGCCGACGTGAAGGCGTTCCACAAGCTCGCGTTCGCGCCCAACTTCGCCACGGTCGCGGTCGTGGGCGACTTCAAGACCGAGGAGATGGTGAAGAAGATCGAGGCGCTCACGAAGGACTGGAAGAAGTCCGAACTCGGCAAACCCGAGGTGAAGGCCCCGCCGAAGCCGGCCGGCGGCGAGAAGATCGTGAGTGAGCCGAACGCGGCGCAGGTCCACGTCTACATCGGGCACCTCGGCATCACCCGCACCCACCCGGACTACTACAAGCTGCTGGTGATGGACAACGTCCTCGGCGTGGGGCCGGGGTTCACGGACCGGCTGTCATCCAACCTGCGCGACCGCCTCGGCCTCGCCTACACGGTGAACGCCAGCATCGCCAACAGCGCCGGGAAGGAACCCGGCGCGTTCACGGGGTTCGTGGGCACGTTCCCCGACAAGTTCCTCGACGTGAAGTTCGGCTTCATGAAGGAGATCAACCGCATCCGCGACGAGGAGCCGACGAAGCAGGAAGTGGACGACGCGAAGAAGTACCTGCTCGGCAGCCTGCCGTTCAAGTTCACGACCACGTCCGACGTGGCCGGCGAACTGCTGGCCGCGGAGCGCCTCGGCCTCGGCTTCGACTACTTGGAGAAGTATCGCGAAGAAGTGGAAGCGGTCACGCCGGCCAACGTGCAGGCGATGGCGAAGAAACACATCGACCCCAAGAACCTGCTACTCGTTGCGGTCGGCGCGATCGACAAGGACGGCAAACCTCTGGCGAAGAAGAAAGACGCCGACAAGAAGTAAATCGTCCTCTTCGTTCGCCGCAAGCAGCAGGCGCGCGATCGGTTGGAAGAAGTCGCGCGCGCGTCCGGCTTGCGGCGAACGAACAGTGCAGCGCCCCCTTGCGTAGAACCTGACGACGCCCACTAGTGCCTCGGAGCCGCGCGGCCATGAGCAACGAAGTCCCTTCGCCGATCACCGAAGGCGGCGGTTCGAAGTCGCTGTTGAAACTGGCCGTGCCGCTACTCGCGCTATTCGGCGTCGTGTTCGGCGTCGTGTTCCTGTCGCAGAACGCGCCCAAAGACCCGGACGCGGAGAACAAGGCCGTCAAGCCGGGGGAGGGCGGCGGCGCCGAGCCGCCGCTGCGGTTCTTCACCAGTGCGCGCGCGTGGGACCACCCGGACCTGAACGGCCCGTACCGCGACCTGCCCCTCCTCGCGCCCTCGGCGATGGTGCCCGAGGACGGCAGCCGCACGTGGGCGTGGAGCCTTCAGGACCGGATCGCGCAGGGCGTGTACGAGCCGTCCCCGGACGTGCGCCGCGCGCCGTTCTGGTTCGAGAACCGCAACCCCAACTCCGTCACGGTCCAACTCAAGGGGGTGAGCTGTTCGTCGTGCAGCGGCGGGCGATTGGCGGCGCTCCCTGCGGAGGCCACCAAGCACCTGTTGCAGCACGCGGCGCTGGCCGCGATCCCGACCGGCACCCTGAGCGGGTTCAGCGTCGGGATGATCGAGCCGGCCGCGGGCCTGTTCGCCGAACCCGCGGCGCTCCAGCGCGCCGGGCGCAAGACGCTCGAATGGACCGAGTACAAGTTCGAGCACCACCCGAACGCCAAGTTCAACGTGCCGGCCGCGAACAACACCGACGGCTGGTCGCCGCAGTGGGGTATCCTCGAACTCACGTTCACCGTCGGCGGAAAGGGGGCCGACCTGCTCTCCAACCCCGGTACGCAGGTCAAGCCCCTGCGCGCCGCGTTCGCCACTCAGGTGGACGGAACGTCGCGCGCCGGCGGCAACGAGTTCATGATCGCCTACGAGGTCGCCCCGGGGTGCGAGCTGTCGCGGGCGACCATCGACGTCGGCAAACTCGACCAACTCTCCGGCGACCAGACGCACAAGATTCTGGTGTTCTCGTCCACCCGTGGGCCGGGGTCCGAGTTCGGCGACCTGACGGTGCCCGCGTGCCTCGTCCAGACGGCCACCGGAACCACCGACACCGGCGGGTTCTTCGAGGTCACGAAGGTCGAGCGCGTGCCCGACACCGAACTGGTGTCCACGGCCGTTTGGCTCGAGGCGGAGCGCAAGCGCCCGGCGCGCGTCCGGGCCGCGTACTGGATCACTCTCGTGGTGCGACCGAAAGTCGGCGACAAGCGCATGGAGATCGGGGCCATCGACCGCACCGTGGCCGTCAGCACAGGGGCCGTCGTCCAGCAACTCAAGGTCACCGGGATGCTCAAAGGTGTAGTGCGCCTCGACGACGACCGCACCGACGTCGCGCTCCAGACCTTCAAGGGCGGTGAGGGCACCGTGCAGAAGGTGACGATCCTGACCGAGAAGACCGACACGCAACTGGCCCTCGTGGACGAGGAGTGCTCGCCGCGGTTCTACCAGTACGAACTGACGAAGCAGCCGAACCGCGGCGGGTTGGGGTGCTACGAGCTGAAGATCACCGTTCCGAAGGGGAAGCAGTACGGCAACGCGAAGGGTGACATCGTCCTCGAAATCAAGGGCGGCAGCGGGCAGCGCGTACGCATCCCGATACGCGGCTCGGCGACGTTCTGACTCTGCGGGTTGTAGCGGTGGCGCGGCCGCCCAGAGTGCCCGCAGCTTGCCCAGCCCGCGCGACCGGGCGCGCCGCACCGCGCTCCGCTCGCGGCCCCCGTCCCGCGCTCGACGCGCGCGCCGCAACGTGCCGACAACTCGATACGGGATTGATTAGACTCGTTGCGCAATAGCGATCGATGGCCTATTCATAGGGTTATGACGAATTACGAGAAATTGCGTCGGAAGCCGTTGTTGTTCCGCATGTTCACGGGGCTCTCGGCCGACGAGTTCGACAAGGT
>VGZJ01000392.1 GCA_016872595.1 Planctomycetota bacterium
CGCCCCGTCGTCACACGGTGATGATGAAGAACGTCGCCGGACTCCACAACCGGATGTACGGGTAACGACCACACAGGATCGTCTGGCCGAAGTGCGACTGAACCAACACCTATTGCGCAACGAGTCTAGCATCTTCGCGATGGAGAACTACGGCGTGGTCGGGCGCGACAACGGCGCGACCATCGCCCAGCGCCGCGGAATGCTGATCAAGGAACTCTTCGGTCGCCACTTCCGGGACCCGGTCCTAAAGGCCGTAAATGCTGAGGAGGCCATCGCCTTCCAGATCGCCCTGTGGGAGATCATCCAAGAGACCGAACCCGCTGACGGGAAGGCTAAGCTCGACCTGTTCGCCGGCGACTTCCAAGCGAATTACGCCAAGGCCGATGCCCCTGCGTTCGTGACCACCGCGCAGAAGTACCTCGAATCGCTGACCGGCACCGACGAGGCTCAGGGGCTCTTCTATGAGAACCCCGACCTCCGTGGCCGTGAACTGATCCGGCTCAAGGGGATTAAGAACGCGGAAGGCGTCGTGGCCCAATCGCAGTACGCCCTGAAGTACGTCGGCGGCGGCGGTACCGGCTCGATTGGGCCGTCGCGTGCGCTGACCGCTCTCGGTGGCGGTACGGTCGGTGGCGGCTTCGGCGCTCCGTCCGGTGGCGTCGGCAGCGGTGGCGGTGGCGGCGGCTTCGTCAGCGGTGGCGGCAACGGCGGCGGCCAAACGTTCCCCACCAACACGACCACGACCACGACCCCCCCGACCACGACCACGACGCCCCCGCCGGTGGGCGCGCCTCCTTCGGACCCGCCGCCGTCGAACCCGAATGACCCGCCGCCGTCGAACCCGAATAACCCGGTGCCGGCCCCGGCCGGTTTGCTCCTCGGTGCGATCGCTCTCGGCGCGGTCGGCTCGTGGCGGCTCGGTGCCCGCTACCTGCGCGCGAAGTAACCCGTTCTGACTCGCTCCGAGGGGCCGGCATGGTTATCATGCCGGCCTCTCGCTTTTTTCACCCCACCGAGGCGCACCCGTGCAAGTCGTCGAGTACCGCGGCTGGAAAAACAACCTTCTCCTTACCAACGGCGACGTAGAACTGATTGTCACCCTCGACGTCGGGCCGCGCGTGATCGCGTACCGGCTGCCCGGCGGTGTCAACGTGATGAAGAACTATGACACAATGATGGGCGGTACCGGCGAGGCCGAATGGCAGATCCGCGGCGGGCACCGCTTCTGGCTCGCGCCGGAAGACCTGACGCGCACCTACTTCGCCGACAACCGTCCGGTGAAGTGGGAGGCCATCGGAGACCGCGCCGTGCGGTTCACCCCGCCGCCGGAAACCGAGTACGGCGTCCAGAAGGTAATGGAACTCAAACTGGGTGCGAAGGGCACGCGCGTCGAGGTCATACTGCGCGTCACGAACGTCGGCGCCGCGCCGACCGAACTCGCCCCGTGGGGGCCGACCGTCATGGCCCCCGGTGGCATCGAGATCATCCCGCTGCCGCCGAAGAAGAACCACCCCGGCCACGTCAGCAACGCCAAGTCGCCGGCCGACTACGGACCGAATCAAGAACTGATCCTGTGGCCGTACTTCGACTTCGCGGACACGCGTTGGACGTTCGGCGCGAAGTACCTGTTCCTGCGCCAAGACGTGAACAAGGGGCCGACGAAGATCGGGCTGGCTCACCGCGAGGGTTGGGTCGCCTACCTCAACAGCGGCGTGCTGTTCGTGAAGCGCTTCGACTACCGCGAGGGCGCAACGTACCCGGATCGCGGCACGCGCTACCAGACGTTCTCCAACGAGGACATGTTGGAAATGGAGACCGTCGGTGAACTCGTGACGCTCGCCCCGGGTGCGTCCGCAGAGCTGGTCGAGTCGTGGGAACTGCACGGCAACGTGCCGCCCGTGGCGACCGAGGCCGACGTCGAGCGCCTCGTGCTGCCGCGGCTGAAGTAGCGCGCTAGACCCCGACCGGGCTCAGCCGTTCGGGCTGGCGGAGGCGAAAGGCGAGGCGCAGCAGGTCGCGCAGGCCCGGCTCTTCGATGCGGTCGAGGGCGTCGCTGAGTGTCACCCATTCGCGGTCGCGCAACACGCGCTCGGGCCACTCGTCGCGTACCTCGGTCACGTTCATGCGGAACACGAGAACGTGGTGCTCGCGGCCGAGTTTTTCGTACGCGTAGGCCCCGAGCGGGTCCGGATCGAGTGCGCCAACGAGGCCGGCTTCCTCCCACGCCTCGACAAGCGCCGCCTCGCTCGCGGTGTGGCCGGGGTCGATCTGCCCCTTCGGAACCACCCAGCGCCGCCCGCTGCTGGACGTGACCAGACACACGCGGTCGTCCCGAACGGGAATCGCCGCGGCCTGTCGTACCCAGATTGGCATGGGTGTGTTCCGTGGGGTCGGTGTGCCGGTATCTTGTCCGCAGGTGGCCCGCGCGGTCAAGCGCCGCGGACCGCGATTGCCCCGGTGCGGCACCCCGCGCGCCGCCCATCGCGCGAGACCGCTACCGCCCGCACAGCTTCCGTACCTTCACACGCGACCGGAACCGATGCCGCAACCGCCGCTCAACGTCCGCCACGTGATGCAACCCGACCCGGTCCTCGTGCCGCCGTCGTGCCCGGTTCGCGACGCGCTGGCGCGCATGAACGAGCGCCGCATCGGCGCGGTGATCGTGACCGACGGCGCGCGGAACCTTCTCGGCATCTTCACGGAGCGCGACCTCCTGCGACGAGTGGGCGACGCCGACCCCGGCTGGCGCGACCGGCCCGTATCCGACTGGATGACCGGCGCGCCCCACACCATCGGGCCGGACGAGTCTTGGGAGGCGGCGGTCGCCGCGCTGGACCGGCTCCGCGTCCGCCACCTGCCCGTCATCGACGGCCGCCGCGTCGTCGGCATCATCTCGACCCGAATGCTGATGGTCCAGCGGGCCGACCACCTGAACCGGGTCGTGGACGAGCGCACGCGCGAACTTAAGCGCGCGATGGACGAGGTGATGGCGCGAGACGCCGAACTCCGCTACAACCTCACCGCCGCCGGCCGGTTCCAGACGCGACTGCTCCTGCCGCACGCGCCCCCGGACTGGCCCGAACTGTCGTGGGGTGTCCACTACGCCCCGCTCGACCACTTGGGCGGGGACTACTACGACATCGCCCACCCCGCGCCGGACAAACTCGGGTTCTTGATCGCCGACGCCAGCGGGCACAGCATTGCCGCGGCGATGGTCGCCATCATGTCGCGCATCGCGTTCACGGAGGTCGCGGGCACGACGCCGTCCCCCGGCGCAGTCCTCTCCGAAATGAACGCGCGCCTGCAAGGGCTGGCGGACGAGCGGTTCGTGACCGCGTTCTACGGCGTCCTCGACCGCGCGACGAGGACGTTCACGTTCGCCAACGCCGGGCACCCGTACCCGCTGCGGTGGGTCGCCCGTACCGGCACGGCCGAACCGCTACAAGCACAGGGGTTCATGTTGGGGATCGTGTCCGACGAGCAGTACCGCGAGCGCACCGTTCAACTGGAACCGGGCGACAAATTGTGCTTCTACACCGACGGCTTGGTGGAGGCCCGCGACGACCGCGGGGAAGGGTACGGCACCGACCGCCTAACGACGGCGCTCCGCGCGCACGGCGGGCAACCCGCCCGCGCCCTCGCGGATGCGCTGATCGCCGACCAGCGCGCCTATCGGGGAACGCAGCCACTGAGCGACGACGTCACGCTGGTCGTGGGGGAACTCGGCGATCACTCGGTCGCGCCGGTGTAGCCGCGCTCGCGGATCGCGCGCAGGGCCAGCACGTTCGCGCGCTGGCGCGAGGTGCTCTCGCCGGTCGCGGCTTCGAGTTTCTGCCAGTACCCGATCGCACGGTCGAACATCGCCGGGCGAGCGGCCCCGAGGCGCTCGCAGAGGCGGGCGAGCGTCTCCAGAACCCACGTGTCGGACGTGCCGCGCGCGTCGGCCAGTTTTTCGATTTGGTGGAGCGGCCGGTAACAGAGGTCGTGGAAGCCGATGGCGTCGTAGAGCCGGTACAGTTCGCGAAGCAACTCGGGGCTTTCGGGGCGCACCCGGATCGCGCGCTCGAGCGTGCCGAACGCCTCTTCGGGCTTGCCGGCGGCGCGCTGGCTCCGGGCCGCTGTCGTTTCCGGCGTATCGAGCCAGAACCGGCGTAACTTGTCGCGCTGGCTGCCGAGCCACCCGCCGATACCACCGCGCGCCCGGTGGACCGGGTCGGAAAGCGACTTGAGCCACTGCTCGAGTTCTTGGGCCCGGGCGCGGATCGCCGCAAAGTCGGGCACGTCGGATCGGGTCGGCTCCCCGTCCCCGTCCTCGGTCGCCTCGGCCGTGTCCGTACCGGCCTCGACCGGATCCTTCACCACCGTGGGTACGTGTGAGATCACTTCGGTCGCATCCGAACTGTCGCGTGCGGCCGGCGACCCGACCGCGGACGAGACTCGGAGTTCGATCCGAACCGTGAGCGGTCCGATCTGAAGCTCGTCGCCGTCGGCCAGTTGCGCGAGCGTGCGCACCGCCTTCCGGTTCCGGGCGACCACGCCTTTCGTGAGGTTGTGCAGGTACCAGTTGCCGGCGTCCGCGGCGAGCAGGGCCGCGAGGCGCGAGAGGCGCGAATCGGCCAGTTGAACGTGACACAGTTCGAGTCGGCCGAACAGGATGTCGTGGTCGAGCGCCCGGCACTCCTCTTTGCCGTCCGGGTCGGTGATGTAAGCGAAGCACGTCGTCGGCGCGGCCGACGGTTCCGCGGGTGGGAGCACACTCGGCGCGAGGAACGTGAACTTCTCGTTGTGGATCGTGAGCAGGTCACCCTTTTGGGGCGCGACGCGCTGACCCGGACGCAGCGGTTTGCGGTTCAGAACGACCGCCCCTCCGTCGGCTAAGCAGAAGAGCGCCCACCCGCTCTGATAGCGCACGACGAGTGCGGCCAAGTACGGCCCGTCGTGCGCCAACCGGATGTTGGCGTGATCGGCCGATCCGATCAGGGTGCGCTCGGGAACGAGCTTGGCCGTTTCCCCCGTGCGCACGGTTTGGAGGTGCAAGTCCATGTGGCTCTGCCGGGAACTGCGAGAACCGGCCATACAGTAGACTCGTTGCGCAATAGCGATCGATGGCCTATTCATAGGGTTATGACGAATTACGAGAAATTGCGTCGGAAGCCGTTGTTGTTCCGCATGTTCACGGGGCTCTCGGCCGACGAGTTCGACAAGGT
>VGZJ01000393.1 GCA_016872595.1 Planctomycetota bacterium
CACGTACCGCAGGGCGTCGAACACGTCTCGCAACAGGTGGTCCCGTTGCGGCGCGTCCTCGCGCATGAGGGTCAGGTACGGGAGCAGGAACTCCCACTCCCGGTCGGTTACGTCACTCGGGTACGACTTCCGTGCCTCGCTCATGCACCTAACTTATCCCCTATCATGACGATAAGTGCATAACTGGCTCTAGCGCGAACCGCGAGGCTCGCGGATCGCGTGTGAAGTGTTCGCGCGACTACCTTCTAAAGGCAAGGGTGCGCAATTACTGAACGCGTGTCAAATCGGAATCTGCGATTTTCCGACTTGCACGGGCCGAAAGCTGCGGGAGGGTTGTCGCGCCTTGTGTGCGGTGCGCACGGTGGTAAATTGCACCAGCATGAGACTGCGTCGCGCGCATGGGGTGAGTGGTGGGGCAACTGCGGTTACCCAACGGTGCGGAGGCGGGGTTCCGGTTCGTTTCATGTGACGAGTTTGGCCCGGTCTTCACGATGCACGTGTACGGGGCTGGTCGCCGCGGGTGGTTCTTGCTCCACAGCCGAGATGACTGCGCGGACCACAACCCCGGCCCGCGACCGTCAGCTACGAGGGCGGGTTGAGCCGCGGCTACGAACTGTCGGTCCACGCCTGCGATCTGGGAAAGTGGAAGGTCGCCGTGGACAAGCTCCTGAAGGGCGGCGCGCTCAAGTACTACGATCCGTGGGGACTGGATCACGCTGGGTACGGCTTCGTCCGAGTACGGTAGCGCCGTTTGGGCTCGGGGCATGGCGAGCGCGCGAAGGTCTGATCGGTTTCGGGCGGCGTGCCCCGACACTTCGCGGTGCAAATAACAGCCGGCGAGCGGAGGCGCGGGTGTTCGACAAGCGCGAGTTCTTTGCCGACTGGCGCACCCTAACGGGAGTGCCGTCGCCGCCGTTGGATGTGGTCGAGTTCGGCCACCGAGACTTCACGTCGCCGTGTTCGGAACAGATGATCCGGGCCGTGCGCGGGGCCAGCGCGGACTTCGCCCGCGGGCTTCTGTTCTGGATCAAGGCGATGGAAGCAACGGACTGGTTCGAATCGGAACCCCACTTCACCCGGTACGCGGAAGCGGCGTTGTGCGAGCCAATTGGTCAGGAGGAGTTCGCGCGCGTGGTGGGCGAATACAGCGTTTCGCTCGTGCCCCCGCTGCCGCAGTTCCTGCGCGATCTGGGCGGCTGGCGATCCGGTCTGCGAATGTACGGCGAGTGGAACGACCAAGCGGTCGTCGCGGAAGTGGCCGACTCGTTCGTGCTGTTTACATGGGGAACCAGCGCTTGAAGGCGAGCCCGCACCGGAGCGGCACGTGTACTCACAATGCGAAGACCGCGCGACTTCGCGACTTGGGCGGTTGGCCGAGACAATCCGGATCGCACACGGTGACATTTCAAGCTGAGGATACCAAGATGAGGAACCCGCTTTTCCTGACGTGTGCGCTTCTGGCGTTCGTGGGCGCTGGTGCCCGCGCCGCTGGACCGGCCGAAGATGAACCGCCCGCACCGCCCGCGTTCCGCGTCCCCAAGGGCTGGCAAGAACAGAAGGCCGCGCCGCTGGCCTCGGCCCGGTTTCAGATCCTAGAGGGCAAACGCCAAGCGAGCGTTGTCGTACTCGAAGGGGGCGGCGGCCTCGCCGCGAACGTGAACCGATGGCGCGGGCAACTCGGGCTTCAGGCGCTCCCGGATGAGGACGCTGAAACGAGCTTGAAGCCCGTCAAGGTGGACGGGGTCAACGGGTACCGGTTCGACCTGACCGGCGCGGACGTGCCGGAGACGGGAGCCGTGCGCATCCGGGCCGTCATCGTGGCGCGCGGCGAGCGGATGTGGTTCTTCAAGATGATGGGACCCGCGAACCTCGTCGAGAACCAAGCCCCCGCGTTCGACGGCTTCGTCGATTCCGTTCGCTTCAAGAAATGAATGTGCTCGGGTCCGTTGCCGGCGCGATCCTTGCGCGACGCGGCTCCAATCGAAGGCGCGGGGTCTCGCACGCCGCGCATTACTGGATCGATGACAGGATCGCGTCGGCGAAGCGCTCGGCGTGTTCGGGGCCGTCGGCGGTGATGATCTTGCCGTCCGTCACCACGCCGTCGTTCTTCCACGTGATGTCGCGCCACGCCATTGCGTACCCCGGGCGATCCTTCATCAGTTGCGGGCTGCGGGCCGCGCTCCGCCCCTTCAGCACCCCGTGTTCGACCAGCACGCCCTGACCGACGCAGATCGCGGCCACGACCTTGTCGTACTCGCGGGCCTTGTCCAGCATCGCCTTCGTGCCCCACGACTTCGGGTGCGCGCCCACGTACTCGTCGTACCGCGCGCCCACGAAGACGATCGCGCTGAACTCGCGGAACTTCGAGTCGCGGATGTCGCGCATGTCGCGCATCGAGTAGTCGACGGGAACGGGGTCGCTCTTGGCGTCGTCGAACGGGCGCGACGTGCCGCCCTCGCCGGACATGGTCTTCACCGTCACCCCTTTTTCTTCGAGGCGCTTGCGCACCGGTAGGTAGTCCGGCAGGAACACGCCGTCGCTCGGCAGCACGAACAGCACCGTGCGCGAGCCGGGCGTGATGACCGTCGGTGGCACCCACGGGTTCGGGGTCTTCTTGTCGTTCCCCTTGGGCGGCGCTTGTGGCAGCGGCGCTTTCGGGTTGTCCTTCGCGGTGTTCGGGTCGGTCGGCGCGTCGGCCGGCTTCTTCTTGTCGCCGGCCGCGGCCAGTACCAGCGCCACGAGGGCCAACCCCGCGACCGCGCCCAGCACCGGCCCCTTGTTTCGTCCGAACCAGCCGGCGCGCCTCTTGGCCTTCTTCTTCTTGGGGCGAACGATCTCGGCCAGCGTCGGGCCGGCGCGCTCGGCGTCGGTATCGACGGTCTGCTGCGGCGGGGCCACCGGCGTCGCCACCAGCGGCGCGGGCGTAACCACCACAGCCTCGACCACCTCGAACACCGGCTCCGCGCCGGTCGCGCGCGTGAACGGGTGCAGCGCGTCGGCCGCTTCCTTCGCGCTCTGGTAGCGGTCGCCCGGCTTCTTCGCCATCATCTTCGCCAGCACCTCGGCCAGCGCCTCGGGCACCTCGAACCGCTGCTCGCGGATCGGCGGCGGCGCGTCCTCGGTGTGCGCCAGCAACTTGTCGATGAGCGAGGCCGCGCCCGCGAACGGCGGCTTGCCGGTCAGGAGGAAGTACAGCATGCAGCCGAGCGAGTAGACGTCGCTCCGCGGGTCCACGTCGTGCGAGTTCTTGGCCTGTTCGGGCGAGAGGTAGTCCGGCGTGCCCATCAGCAGGTTCGGGTTGGTGAGGCCGGCGTTGGCCGCGGCCCGCGCCGCGCCGAACGGGAGCTTGCCGCCCGGCGCGTCGTCGTCGCCGTCGTCGGTGCGCGCGAACCGCGCGAGGCCGAAGTCGAGAATCTTCACCTGCCCCTTGCGCGTCACCATCAGGTTCTGCGGCTTGATGTCGCGGTGAACCATGCCTTTGTCGGCGGCGTGCTGCAACCCGAGCGCGGCTTGGCGGGTGAACGCGCACGCCATCGGCACCTGCAGCGGGCCTTTCTTGGTGACGAGCCGGTCGAGGCTGGTCCCTTCGACGAACTCCATGACGAGGAACTGCGCGCCGCCGGCCTCGCCGGTGTCGTAGGCGCGGATGATGTTCGGGTGCTCGAGCTGCGCCGCGGCGAACACCTCCTTGCGGAACCGGGCCAGCGCGCTGGCCTTCGCGGTCAGGTGCGACGACACGACTTTCACCGCGACCGTGCGCCCCATGAGCTGGTCTTCGGCCTTGTACACGGTACCCATACCGCCCGCGCCGAGTTCGCTCACGATGCGGTAGCGGGGGTGATCGACGAACCCGGCCGGCACCTTCTCCGAGGCGAGCGACTTGCCACTCGCCAGCACCCCGGACGTGCCGGATTGCACCGTGTGCGGCGCGGCCGCCGCCGCGCGCGCCAGCCCCGCGAGCGTGTCTTCGGGAACGAGCTTCAGCGCGCCGGCGCACGCCGCGCACGCCCCGACGTGCTCCGCGACATCGGCCAGTTCGGTCGCCGCGAGGTTGCCGCGCGCGAACGCGGCCAGCGTCTCCGACTTCGGACAGGTCGCCACAGCCATGGCCTTCCCCTCGGACAACTTCAACCACTCGTCAGAGTAACAATGGCACAGAAAGCCGAAACCTGTCGGCAAACCGCGCCCGCGCCCGACCTTTGGCGTGGCACGACAAGATTCAGCCACGAGCGGAAAGGCCAAAGCACAAAGGCAGTTCTTGACCGGATCACAGTATGCAGAAGGATGAAGAACAGAACGGACTTGTCTTCATCTCTGTTCATCCTGTGATCCGGTCAACACTCTTCTGCCTTCTCTTCGGCCTTTACCCCAGTAGGCCGCCGGCTTCTTCGCGCAGGCGGGCGAGGACGCGCGACTTGGCGATGTATACCGCGTTGGGGGTGGTGCCGGTTTCAGCGGCCACCTCTTCCGCCGAGAGGCCGTCGAGCACGAACCGGCGGAACAGGTCCCACGTGCGCGGCTCGAAGTCGCCCCGGATGCGGTCCAAGAGCTTGCGGGTGACGTGCAGGTCGTGCTCGCGCTCCCACGCGCGGGCGAGGTCGTCGGCCGGGTCTTCGAGGCGCGCGAGGTAGCTGCCGAAGTCGGTGCCGCCGGGCGCGGCCGGTTGCACGCGGCGGGCCTTCCACACGGTGCGCGCGCAGTTCGCGGCGATGGCCCGCAGCCACCCGCGGAACGCGCCGGGCTTCTCCGGGTGTACGAACTCCGGGAACCGCCGCACCACGACCGCCATCACCTCCTGCACCAGATCGTCGGCGTCGGCCCCGCGCACGTTCAGGCGCTCGGCCCACCCGCGGATGAGCGGGGCGTACAACTCGACGAGCCGGCCCCACGCCTCCGCGTCGCGGGCGTCCTTCAGCCGTTCGAGTAGCGTGGCCGACGTTACCGACATCTCGCGCACCTCACAATCAGTCTACCTCATCACGGGCTAGAGTTCACCCAGTGTTGGTTGTGAGTTTGGGGTGCGGGTGCAGGAGCTTGCGGAGCATGGTGGCGATCCAATCGAACAGGTAGGTGACGGCTTTCTTGAGCCGCCACGGGTGGTTCATGAGCGCCTCGCGCAGTGG
>VGZJ01000394.1 GCA_016872595.1 Planctomycetota bacterium
TCCTTTCGCGGTACAGCGCCCGGCGGAAGGTGCCGCGCCGCGGCCCCCCGCGTCAAGGGCAACCGCGCGGCGCGATGCGGCCACCGAACCGTCGCGCGTGCTTGACCGTAGTTGGAGCAGAACCTAGCGTGATACCACACTCGTACCCGCGCCCGCGAACGTGAGGCCGCCGTGAAGCTGTCCGCCCCGCCGCCCCCGCCGCCTCCGCCGGACCAGTCCGCGCCCCAACCGCCCGCGCCGGACCCTAACGACCCCAACGCCAACACCAGCGCCCCCGCGCCAACGGAGCAAACCCCGGGCGGGCAGCCCGCGAAGCCGCTCCAGTGGCCCCGGTGGTACGGGGCCGTCGACGACGCCCTCGTCGCGCTCGTCTTGTTGCTGGCGTTCGCCGCGGCCTCGTTCGCCGCGCGCAACTCCGACCTGTGGCTGCACCTCGCGGCCGGGAAGCGGCTCTTTGCCGGCGAGTACGCGCCCGGCACCGACCCGTTCAGCTACTCCGGGGCCGAGCGCCCGTGGGTGAACCACAGTTGGCTCTTCGACGCCGGCGCGTACCTGCTGTACGGCGGGCAGGGCCGGGTGCTGGTCATCGCCAAGGCGCTCGCGGTGGTGCTGGCGTTCGGGCTGCTCGTCGCCATCCGCCGGCCGAAGTTCGCGCTGTGGCCGTGGGCCGCGTGCGCCTGCGCCGCGGTGCTGGCGAGCGCGCCGCAGTTCGTGCTGCGCCCGCACGTCGCCTCGATCTTCTTCCTCGCGCTCACGATGTTTCTGCTGTTCCGCGTGCCGCACAAGCCGAACTCGTGGCGGTTCCCGGCGCTGATCGGCGGCACGTTCTGGCTCTGGGCGAACTGCGACCAGTGGTTCTTCTTGGGGCCGCTCGCGCTCGCGCTCGTCGTGATCGGCGACTTGGTTCAATCGAAGGTGCTGAGCGCGCCGGAGGGCGCGCCGACGGGCGACGACGACCCGCTCGGCGCGCTACCCGACCGCGCCACGTTACTGAAGGCGCTGGGGATCGGCCTGCTGGCGTGTACGCTCACCCCGCACCACGTACGCGTCTGGGAACTGCCGTTCGAACTGGTCGGCGCGCCGGGGGCCGACGCGGACCCGCGCTTCAAGCCGCTGCTCTACGCCCCCATCGACGGCGCGTACTCCAGCAATGCCGGGCTGGGGTACAACGCGAACGGGCTGGCCTACGCGCTGCTGTTCGTGGTCGGGGCCGCGGCCCTCGGGTTCGGGCCGGGGCGCGTGCGCGGGGCGCACGTCGCGCTGTGGATCGGGTTCGCGGGCCTCAGTCTCGTCAGCATCTACGCGATCCCGTTCTTCGCGGTCGTGGCGGTGCCGCTGGTCGCGGCCCAACTCAACTCGTTCTCCGCCGGGGCCGAACTGAAGACGTGGGGCGACGCGAGGAGCCGGTTCCTCGTACTCGGCTCGTCGCTGGGGCGGGCCGTGTGCCTGCTCGGGGCGGTCGCGGCGTGCGTGCTGGCATACCCCGGTTGGGCGCACCCGGACACGCAGAGCGCGGTGTACGCGCGGCGCGTGAGTTGGTCCGTCGAGGTCGATCCGGCGCTGGCCCGCGCCGCGGGGCAGGTGCAGGAGTGGCGCGCCGCCGGGCGGCTCCCGGCCGAGGCCCGCGGGTTCGTCACCAGCACGGAACTGGCGAACTACGTGGCGTGGTTCGCACCGCAAGAGAAGGTGTTCTTTAACGCCCGGTTCAACCACCACCGGCCGGAACTGACGGACTTTCTCGCGGTGCGGCGCGGGCTGGCGCTGGTGCCGTTGGAGAAGGACGAAATGCCCGACCGGGCGGCGGCGACCGCGGCGCTGGCGCGGGCCGGGGTCGAGTTCGTAGCCGTGTACGCCGGTCCCGCGGACGGCCCGCAGCTCCGCGCCCGTGCGGGCGACGCCACCGCCCTGTTGTACCGCGACTGGGCCAACTGGTCGCCGTGGTACACGGACGGGCGCACGTCGGTCTTCGGGTGGCGTGCGGCGAATAAGCCGAGCTTCGCGAAGTTGCGCCTCGACCCCGTCGTGCTGGCGTTCGGCCCGAAGGTCGAGCGCGCGAAAGAGGTTCCGGCGAACCAGCCGCTCGTGCCGCTGGGGTGGGAGGCGGCGTTCATCCGCCCGCCGAGGGCCGAGCCGCCGGCCGCGGCCGAAGTGCAGGGCTGGTTACGGTTCAAGGACTCGATCTCGTTCCGCCAGCAGGTGCGGGAGCGCGCCGTCGCCCCGCTGATGGGCGCGTTCCCGGCGAGCACCATGATGCCGTGGCCGCGCCTCGCGTCGTTCGTAACCGGGGTCAGTGGCACGTTCCCGGTGCTGCCGCGGGACCCGAGTGAAGCGGACGACGACGGCGCGCGGCTCGCGATCCCGGTCCTCGCGCTCCGGGCCGCGCGCCGGGCCATTGCCGACGACCCCGAGCACCCCGAACCGTACTACGCGCTGGCCCAAGCACTCGCCGACCCGGACCTGCCGTTCTCCGAGAGCGAGCGCGTGATCGGCCAGATCACGGCCCTGCGCCAGTGTCTGATCCGGATGCCGAAGCCCGGCGCGTACCGGCGCGGGCAGTTCGCGGTACCGCCCGTCGAGGTCGCGATGCGGCTCGCCAGTCTGTACCTGAACCCGCAAGAGGGCACGGACCCCGTGACCCGCAAACAGGTGTTCAAGTTCGTCGGGTTTCCGGTCGACGTGCCCCCACTGGGTGACATGTTCGGCCAAGCCGTTCTCGTGGACCAACGCGGGAACCTCGAGCGGGTGCCGTTCCATGCCGTCCAGCGCGGTGTCCCGCAGAACAAACAGTTGGTGAACCCCAACGTGCGCCTGTACCTGCCGCTCGACGCGGGCCACGAGACCCTCCAACTGGCCCGCCAGTACGCCACGGTCGAACTCGCCGGGGAATCGGACGACGAGATCAAGAAGCGCCTGAAGCGGTTCGACGACCTGATCACCGCGGCCGAGAACGCGATGCTCGGCGCGAAGGAGGCGCTCAACCGCGAGCGGCGCAACCCCAACACCGCGCTCCCGCGCCAAGTGGACGTGGCGGTTACCAACGGGTTGGCGGCGGAAGCGCTCAAGATGCTCAGCGAGCGCAGCGGCGACCTCGACAAGGAGTACAAGCAGCTCACGCCGGTGGCCGTCACGCAGCGGCTCGGGCTCGAACTGCTCCTCGGGCGGATCGAGGACGCCGCGGAGAACCTCGCAACCGTCGACACCCCAGACTGGGCCAAGGCGTTCGCCGCCATCGGGTTCTCCGACCGCTTCCAACTCGTGAAGTACCAGCGGGCCGTACTCGCCGGCGAGTACAACACCGCGGGCGACATCTGGCAGGCCCTCGCCGGGCGCGGGATCGGCACCGCCGAGGGCGCGCTCCCGGCGCGGTCCCAGATCACGTTCGACACGGTCAAGCGGCTCACCCAAGAACGCGTCGTCCCGCGCGACAACACCGAGGCCGCGCAAGCCGCCGCCAAGCAAGAGGCCGACAAACTCCTCGAGCGGATGCTCAAGCCCCCGGTGCTGCCGCTCACCCCGCTGCTGCGCCCCGTCGCCACCGACACGTGGCGCGACGAGTGGGTCGGGCTGGACGGACTGATCCGCCAGAGCATCGTCCAGCGGCTCCAGAGCGAGACCGAGTTCTTCACCCGGCGCGGCGTACTCTCGCTCTTAGAAGGTGACATCGCCGGCGCGAGGCAGCGGTTCGAGCAGGCCCGGCGCGAGCCGCCCGCGGGTTGGGGGATCGGCCCGCAGAACACGCCCCAAGCGGCGCGGTACCTGAACCTGATCGAGCGCGCCGCGGCCCGATCCGCGCCGTAGCGGTCAGCGGCACCGCGCCGCCAGTTCGGGGAAGTCCGCCGTCACGCGCGCCTCGAGGTCGGCCATCAGGTCGGGGTTCCGCTTGGCCCCGCCGATGAGGTGCGTGTACCCCGCGGCCGTGGCCGCGCGCGGGTCGTAGGCCGCGGCCTCGGTCGGGAACAGGTAGCTCACGCTCAGGTCGCGGTCGATCTCCAACTCCGGGTGCGCGCGGCGGTGCTCTACCACCGCGCTCAACAGAAATTGTTCGACCAACACGTTGCAGAACCCCTTGTCGCCCCACGCGGCCCACGCCCGCGCGTTCTCCGGGGCCTCGACGGTGCGGACGCCGAGGTCGGCGAACGCGCGCAACAGCGCCGTGTGCTGCCCGCCCACAATGCCGCAGTTCGCGGCCGTGAGCGGGCCGGGGCGCGCCGCGTACCAGCACCACGGCTCCGGCACGAAGCCCCCGGGTTCGGCGCTCAGCGCGCGCTCGACCGCGCGCAGCGGGTACCCGTGCCCGCCCGCGTCCGGGTCGAACGGCTCCGGGCTTTGCGCGAACACCGGGGCCGCTTCCAGTTCGTCCGGCAGCCGCTCCCACAGGAACACGTCCGAATCGATGTGGACGAACGGCGCGCCCCAGCGCCGGTAGGCGTACAGCTTCCCCAGCGCCCACCAATCGGGGTCGCGGCCCTTGAGCTTGTTCAGTTCGAGCGAGACGCGCCCGAACGGGAGTTTGAGTTGATCGACCAGCAGCCGCGCGCCGGCGGTGTCGGTGACGAGTGCCGTGTCCGGGTAGTGGCGGCGCGCGAGTTCGACCGACAGGCACCACGCGAGGCGCATGTGGTAGTCGCTGAGCCACGGCGACCCGTGGCCCCCGCGGTACGGCTCAGACCAGAACGACCACACGGCGCGCACGGCGACGGCCCCCCGCGTTACGGTTCAGTAGCCGGCCCCAGTGGGGCCGGAGCTACGCGCGCGGTTCGGCACCGGCCTCACCGAGGCCGGCTGCAGGAGAAGACGGCGCGCACGGCGTCAGCCCCCCGTGACCCACTTCCACAGCCGCCCCCACAGCGACGGGCGCTTGTGCGGCGGCGGCGGCCAGCCGAGGCGCACGCTCATATCGGCCTTGAACAGCTTGCGACAGTGCGCGCACGCGAACCACACCCACCCGGCCGCGCGGGGCGGCACCGCGGCCCACGTGCCGCACTTCGGGCACGGGCACACGAGCCCGCCCTCGACGGTGTGGATGACGGACACCGGTGTGTCGTCCGGCCCGCGGTCGCGCCGGCCCTTTAGCGGTGGCGGCGGTGGTGGCGGCGGCGGCGCGGGCCGCGGCGGAA
>VGZJ01000395.1 GCA_016872595.1 Planctomycetota bacterium
TCCGCAGGTGGTCCAGACGAGCAATCATCGGACGTGCTCTCAACGGGGGTAGCAAGGGGCTGGCATCCTACCCACAACCACCGCTATCGTGAAGAACATCTAATAGCAAACAGCTAACAGCCGATAGCTCCGCCTACACTTCCACCTTGATCGTCAGCGAACCGCTCTCGGCGTCCTCGCTCACTTCCTTCACGGTGCCCATCTGCTGGGCCTTCTGCTTGAGGGCGTCGCGGGTGACTTGGTTCACCACGCCGGAGATTTCCGGCTGGATGTCTTGCAGGTGCTTCTCGAGCTTCTCCGTGGCCTTGCCTTGCAACTTCGACTGCTCCTGCTCGAACTTCTTGTCGAGGTCCTGCTTCAACTGCTCTTTCACCTTCTCGCGCAGGCTCTTCTCGTTCGGGCCGACGTCGTTGAACCCGGTGGCCTCGCGCTTCACCTCTTGGCTCACGGTGGCCTCGGTCTCGGCCTTGACCGTGACCTCGCCGCTGCACGGGTCGATCTTCACGGTCAACTCGCCGTCCTTGCGGACCATCGTGCCGTCGTCCTGCTCCTCGAAGCCGCGCTTCTTCAGCTCCTCTTTGAGGAGGGTCGCCATGTCTTCGGGCGGCAGGATCTCGAGGATCTCGAGTTGCGTGCAGATCTCGTCCCCGGCCTTGAGGCTACGGGACTCGGACTCTTTCACGGTAATGCGGTACGCGCGGCTCATGGGTAACTCCGATAGGTCAGGGACGAAGTTCTGCCTTCTGTAGCCGGCCCCAGTGAGGCCGGCGCTGATCCTCTCGTGTGGCTGCGGCCTCACTGGGGCCGGCTACAGATGAAGGGATCGTTTCGTTCAGCCCGTTGTCGGTTCGGTGTTCTCGTTCGGGTTGGTGCCGGTCGCGGCCGGGCCGCCGCTGATCGGGCCGCGGAGCGGCTCCAGCATCTCGACCGCGGCGCGGGCGCGGCGGGCCACGTCGTCGCCGCGGGCCGCCTCCCAGTCCAGCTTCCACATCTGGCTCGCGGCGTAGTCGTCGTCGAAGTACCCGACGAAGCGGGCGCGCTCCTGCCACGCCTCCAGTGCTTCCATCTGGCGCGGCACGGCGAGGGCCGCGCGCTGCGTTGCGAGCCGGTCCGCGAGCCGGCCGGGGCCGCTGCCCTGTAGCCCGCCGGTCCAGAACACCGGCGTTAAGTCGGACCGCAGAATCGCCGCGTTGGTTCGCAGTACGAACCGCGCGAGGTCCGTGCGCCGGGCGGCGTCCGCGGCCTTCACGAACGCGCTCAGCGCCGCGAACTCGGCCACCCCCTGTAGCCGCATCTTGTTCCAGTCGCCGAGTTGCCCCTTCGCGCGCTCGGAGCGCACCCAGCGGTTCTCGAGGTGCCGTTGGAGGCACTCCATCAGCACGGCGCGCTGGCCGGTGAACAGCGGGGCGAAGTCGGGGGGCTGCGGCTTCGCGGCGTCCGGGTCGGCCACGTCGCCGGGGTTCGTGATCCAGCAGAACGGGTTCCGCGTGAAGGCGTCCTTCTTCCGCAGCATCGCCAAGACTTCAGGGTCGCTCCGTGTCGCGTCGAACGCGAGGCAGAAGAACAACTCGTCCGCGGGCGTGAGCGCCTTCGGGGCCGCGTCCCACGACTGTTTCGACTCGTGAACCTTCTCCGCGGTGAGCCACAGGAGGAAGTCGAGGACCGGGCGCGAGAACGACAAGCTGCGCTCGTCGAGCGGGATCCGGTCCCAGACGCGACCGGGCGTGGGCTGACTGTTCCGCAGGTACTTGTCGTTGCGCCACCCGCCGGCGCGGGTCAGGAACAGGACGCTCGCCTTGCCGAGCGTGTCCTTCACCAACTCGACCGCGCCCGCGCTCAGGCACTCCGGGCGCGCGACCGCGGTGCGCACCAGTTGCAAGCCCTGATCGGCCGGAAAGTGGCCGACCACGAACCGCAGGATGCGGAGCAGGTTGAACTCGAACTTGGAGACCTGTCGGGGGCCGTCCGGTTCCGGGCGCGTCATGTCGTGTCGGTTCCCTGTTGCTCGGCGCGCCGCGGGGCCACGGTCGGCAGCGGCTTCTTTCGCTTCCAGCCCTTCCACAAGCCTACCGCATCGGCGGCCGGAAAGCCATTCACGCTCACTCCGTCTTTATCGACGCGAATCTCAAGCGTGTTCTTCTGCCGCCACTGCGCGTCATAACTGTAACGCGGCGTGAGGAAGTGAATTCGCTGATTTCGCGAGCCGATCCAGCGGCGCTCGGTGTCGGGCTGTTCGCGCACGTACGGCCCGTCGACGAGAATGTCCGTCGTCGCGATCAGTTCCGTGATCGTAGCGTCGTCGCGGGCCCGCAGCTCTTCGATGGTGTATCCGCTGAACACCATCACGGACAAACCCAGCTCGCGCGACGCCCGCGCGAGGGCGAGCGCCGCGACGGCGTGTGCGGTCGGCTCGCCGCCCATCAGGGTGATCCCTTCGACGCCGCTTTCATCCCGCGCGCGTCGCAGTTCTTCGGTCACGCTGGCGAGGGTGCGTGTGTGCCCACCCTTGAACGGCAGAAACTCCGGGTTGCAGCACCCGGGGCACCGCAGCGGGCACCCCTGAAACCACACCGCGAACCGCTTCCCCGGCCCCTCGGCCTCGGTGCAGGGCACGATCTGCGCGATCTGCATGGTCAGGTCTTGCATGAGTCCTTTGCGAAGCCGCAAGCGGCGCAACCTTGGGATGGCGCATTATACCCGCGCGGCAACGCGCACAACGCCCGATTTGCCGTCGCCGTGTTCGACCGTGATCACACGTTCCGTGAAACGCCGCACGGTTTCTATGTTAGTTGTCGTGTGGCGTGTGATTTCCGACGCCTTGTACTCGCTGGCGTCGTCGCTGAACGCCAGCGGCAGCAGCAGTTGGTCGGCCGAGTGCGGATCGACGGGGGCCTTCGCGTCGCGAAACGCAATGGCTTCGTCGGCCGCGTCGTCGGCCACGCTTTCGGCCGGCTTGCCGGGCTCGCCCAGCCCGAAGAACAGCGGCGGCACCGGCGCTTGCCGGAAGATCACCGCCGCCACGCTACCGGGGTTCGCGGCCTCCCACTCTTCCGTGGGAATGTGCGACTCGACGCCTTCCGACTTCAATCGCACGCTCAATCGCCGCGCCTGCTTCTTGTTCACCGACTCCGGCAGCGCGGCGGTCGCGCTGAACCCGCCCGCGGTCGTCAGTTCGGGGCACGTCAGCAGCGACAGCCCGTTCACGCGAGAACAGGGATGCACGACGGCGCGAATCTCGCCACCGCCGCGCGGGTAGAATCCGGGCCGCGTCATTTCCAATTCGACCGTGATGCCCAGTCGCGCCATGTACGCGGCCCACGTCGTTTCGAGGAAGTGGTAGCACGGCGCGTGCGCGTTGTGCGTGCCGCCGGTCACGACCACCGTACTCGGCTTGTCGCCGTGCAGGGCTAGCGGAAGAAAAATGCTGTGCAGCACAAGCGAGGTCGCGCCCGCGGTGCCGATGCTGAAGGTGTAGTTGCCGCTCTTCACCGCGCCCGGCTCGAAGTACAGCACGGCCGACCCGACCGACGCGCCCTTGTAGGTGGCCCCGCTGATGGTGCCCGCGGCGCGCACGCACATGAGGTGCTGCGGTTGCAGCCCCGGCTTGCTCCGGCGCGCGCGGATGTTGACCAGCTTGAACGGCCGCCGCGTGAGAATGGAAAGCGCCAGCGCCGACCGCAGGATTTGCCCGCCGCCCTCGCCCTCGGAGCCGTCCAACTCGATCATGCCATCGCTCATAGCAGCACGGACACCGGGAAGCGAGAAGTGGTTCATGGGTTAGCCGCGAGCCGCAGGCGAGCGCGAAGACGTTCGCGCTCGCCTGCGGCTCGCGGCTAACCCATCTTTACCCACTTCGCCAAGTCCCTTGCGTGGTAGGTCAGGATCATGTCGGCCCCGGCGCGGCGGATGCTGGTGAGGATTTCCATCGTCACGCGGCGCTCGTCGATCCAGCCCTTCGCGGCGGCCGCCTTCACCATCGCGAACTCGCCGCTCACGTTGTACGCCGCCACCGGCACGTGGAACCGCTCCTTCACCCGGCGGATGATGTCGAGATAGGACAGCGCCGGCTTCACCATGATCATGTCCGCACCTTCGGCGAGGTCGATGGCGACTTCCTTCATCGCCTCGTCGCCGTTGGCCGGGTCCATCTGGTAGGTGTTGCGGTCCCCGAACGACGGGGGCGATTCGGCCGCTTCGCGGAACGGGCCGTAGAACCCGCTGGCGTACTTCGCCGCATAGCTCAGGATCGGGATGTCCTGAAACCCGGCGTCGTCGAGACCGGTGCGGATCGCGCGGATCATGCCGTCCATCATGCCGCTGGGGGCGATCACGTCGGCCCCGGCGCGGGCGTGGCTCACGCACTGCTGCGCCAGAATCGGCAGCGTCGCGTCGTTGTCCACGTCGAGGATCCCGCCGCGGTCGCACAGGATGCCGCAGTGCCCGTGGTCGGTGTACTCGCAGAAGCACTCGTCGGTCATCAGCAGCACGTTCGCGCCGTGGGCCTTGCGCAGCTCGCGCAGCGCCTGCTGTACGATGCCCTCGTCCTTGAGAGCGCTGCTGCCGGTCGCGTCCTTATATTCGGGGATGCCGAACAGGATGAACGACTTGATGCCGAGGTCGCGGGCCGCGCCGACTTCGTCAACGAGCGTGTCCGTGCTGAGTTGGAAGTTGCCCGGCATCGAGCCGATCTCTTGACGCACGCCCTTGCCGGGCCGCACGAAGAGCGGCAGGATCAGGTCGCGCGGCGTGACGTCCGTTTCGCGCACGAGTTCGCGCACAAGCGGGTTGTAGCGCAGCCGGCGGGGCCGCGCGACGGGGAACGTGGGGGAAGGGGGCACGTCGCCGCAAATGGGGTGGTTCATCGGTGTCGTGTGCGATTGGGGAAACGAGGGCGCGACGCCTTCAGTTTACAGAGTGGTGGGCACACACCGTGTGCCGTCGCTGAACATTGGAGAGGCGCAGGGCGTACCTTCCAAACACCTTCGAGCCCCTATTTCCCAGATGACCTTCGACTTTCGGCATGGCATGTGCGCCGGAACCTTGGGATTCCCAGCGTTTCTGCCTCTTTCCTGCCGAAATGACCGAGGAACCCAATG